>JBCBSH010000240.1:0-6163 GCA_039819285.1 Pseudomonadota bacterium
CGTGGTCATCGTCAACCAGCCGGGCGCGTCCGGCTCGGTCGGCACGACAAACGCCTGGCAGGCGCCGCATGACGGTTTGACTTGGGCCGCTGGTGCTGCCGTCGATCTCGGCAGCTATCCGGTCTTGGACATGCTCGACGTGCCGATCGAGGACTGGAACCTTTATCTGCACATCGCGAACGTCGCGGTGGTCGGTGCCAATCCGGATGCGGGGTATGAGGATTTCGGTGACCTGATGGAGGCCATGCAGGCCAATCCCGGCGAGGTCACCGTGGCCACGGCCGGTGTCACCTCCGGCGGACACAACGCCATGCAGGCCATCGCCCAGGCGGGCGATGTCGAGTACCGCCATGTCACCTATGATGGCGGGAACCCGGCCGTGCTGGCCACGGTTGCGGGCGAAACCAACATCACCACCCAGCTCGCGTCGGAGCAGGCGGAAATGATCCGCGCCGGGCGCATCGTGCCGCTGGCGGTTGTTGCCAGTGCGCCGCTTGAGTTGGAGGGCCATGGCTCCATCCCGGCGATCACGGACTGGCTGCCGGACATTCAGACGGCCAACAACTATTTCGGCATCTGGGCACCGGCGGACGTGCCGGCGGAGGTGACGGAGACCATGGACGCCGTCTGGGCCGACGTGATCGTCAACTCTGACGCGCTCGCCGAGTACGCAGCCAACCGCGGCGCCTTCTTCGACCCGTCGATGGGCGACGATGCGCAAGCCGCCGTCAGGCCGATCCTGGAGCAGAATGTCTGGCTGCTGTTCGACAGCGGCCAGGCGCCCAACAATCCGGAGGATTACGGCATCGACCGGCCGTAAGCGGCTTATGACGAACCATGCCCCTGGCGCTGAAGGCCGGCGTCAGGGGCTTTATGTATCGATAACCGTCCCGGCTGGCGCGCTGAGCGAGAACCGAGAGATCGTCCATTGGCCGGCCTAGAATCGTTCCTGTCCGCGATCGGCGGCTTCGTCACCAGCTTCGCCATCATCGACGTTTTCTGGGCGACCTTGCTCGGCATTGTCGTCGGCATGCTGCCGGGGCTGACCGCGACATTGGGTGTCGCCTTGATGACGACGCTGACGTTTCAGATGGAGGCGGATCGGGCGATCCTGATCCTGATCTGCATGTATGTCGGCGCCATCTATGGCGGCAGCCGCAGCGCCATTCTCTTGAACATTCCCGGCACGCCAGCCAACGCCGCGACCTCGCTGGACGGCTATCCGCTGGCCCGATCGGGCCAGGCCGGCCGCGCCATGGCGATCGCCACGACGGGCTCGTTCGTCGGCGGCTTGATCGGCATGCTGGCCCTGGCAGTCGTCGCGCCGGCGCTGGCCGAGTTTGCCCTCTCGTTCGGCGCTTTCGAGTTCTTCTGGCTGGCGGTATTCGGCGTCTTGATCGCCGGCCAGTTGACCGCCTTGGACGACCCGCTGAAGGGCTGGATCGCTGGCTTCTTGGGTCTTCTCGTCGCCATGATCGGCCAAGAGGGCATCCACGCGGTGCCGCGCTTTGCCTATGGCTCCACCGATCTCGCCGGCGGCATCGGTCTGTTGCCGGCGATGGTCGGTGCCTTTGGCTTTGCCGAGATCCTGACGGTGATGCGCCAGCAATCTTATGAAGTCGTGCGCGGCAAGGTCGGCAGCATTTGGTCCGGTGTCCGCCAAGCGGTGCGCTATCGGATCACGGCCATCCGGTCCGGCTTGATCGGCACATTCATGGGGCTGGTGCCCGGTGTGGGCGAAGATATGGGCGCCTGGGCGTCCTACGCGGCCGCCCGCCAGACCTCGCGCGAGAAGAACCAATTCGGCAAGGGCTCGGTCGAGGGGCTGATGGCGGCCGAAACCGGCAACAATGCCGCCGTGCCGGGCGCGCTGATCCCCGTTCTGACGCTGGCCGTGCCTGGCTCCGCCCCCGCCGCCGTGCTGCTGGCAGCCATGATCATCCACGGCATCCGGCCGGGCCCGCTGATCATGATCGAGTTTCCGGATTTTATCTTTTCCGTCGTCGCCATGGTGTTCCTGGCGACCTGCGCGATGTTTGTGCTCGGTCTGTTGCTGACGAGGCCGCTTCTGCTGGTGTTGAGAGTCACGCGAGAGCGGCTGATGCCGGTCATCTTCGTGCTCTGCACCGTCGGCGCTTTCGCCATCGCCAGCCGCACATTCGATGTCTGGGTCATGCTGGTGTTCGGCGTACTGGGCTTCATTCTGCGCGAGCTGAAATACCCCATGGCACCCCTGATCCTGGGCATCGTGCTGGGCGATATTCTGGACAAGAGCCTGCGTCGCGGCCTGGTGTTGACCGACGGCGACCTGACGCCGTTCTTCACCCGGCCGATCAGCATCGTCCTGTTCGGGTCCGCCTTGCTGTTCATCATTCTCAGCATGCCCGGCACGCGGCGCCTGATGGCCAGGATGCTGGGCCGGCGGCGGGACGGAGGCGGGCCATGAAGGCAAGCCGCATGGACCGGCTGGACTTCGTCTCAGCCATTGTGCTGACCGCGTTCGGCATCGCGGTACTGGTGGAGAGCCTGCGCCTGCCCCGACTCGATCACTTGAACGTCAACCCCTACACGGTGCCAGGCATCGTGCCAGGCATGTTGGGTGCGATCCTGACCCTGTGCGGGCTCGCCATGCTGATCCGTTCCATCCTGCGCGGCGGTTGGCGGCTGGATCTCACGGACGATGCGGTTGGCGGCTTTGTCCGCTCCGCCTCGGTCCGGCGGATCGCGCTGGTTTTGGCCCTTACGCTTGGCTATGCGCTTGGCCTGTTCGGCTGGCTGCCGTTCTGGCTGGCGACCATGGTGTTCGTCTTTGCCTTCGTGGTAGCCACCGAGGCGATGGCGCTCGGGAAGCTGCCACCACTGCCCAACATCGCCATTGCCGCGGCCATCGCGGCGGTGACGGGTGCGGGTGTCGAGTTCGTCTTTGAGCGATTGTTTTACGTCAGACTGCCGGGATAGAGGATGCTGGATCTGAGCCTTTGCAACGAAGTGGTGCGCGAACTGGATTTCGCCGACCAGTGCAAGCTAGCCGCCCAACTCGGCTATGCCGGCCTGGAGGTCGCGCCCTTCACCTTGTCGGACGAACCCCATCGGTTGCCAGACACCGCGCTTAAAGGCTATCGCGCGATCGCCGAGGATCATGGCTTGCGCATCACCGGGCTGCACTGGCTGCTGGTCGCACCCGCCGGCCTCTCGATCACCAGCGACGATGCCGGCCTGAGAGAACGTACGACGGACGTCCTGCGTATTCTGGTCGATATGTGTGCGGCGCTCGGTGGGACGGTGCTCGTGCACGGCTCACCGGCCCAGCGCCGGTTGGAGGATGCCGCGTCGCCGGAGGCCGCGCGCGCCAATGCGCTTCAATGCTTCCGCGTCGCGGCCGAGGCGGCCGAACGGGCCGGCGTAACCTATTGCCTGGAACCGCTCGCCCCGCGCGAGACGGCGTTCATCAATAGGGTGGCCGAAGCGGTCGCGATGGTCGAAGAGATCGGCAATCCGGCCTTCAAGACCATGATCGATACGTCGGCCGCCGCGCTTGCCGAGGATCAGCCGGTATCTGAACTGATCCGCCACTGGTGGCCGACCGGCCACCTGGCGCACATTCAGGTCAATGACCGCAACCGCCGCGCGCCTGGCCAGGGTGACGATCGGTTCGGTCCCGTTTTCGCGGCCCTGGCCGATGTCGACTTCACTGGGCCGGTTTCCGTCGAACCGTTCGACTATATCCCGGACGGCCCGACCACGGCGGCGGTCGCGGCCGGCTATCTGCGCGGCGTTCAGGAGCAGATGCGATGACATCGAGCGCGCCACGCTTGCGGGTTCGCGACAGCCGGCTGGTGATCCGCAACGCCTTTGCACGCATGCCGTTTCGCTTCGGCGTCGTGACCATGACGGCGGCCCCTGTGAGCCTGCTGGAAGTCACGGTCGAAACCGAGGAGGGCCAGACCGCTAGGGGCTACGCATCAGACATCCTTGCCTACAAATGGTTCGACAAGACGCCGGACAAGACCCCGGCCGACAACGTTGCCGACCTGCTGATGGCCTTAAGGCACGCACGGTCGGTTTACGCCGATGCCGAGCCCGACACGCCGTTCGGCCTATGGCGCGACACGCGGCACGAGATCGAGCGGCGGGCGCTGGCGGGCGGGTTCAACAGGCTGGGGGCATCCTTCGGCGCCTCGATGCTGGAACGGGCCACGATCGACGCGGCGGGCCGGCTGGCGGGGCTTCCGTTCGACGCGCTGGTGCGCAAGGGGATGCTGGGCATCAATTGCCGAAACATCTTTCCGGTGCTGGAGCCGGATGAGCATCTGGAGGCCCTTCCCGACCGGCCTCTCGACACGGTGGCGCTGCGCCACACGGTCGGCCTGGTCGACCCGATCACCGCCGCTGACGCAGCGTCGGATGACCTACCCGACGATGGCTTTCCAACGACGTTGGAAGACTATCTTCGGACCGACGGGCTGCAATACCTGAAGGTGAAGGTCGCGGGCGAAAGGGACGCCGACATCGATCGGCTGACGCAAATCGCCTCGGTCGCCGCAAACGCCGGTCGGCCCATCGCGATCACCCTGGACGGCAACGAACAGTACAAGCAGATCGACGACTTCATCGGGTTGATCGAACAGGTTCGATCAACGCCTGCCTTGAACGATCTATACGACGCCATTCTGTTCATCGAACAGCCGCTCGATCGGGCAGTGGCCATGGCGGAGCCGCTGCCGGCACAGGCCCTCGCGGCCATCGGCAAACCCCTGCTGATCGACGAGGCCGACGGCTGGACCGAGGCCTATGCCGACGCCATCGCGCTCGGCTATCACGGCGTCAGCCACAAGAACTGCAAGGGCGTCTATCGCTCCTTCCTGAACCTGGCTCTGGCCAACCACCACAATCGCCGCTCAGGGCGCGGCAGCTATTTCCAATCCGCCGAAGACCTGACCAACCTTGCCATCGTTCCCTTGCAATCAGACCTTGCAGTAGTGGCCACGCTGGGCATCCGCCATGTGGAGCGCAACGGCCACCACTACTTCCGGGGCCTGGACCATCTGCCAGGTGCGGAGCGCTTTCAGGCCCTGGCCCAACATCCCGACCTTTACGAACGCCAAGGCGATACCGTCGCGCTCAAGATCCGCGACGGGATGCTGTCGATCGGCTCGCTGCAAGTGCCCGGGCTGGGCGTCGGCGCGCCGCCGGACATGGACGGCGGCATCGCCGAGGCCGACTGGCACTTTTCCATGCTTGAAGGAGAACCGGCCTGATGACCGACCTGCCCGAAGGGTTCGCCGATGAGGCCGCGCTCGACGACTTCATGACCCGGCCCAGCCCGGACCTGATTGCCGACCTGAAGTCGGTCAGCGGCGACATCACCGTGCTCGGCGTCGGTGGCAAGATGGGACCGTCGCTGGCCATCCTGGCCAAGCGTGCGGCGCCGGAAAAGCGTGTCATCGGTGTCGCCCGCTTCACAGATGCCGCCGCCAAGACGCGGTTGGAGGCGGCCGGCGTCGAGACGATCGCCTGCGATCTGCTGGACCGCGCCGCCGTCGCCCGGCTGGAAGTGACGGAGAATGCGATCTTCATGGCCGGCCGGAAATTTGGCTCGTCGGGCAATCAGCCGCTGACCTGGGCCATGAACAGTCTGGTGCCGGCAATCGTGGCGGAGCATTTCGCACGGGCGCGCATCGTCGCCTTCTCCACGGCGTGCGTCTATCCGTTCGTCGATGTCCGGCATCAAGGCGCCACCGAAGCCACGCCGCCAACGCCGCCGCCGGGCGAATATGCCGCATCCTGCGTCGGGCGCGAGCGTATGTTCGAATACTACAGCAGCCGTTTCGACACGCCGGGACGGCTGCTGCGCCTCAGCTATGCCATCGATATGCGCTATGGGGTGCTGCACGATGTCGCCACCTTGGTCCGCGACGGCCAGCCGATATCCGTCGCCATGGGCCACGTCAACGTTATCTGGCAAGGCGACGCCAACGCTTGCGCCTTGCGGGCGCTTAAGCATTGCACGACGCCGACGAGCCCGTTGAACGTGTCCGGCCCTGAAGTCGCCAGCGTACGGGCGATGGCGGAGGCGATGGGCGAAAGGCTGGGCAGAAAACCCATTATCGAAGGCGACGAGGCGGCAACGGCCTGGCTGGTTAACACCGCCGAACAGACTCGC
>JBCBSH010000241.1:0-6081 GCA_039819285.1 Pseudomonadota bacterium
ACGCATCATCTTCCGCCACATTCTGCCCAACGTCACGTCGCCGATCATCGTCAAGATGTCGCTTGACGTGGGATTCGCGATCCTCGCTGTGGCCTCGCTGGGGTTCATCGGCATCGGTGTCCGCCCGCCGACGCCGGAATGGGGGGTCATGCTGTCCGTTTCGCGCTCGAACCTGCCACACTTCTGGTGGACGGCGATCTTCCCCGGCATGGCGATCTTCGTCGCGGTCCTCGCCTTCAACCTGTTCGGCGAGGGGCTGCGGCAGGCGCTCGATCCCAGAGCCCGTCGCTGATGGCACTGCTCGACATCAGGGGGCTGCGGCTGGCGATGACCAGCTTCGACGGCGAGACGGAGATTCTCAAGGGCATTGACCTGACGATCCCTCAAGGCGCCATCGCCGGGGTCGTGGGCGAGACCGGCTCGGGCAAGTCGTTGACGGGGTTGTCGGTCTCGCGCTTGGTGCCGACACCGCCGGGGCGCTATCTCGGGGGGCGCATCCTCTTCGACGGCCACGACATGCTGGCCGCAAGCGAAGAAGAGATGCGGGCGCTGCGCGGCACCCGCATCTCGATGATCTTTCAGGACCCAACGACCAATCTCAACCCGGCCTTCCGCATCTCAACCCAGATGGTCGATGCCGCGCTCGCCGTGGCCGCGCGCGATCCCGACATCCTTTCGCTGCCCGCCACCGCCCGTCGACGGCAGAAACGCGCGGTCGCCCGCCAGCTGGCTATCGAGATGCTGGGCCGCGTCGGCATCGTCGATCCGGCCCAGCGGATCGACGCCTATCCGCACCAGTTTTCGGGCGGCATGCGGCAGCGCGTGTTGATTGCCATGGCGCTCATCGGACGGCCGAAGCTTCTGATTGCCGATGAGCCAACCACCGCGCTTGATGTCTCCGTCCAGGCCCAGGTCCTGGCGCTCATTCATTCCTTTGTCGTGGACCGCGGCCTGACGGTGATGTTCATCACCCACAACCTGGGCGTGGTCGCCCAGATCTGCAACGAGGTCGCGGTGATGCGACAGGGCGAGATCGTCGAGTCGGGACCGGTCGCCAAGGTGCTGACGAGCCCGGCCCATGCCTATACGCGGGCACTGATGGCCTCGGTACCGACCCGTGAGATGAAGCGGGGCGATCTGTCCTTCAGCGTCGACCCGGTCGAGGCGGCAGTGTGAGCATTCTCGTCGTCGAAGACCTTGTAAAGCACTACACGGTCCGCCGTGGTTGGTTCGGCGGCGCGGCCGAGCCGGTCCGCGCCGTTGACGGTGTCAGCTTCGTGATCGACAGCGGGGAATGCCTGGGTATCGTCGGCGAAAGCGGATCGGGCAAGACCACGCTGACCAGGGCCATCCTGGGGCTGGAACGGCCGACGGCAGGGCGCATATTGTTCGAGGGCGAGGATATCCATGCGCTTTCGCCAAAGGCGCTTCGCGCCCAGCGCGCCCGCATTCAGATGGTGTTCCAAGACCCTCACGCATCGCTCAACCCACGCATGTCGGTGCGCGACATCGTCGCTGAACCGATGGAGGTTCACCGCGACGTCCTGAGGCTCAGCGGTCGGCAGATAACCGACAGGGTGGCGGAACTCCTCGAGCTCGTGCGCATGGAACGGGGCCATCTGACCCGGTATCCGCATGAGTTCTCAGGCGGCCAGCGTCAGCGCATCGGCATTGCACGGGCGCTGGCCTGCAATCCGAGGTTGGTCGTGCTCGACGAGCCCACCTCGGCGCTTGACGTCTCGGTCCAGGCGCAGGTGCTGGCACTGCTGATAGGCCTTCAGGATCAGCTTGGCCTGACCTTTCTCTTTATCAGCCACGATCTGGCTGTGGTGCGCTACATCTGCCACCGGGCGGCGCTGATCTATCGCGGCAAGCTGGTCGAGGACGGTCCCGTCGACCAAATCTTCGATGCGCCGCGCACCGATTATGCAAAGACCCTGCTGGCTGCCATGCCCGACCCCGACCCGGGAAAGTCGCCTTTCTGGGGTCCGGCGGCGCAAGGCAAGATCCAACCCGACAGCGAGAAAGGCGCCCCATGAGCACCGCTCCGTCTCCCTTGGCGACCGCCTCCGACCACCGCGTCGCGCCGCTGTTCGAGCCAATCACGCTTGGGCGCCTGACCCTGCCGAACCGGATTGTCATGGCGCCGATGACCCGGTCGCGCTCGCCCGAGGGTGTGCCGCCTCCGGAGGTCGCGGCCTATTACCGGCGCCGTGCGGAAGGCGGCATCGGTCTGATCACCACCGAAGGCACAGTGATTGAGCGACCCGCCTCCAAGAACGACCCCAACGTGCCGCACATGTACGGCGACGCCGCCCTGGCGGGTTGGGCCCGGGTGGTGGATGAGGTCCATGCGGCGGGCGGCCTGATCGCCCCGCAGCTTTGGCATGTGGGCCCCAGGCTCGACCCACTCGACAGCCCATGGGAAGCCCCCGGCCCGATCGACTCCGCCTCAGGACTGCGCGATTGGGAGCTTCCGCGCGTCGCGCCCATGACGGACGAGGCCATCGCCGACACGATCGCCGCCTTCGGACGTACGGCCGCCGACGCTGTGCGCGTCGGCTTCGATGCAATCGAGATTCACGGTGCCCATGGCTATCTGATCGACGATTTCTTCTGGAAGGTGTCCAACAGCCGCGACGACGCCTGGGGTGGCAAGACGCTGCGCGCCCGTACCAGGTTCGGCGTTGAAGTTGTCAGGGCGGTGCGGACGGCAATGCCCGGCGATGTGCCGCTGACCTTTCGCCTGTCGCAATGGAAGGGCCTGGACTTCGACGCACAGGTGGCGGAAACCCCGGCCGAGATGGCGGACTGGCTCGAACCGCTGGCCGAAGCCGGCGTGGATGTCTTTCACTGTTCGCAGCGCCGGTTCTGGGAGCCGGCGTTTGAGGGCTCCGATCTGAACCTCGCGGGCTGGGCAAAGAAAGTCACTGGAAAGCCCACGATCACCGTCGGATCGGTCGGGCTTTCGAGCGAATTCATCCACGATGGCGCCTCTACGCCCGCGCCGCTCGATGAGCTGGTCCGCCGCCTCGAACGTGGAGACTTCGATCTGGTCGCCGTGGGTCGGGCAGTTTTGGCCGACCCGGCCTGGGCAGACAAGGTCCGCCGAGGCCGGACCGAGGAGATTGCTAGCTACGACCCGGAAATGCGAAGCACGCTCTTCTAGATGCCGGGACGAACCTGAAAGGTTCGTTTCATACAGAGTGATCCTGGGCAAGTTTGGGCCTGTCTCGCCGGCTCGCAGCCGCGTCAACAGGAACCGCTGTGCATCCAAACATCAGCTCGGCGAAACATCGTTAAGGTGACAGGCGGACCTGTGGCCGGTGTCTATTTGCCTGAGGCGCGGGGTCTTGGGCTGCTGCCGGTTTGATGGACGGCTGATTAAGCTCCCATAGCTTGTTTTTCGTATGCCATAGGGCTCAGGTAATCCAGCACCGTCGCATGAAGGTCAGTATCCCTGGCCGCCTGGGCCAAGCTGACGCCTCCAACCGTCACCAAATGGAACGCTTCGCGTTTGAACTCCCGGCTGAACTGTCGTCTCGTCATCTCTGCTCTCCAGTTTCAAAAACACCCGAACTCGGTGTCCTCAAAACCGGCAGCAGCCCAAAGACAGCGCCAAGCACGACGTTTCTTTCCGTCGCCTGCCGGACTACGCTATCGCACTACGCCGCAGCGTCCGGGCAACGACGGAACCGCCACGTCAACAATAACAATGCGCGGGATGCCGCGCCAGCCGACCAGCGGCCGGCGCGGCTCCATTTGCTAGGGTGCGGTCATGCGGGCGTAGTCGCCGCGCGTGCGCAGGGTGAAGGTCACCGGCGCGTCTGTGCGGTTGCGCCAGAACCAGCCATGATTGCCGTCGAAGGCCGCGACAAGTTCTCCGGACTGGCCAGGCACGCCGCGCCCCTGCTCGTAGGTGATGCGTCGGTCGCCGCCATCGCCATGGGTGTCATGGTTCAGGATCGAGCCGTTGGCTGTCCATTCAAACGCGGCGATGGCGCCTTCCGTCATCACCAGCTTGATTTCGATGCCTTCGGTCGGGGCGAGGGTATAGCTCACCTCGTCGCGCCATTCGGGCACCACCGGTTCCGGTGATGGTTCTGGCGTCGGGGCCATGGGCGCTGGCGCTTCGCTGGGTGGCGCCACCGCTTCCGCCGTCAGGGCAGGCAGCGGCGCGATGCCCAGCACGGTGGTGATGCCGGCAAGCTGTGCCTCCAGCCTGTCGAGCCTCACGATCAGAGCGGGGTCCGCAGAGACCCGTTCGGCGGCCGCCTGGGCCGCGAGAACGGCGTCCTCCGCGGCCGCCTCGGCATAGAGCTGCTGCTTGATCTCGCCCATCTGGGTCAGCCCCGTGACGCGGCCCAGCCCCGTCGGGTCGAAGCCATATTCGGCGGGCAGCCAGAACACAATCAGAATGGCCAAAGCGGCGGCCAGCGAGCCGAGTGTCGCCCGCACGAGACCAGCGGATGTCGCGTCGACCCCCTCGATATGGCCTGCCGATTGGGGTGGGGGCTGGGTTTGCTGCTGAGCACGCGGCTCGGCATAGGGCTGATGCTGGGGATCTGTTGCAAAGCGGCGCTCGGCCCGCAGCGGCGGCAGGCCCGCACCGATGTCGTCATAGGGATGGTTGGTCATGTCTAAAGATCTCCCGCCGCTCAAGCGGCCACGAAGTAGCCGGTGATCTGAAAGCCCATCAGGGCGAAGCCGGCGGTCATCATCAGGACGTTCACGGCATAGGCCTGCCGCGCGAAGGACGGCGTCGCGCGCCAATAGCGCATCACCACCAGGATCGCCGCCAGCGCCAGAAGCTGCCCAACCTCGACGCCGACATTGAAGGCGATCAGGTTCGGCCACAGTCCGTCGGGCGAAATGTCATAGTCGATCAGCCTGGAGGCGAGGCCGAAGCCGTGCAGAAAGCCGAAGAACAGGGTGGCGACCTTGGTCGAGGGCTGGAACCCGAACCAGAGCCGGAACGCCCCGAGATTGTCGAGCGCCTTGTAGACCACCGAAAAGCCGATGATGGCGTCGATGACATAGCTGGAGATGCCGAAGTCGAACCAGACGCCCAAGAGCATGGTGGTCGAATGCCCGATGGCGAACAGCGAGACGTAAGCCGCGATGTGTTTCATCCCGTAGAGGAAGAAGATCACGCCGAAGAGGAACAGAAGATGGTCGTAGCCGGTCACCATGTGCTTGGCGCCGAGATAGAGGAACGGGAGGAGGTGCACGCCGGTGACCTCCTGAATGTAGCCTTTGTCGCCGAGCGTCACGGCATGGGCGAATGCCGTCTCGACGCAGGCGAGCGAGAGCGCGGCGGCGAGCAGGAGCATGGCGGCGCGGCGCGCGCAAAGCCCCCGCCCGCGCGACGCGGCCGGTAGAAATGTCATCGAATGATCCTTGTCCGAACAGTCTGATGAAGCGCCTTATGCGGCGCGGTCTAAGGTCCTGTTCAGACGGATCGGGGTGGGCGCATCGGCCCTTTGAAGGTCAGGTGTCGAAAGATGTCGCCAAACGCGCCCGGCCCCCTGTCGGCACGCGGTGCGGGCGCGTTCGTCGGTTGGCAGGTCAAGGCGTGCAGCGGGTGATCGTGATCCGCCGCGTTGTGTCCGCCGATCAAGCCGCCCGGACGATCGTCTTCCCCATCGCCATGGGTGTGACCGTGATCATGGTGGTGGCCGGCGACCTCATCGGCCATCTCCGCCGTCGCCAGGGCGGCAACTGCTTGAGCCGCAGGACCATGGGTCAGGAGGACGACGAGCGGGGCCACGAGCAGCGCGAGGGCGATCGTGAGGGCAATCATGCCGCGTGCCGCGTGCCCGGTCCGGTGATGGCGGGGCGTCTCGCCCATGTGCTGCCTTCGCTTCACGTTGCTTTATCCCCCCCTCGGGGATGTGTTGCATAATCCCCCCCTAGGGGATATGGTGTGTTTATGACAGATCTTCATCGGCACGCAACCCATCCCGGCATCGTGAAGCGGCTGAAGCGCGCACACGGCCATCTGCGCCATGTCGTCGAGATGATCGAGCAGGGCCGGGCCTGCACCGACATTGCGGTGCAGCTTCAGGCCGTGGAAAAGGC
>JBCBSH010000242.1:0-6041 GCA_039819285.1 Pseudomonadota bacterium
GGAGGAACGCAAGATGGCAACGCTGACCTTGCGCAACATAAAGAAAGTCTATGGCGACGTTGAGGTGATCCAGGATCTCTCGCTCGACATCGAGGATCGCGAATTCGTCGTCCTGGTCGGCCCGTCGGGCTGCGGCAAGTCCACTTTGCTGCGCATGATCGCCGGGCTGGAGGAGATCTCCGGCGGCGATCTGTCGATCGACGGCGAGCGGGTCAACGAGCTGCCGCCCGATCGCCGGGGTCTTGCGATGGTCTTCCAGTCCTACGCGCTTTATCCGCACATGACCGTGGCCGATAACATGGCCTTCGCCCTGCGCCTGGCCGGCGTCTCTCGGGAGGAGCGCATGGCCAAGGTCGGCGAAGCGGCAAAGATCCTGCATCTGGAGCCGCTGCTGGACCGCAAGCCGCGCGCCCTGTCCGGGGGTCAGCGTCAGCGCGTTGCCATCGGCCGGGCGATCGTGCGCGAACCGCGCGTGTTCCTGTTCGACGAACCGCTCTCGAACCTGGATGCGGCGCTACGCGTGCAGATGCGCATCGAAATCGCGCGCCTGCACAATTCGCTGGATGCCACGATGATTTACGTGACCCATGACCAGGTCGAGGCCATGACCATGGCCGACAAGATCGTGGTGATGAATGCCGGCCATATCGAACAGGTCGGCTCGCCGCTCGATCTCTATCACCATCCGGAAAGCTTGTTCGTCGCGGGCTTCATCGGCAGCCCCAAGATGAACTTCATCGAGGCGAAGATCGCTTCGGTAAGCGGCGACGGCACCAAAGTCGCCTTGTCCGACGGGACGGAGGTCACCGTGCCGGTATCCGGCGGCGGCATGTCCTCCGGCGATGCCGTGACCTTGGGTGTGCGGCCGGAGGATCTGAATGCGATCGCGGACGATCAGGCGACCGGGGCCGACCTGGCCGGCCGGGTTGTCGTCGCGGAAAGGCTTGGCGGCGAGACGTTCCTCTATACCGAGGTGCTTGGCGGTCAGACGCTCAATCTCAAGGGCCCGGGCGCCATGACCTATCGCGTCAATGACGCCATTCGGCTGCGGATCGACAGCGCCACCTGCCATCTGTTCCGCGACGACGGCAAGGCGCTGCCGCGCCTGGCGCGCAATCCCATGGCTGATCTCGACGCGGAGCCGGTCGCGCCCGGCGCCGCGGGTTGAACATCGGTCTGGGTCTGAGCTGATGGCGCCCACCCACGACTATCTCGCCGCCTACAATTTGACCGGCCGGGTCGCCGTCGTGACCGGTGGCGCACGCGGCATCGGCTTCGCCTGCTGCGAGGCGCTGTATCAGGCGGGCGCAACCGTCATTGTCGCCGATGTCGACGGTCCGGGCGCGGCGGAGGCGGCTAAGAAGCTGGGGCCGGACCGCGCCACCGGCGTTGCACTCGACGTCACCGACAGCACGCAGGTTGACCAATTGGCGGCGGACTTGGCCGAACGGCACGGCGGCACCGACATTCTTGTCAACAATGCCGGCATCGCGCGAAGCGAAACGCCGGCCGAGGAAGTTGCCGACGAACACTGGCGGCACGTCATCGACGTCAATCTGAACGGTCTCTTCTGGTGCTGTCGCGCCTTCGGCCGGACCATGTTGAGCCGTCGGCACGGCACCATCGTCAATATCGGCTCGATGTCCGGCTTCATCGTCAATCGGCCGCAGGAGCAGAGCTACTACAACGCCTCGAAGGCGGGCGTTCACCAGCTCACCAAGTCGCTGGCGGCCGAGTGGGCAGACCGTGGGGTGCGGGTGAACGCCGTGGCGCCCACCTATATCTTGACGGAGCTCAACGCGTTCGTGAAGGAAAACAAAGAGATGTACGACGCCTGGATCGGCCATACGCCGATGGGGCGCATGGGTGAGGTTCAAGAGGTCGCCGCCATTGTCTTGTTTCTGGCCACGGACGCCTCAAGCCTGATGACCGGCAGCATCGTTCTGGCCGACGGCGGTTATACCTGCTGGTGACTGGCGTGAAGTTGGATGGCAAGATCGCCATAATCACCGGCGGCGCCAGGGGCATCGGCGCCGCCATCGTCGAGCGGTTTGTCGAAGAGGGTGCGCGCGTCGCGGTCGCCGATCTCCTGGCCGACGAGGCCGTCGAACTGGCAGGTCGGTTTGGCGACAAAGCCATCGGACTGTCCTTGGATGTGACGGATCGATCGTCGATCGACGCCGTTGTTCAGGCTGCTGCCGACCGGTTCGGTGGCATCGACATCCTGGTCAACAACGCAGCCATCTTCGACATGGCACCGATTCTGGACATTACGGAGGCCAGCTACGACCGGGTATTCGCGGTCAACGTGAAGGGCATGCTGTTCACCTTGCAGGCCGTGGCAAGGCGCATGGTCGAACAGGGGCGAGGCGGCAAGATCATCAACATGTCGTCGCAAGCCGGTCGGCGCGGAGAGGCGCTGGTCGGCGTCTATTGCGCCAGCAAGGCCGCCGTGATCAGCCTCACCCAGTCGGCCGGGCTGGACCTGATCCGACACGGCATCAATGTCAACGGCATCTCCCCCGGTGTCGTCGACACGCCCATGTGGGACGAGGTTGACGCCCTGTTTGCCCGGTATGAAGACCGTCCGCTGGGAGAGAAAAAGCGCCTGGTCGGCGAGGCCGTTCCCCACGGCCGCATGGGCCGTCCCGATGACCATGTCGGCGCCGCCGTTTTCCTGGCCTCGTCCGACTCCGACTATGTGGTTGCCCAAACCCTGAACGTCGACGGCGGCAACTGGATGAGCTGAGCGGACCATCCCATCGAAAAGCCGAAGTCGTTATGATCTCGGATCGAGCCAAAGTTCTGAGGCTTCACGTATCGTCCTGGCCGCAGTCGCTTTCCGGCTCGACTGACCCGGCGCCCGTGTCTTCGATCTCCTTGGTCCTTTGCCAGAAGACGTCGTGCATGATCTGGCTTTTGCCGGTGTCGATGTCGGCGTCGCGCGCAATCGCCAGGCGCTCAACCATCGTCTCGATCGACGGCGCGGGTTCGCCGCGCCTGGCCTCCGGGGCGGCCTCGCGCAGACCCTTGCACTGATAACAAATGCCCTGCTTTGAGACCAAGCTGCACAGCCCTTCATAGGTCTGTGTCATCTCCCTGCGCGCCGCCGACAGACGGTGGCGCAACACCGATTCCGTGACCTCCAAGGCTTTAGCCGCCTCGCGCGTATCCATGCCCATGACGTCACGCAGCACAAGGGCGGCCTGATCGTCCGGCGGCAGGGATCGGCCGACGCAGACGAAGCAATAGGCGATATGCTCACGCACCTCGTAGCTGAACTCCGGCGCCATGATCGCGCCCATGGCCTCCATGCCGTACTCTTCCGATGAGGCGCACAGGTTGGCGTAGGCGACCTGGGCCTCCGGCCGCCAGCGTTGCTGGCGGCGCAAATGGTCGATGGCCAGCCGCGTGCCGATGGCGCACAGCCAAGTGGAGAAGCGTGACTTGCCCTGAAATTCCGCAATGCCGTCCCAGGCGCGCAGCAGGGTTTCCTGGACGATGTCCTCGGTATCCTCCGGATGGCCGACAAGCCGGCGGACGACGGTCCGCAACGGCTTGCGGGCGTCGCGGACCAGGGCCTGAAAGGCGGTCCGGTCCTTCGCGCAGGCCCGGGCGACCAGCGCGGTTTCGCTGAGGTCGCCGTTCAGTGCCGGGGCGGTGGCGTCGGTCATGCCTGGGTCGCCTTGAAGCTGTCGCGCTGAAACATCCGGTCTCGCCAGGCGGCCAGACGGGGCTTGGCACTGACCATCTCGGCCGCCTTTCCTTGCGCGCAACCATAAGCGATCATCGGCGCCATCAACAAATCGGCGAGGGACGGGGTGTCACCTGCGAGGTACGGCGTCTCGGCCAGCGCCGCATCCAGAATGGCCAAGGCCCTGTCGGCTTTTTCCAGGGCTTCCTCGCTGACATCGCCGCCGCTGAGGCCGGCCCCGACCAGATCGTCGTAGAGGTAATCGATGCCGGCGCTGACCCATTGCCTCATCTTGGCGCGGGCGACCGGGTCGCTGGGTTGCAATGCCGGCCCGTCGAAGGCTTCGTCGATATAGCCGCCGATCGCCAACGTCTCGAACAGTTTCACCGAACCATTCTCAAGCGCCGGCATTTTCAGGAACGGGTGCAGGGCTTCATGTGACGCTTCGCGGAACGCCAGCGGCACGACCTCGTAGTCGACGCCCTTCTCATGGGCGGCCATGCAGGCGGTGCGGACATAGGTGCTTTGGGGAAAGCCATGGATTTTCAGGGTGCTCATCGAAGGTCTCCGTTTTGGTGGGTTACCTTCGGTCAGACGGGTTTTCGTGCAGGTTCCGCCAACGCATTGAAATCGCTCAGTAACTCTGCTGACTGCGAATTCGGCGAATCGTCGGAAAAGCCGACGGACTGCCGGTTTCACTGCCGGTTGCCGACCCGATGAGTGTGGCACCCGTCGCTGTTTTGCAGTCAGCTAGGCCGGACGATCTGGAGGGGACATCCATGGCGGAAAAAACACGCGTGCTGGTCGCCGGCGCCGGCACGATCGGCCAAAGCACTGGTGCCATGCTGACGGCATCGGGCGCGTACGATGTCACAATCGCGGACCATGACGATGCGGCCCTGGAGCGGACGACGCCAGCCCACGCAGCCAAGACCCTTCGCCTGGACCTGGCAGACACTGCCGCCCTGAAACAAGGTTTGGACGGACAGTTTGCGGTGCTCAGCGCATTGCCCTTCTACTTGACCAAGGGGCTTGCCGAGGCAGCCGCCGGGGCCGGCGTCCACTATCTCGATCTGACGGAGGATGTCGCCAGCACCAAGGCGGTACGGGCGCTCGCGGACACGGCCGACAGCGCCTTCATCCCCCAATGCGGTTTGGCGCCCGGCTTCGTCTCGATCGTCGCCTTCGACCTGGCGACCCATTTCGACAGCCTCGACAGTCTGCGCATGCGGGTCGGCGCGCTGCCGCAATACCCGTCGAATGCCCTGAACTATAACCTGACCTGGAGCACGGACGGCGTCATCAACGAGTACATCGAACCCTGCGAGGCGATTGTCGACGGCAGACGGCGCGAGGTCTCGGCGCTTGGCGACCTGGAAGAATTCTCTCTTGACGGCGTTCGGTTCGAGGCCTTCAACACCTCCGGCGGCTTAGGCTCTCTGTGCGACACGCTCGACGGCAGTGTGCGCATGCTGAACTACAAGACGATCCGCTATCCCGGACACTGCTTCATCATGAAGGCGCTGTTGAACGATTTGGGCCTGCGCAACCGGCGCGATCTCTTGCGCGACATCTTGGTCAACGCCATACCCGCCACCCATCAAGACGTGGTGGTCATCTTCGTCACCGCCACCGGCGACCGCAACGGCGTCTTCCTGCAAGAGACCTTCGCCCGCAAGGTCCACGGCCGAAACCTGAACGGTGTCGACTTTTCGGCCATCCAACTTACCACCGCCGCCGGCATCTGTGGCGCATTGGACCTGTTGGCGAACGGTGAACTGCCATCGCGCGGCCTGATCCGGCAGGAAGACATCGGGCTTGGTGCCTTTCTGGCCAACCGGTTCGGCGCCTATTACGCCGATCCTGAGCTGAGCGAGCAGGTCAAGGTCGCCTGATCAAGTCCCGCCACCAGCCGCTTGGGCATTTGCGAAATTCCGTGCCTTGGCAGACGGATTGCCGGATCATGCGGCCTCGATGTGACGGGCGGGGCCGTGGGCACCATGGACTATTTCAAGGACGATATTGATCGCAGGCTGGCTTCCCTGCTGCAGGCGAACGCGAGGACGTCGACCGCGTCGCTCGCCCGCCAGCTCGGCATCGCGCGCTCGACCGTCCATGAACGCATCGCCAGGCTGGAACGGACAGGGGCCATCACCGGCTATGCCGCGATCCTGGCGCGTAACCCGGCGGACCAAAACTCGCAAGCCCTGGTGATGCTGTCGGTCAATCAGCAGAAGTCGCGCCAGGTGGTCGACCGGCTGGAGGCGTTTCCGGAGATCAAGCTGGCGCTGGCGGTAAGCGGCGAACACGACCTGTTCTTAAGCGTCGAGGCACCGCGCCTTGAAGA
>JBCBSH010000243.1:0-5960 GCA_039819285.1 Pseudomonadota bacterium
CGAGAAGGTCGCGACCTTGCGGGCGACCGAGGCGAGCTCGCGCTCGAGGCCGCGGACCCCGGACTCGCGCGTGTAGTGCCGGATCACCTCGAGGAGCGCGCCCTCCGTGAAGGTCATGTCCTCCTCGCCGAGGCCGTTGTCGCTGTCGCAAAACAGATCGGCGAGCCCAAGGTCGCACTCAGCGGCGGCTGTTTCCAAAACCGCGCCTTGACGGAGTTGACGGTCGATCGGCTGCGTGCCGCCGGCTTCACCCCGCTGCTCCATCGCGCATTGCCGCCCAACGATGGCGGCCTGGCGGCCGGCCAGGCGGTCTGGGCGGCGCAACAGCTCATGGCGGAGGGTGTCTGATGTGCCTGGCGATTCCCGGTAAGGTCTTGTCCATCGACGCGGCCGACCCGCTGATGCGCACGGGCAAGGTCTCGTTTGACGGGCTGGTCAATCAGGTCTCGTTCGCGTTGCTGCCGCAGGCGGAAGTCGGCGGCTATGTCATCGTCCATGCCGGGTTCGCCATCTCGATGGTCGATGAAGAGGCGGCCGAGCGCACACTGGCCGATCTTGACAGCGTCGTGGTGGACGAGGAGGTGTGATGAAGCATATCGACGAGTACCGCGACGCCGAGGCCGCCAAGCGCATCGCGGCGGCGATCGGCGGCCTGGTCACCCGCCCCTGGACAATTATGGAGGTCTGTGGCGGCCAGACCCACGCGATCGTGAAATACGGCATCGACCGCATGCTGCCCGACCAAGTCGAACTGCTTCACGGCCCCGGCTGCCCGGTCTGTGTCACCTCGGCGGGTATGATCGACAAGGCGATCGAAATCGCGCTGCGGCCGGAGGTGATCATGGCCACCTTCGGCGACATGCTGCGCGTGCCCGGTACCGACGACAGCCTGCTGGGCGCCCGCGCTCAAGGGGCCGATGTCCGGATCGTCTATTCGCCGCTGGACGCGGTCACGCTGGCCCGCGACAACCCGGATCGCGAAGTCGTCTTCTTCGGCGTCGGCTTTGAGACCACGGCGCCGACGACCGCCGCCGCCGTCGAAACCGCGCGCCGGGCGGGCCTCGGCAACTTCACGCTCTTGGTCGCCCATGTTCTGGTGCCGCCGGCGATCGAGGCGATCCTGTCAGCGCCCGAGGCCCGCGTGCAAGGCTTTCTGGCGGCCGGCCATGTCTGCACGATCATGGGTTACGAGGCCTATCACCCGATCGCGGAACGCTACCGCGTTCCCCTCGTCGTCACCGGGTTTGAGCCGCTGGACATCCTGCAAGGGGTTTGGATGTGCCTCCGCCAACTCGAAGAGGGCCGCGCGGAGGTCGAGAACCAATATGCACGATCGGTCAGGGAACGCGGCAACGAGGCTGCTCGCGACCTGATTGCCGAAGTGTTCGAGGTCGTGCCCCGCCAGTGGCGCGGCGTTGGCCCAATTCCGGCCAGCGGCTTCGGCCTGCGCGATGCCTATCGCGCCTTCGACGCCGAGGCGCGCTTTGGTACGGCCAGCGATATCGAGACCGATACGCCGTGCATGGCTGGCCAGGTCCTGCAGGGGCGCATCAAGCCCGATGGGTGCCCATCCTTCGGCACGGCCTGCACGCCCGACACGCCGCTGGGCGCGCCGATGGTCTCGTCGGAGGGCGCCTGCGCGGCTTACTACGCGCACAGACGCAGGCCCATGGAAACTGCCGCCGAATGACCGCCAAGATCGACCACCTCGGCATCTGCCCGCCAAGCGCCGAGCCGGCTGGCAGGATCACGATGGCCCATGGCGGCGGCGGCCGGCGTATGCATCGCCTGCTGCAGGACGTCATCATGCCCGCCTTCGAAAACCCGCTGCTCGGCGCCCAGCATGACGGCGCGGTGTTCGAGGCCGCGGGCGCGCGCCTGGCCATGACCACGGACGGCTATGTCGTGCGGCCGATCTTCTTCCCGGGCGGCGATATCGGCCAGCTCGCGGTCTGCGGCACGATCAACGATCTCGCAATGTGCGCGGCCCGCCCCCTGCACATCGCCGCCGGCTTCATCATCGAAGAGGGCTTTCCGATCGACGACCTGGCCCGCATCGCCGCCTCCATGCGCGCCACGGCGGAGGCCGAGAACGTCACCATCGTCACGGGAGACACCAAGGTGGTTGAGGTCGGCTCGGGCGACGGCGTCTACATCACCACCACCGGCATCGGCCAGGTCGCGGACGGCCAGGACATCAGGCCGAACCGCGCGGTCCCTGGCGACGCGGTGATCCTGTCCGGCGACATCGCCCGCCACGGAATCGCGGTGATGGCGGTCCGCGAAGGGCTCGGCTTCGAAACCGCGATCGAAAGCGACGTGGCGCCGCTATGGCGTCCGGTCGACACGATGATCCGGGCCGGCATCGATATCCATTGCCTGCGCGACCTGACGCGCGGCGGCCTGGCCACATCCCTGATCGAAATCGCCGAGGCCGCGGGCGTGACGATCCAGGTCGACGAAGCCGTCATCGACGTTGACGGCCCGGTGCGCGGCGCTTGCGAGATCCTGGGTCTCGACCCGCTTTATGTCGCCAACGAGGGCCGATTTGTCGCCATCGTGCCGCGCGAGCAGGCCCAGACCACTATCGACGTTCTGGGCGAGGAAGCGCGGGAGATCGGCCAAGTCGTGAGCCGGTCAGGCGTGGGCGTCGTCGCCAAGACCGTGATCGGCGGCGAGCGCGCGCTGGACATGCTCTCAGGCGACCAGTTGCCGCGCATTTGCTGATATCGCCATTTGCGATGAGGCTCGTCAGAGCGCGGAGAGCCGACGCGCGGATTCGACCTTGCGCGCTGCTTCCCGGTCCCACATAGATGGCTGCTCCTATTGAAGCTGGGCGGCTTGCCTGGCCTCTTCAGCCCTTCGACGGAGACCGCTTGTGACGCCTGGCATCGCCCTCTACGACAAGACACGGATCGCGGACGCGACGGCGAAGATGCTGATCGAGGTTGGGGCGGTGCTGTTCAATGCGCGCGAGCCCTTCATCCTGACCTCCGGCCGGGCCAGCCCGGTCTATATCGACTGCCGCAAGCTGATCTCGTTTCCTCGCCTAAGGTCGACGCTTGTCGACTTCGCGGCCTCAGTCATCGTGGAGGCAGCGGGCTATGAGGGCATCGACGCGGTCGCAGGCGGCGAGACGGCCGGCATTCCCTACGCGGCCTGGATCGCCGACCGGCTGGGCCTGCCGATGCAGTACGTTCGCAAGAAGCCCAAGGGCTTCGGCCGCAACGCCCAGATCGAAGGGCATTTAACCGAGGGCCATCGTGTGCTGCTGGTCGAGGATCTGGCTACTGACGCGGGCTCGAAGGTGAATTTCTGCAAGGCCTTGCGCGAGGCGGGCGCCACGGTGGAGCACGCCTTCGTCATCTTCCATTACGGCATCTTTCCCCAAAGCGTCGAAACCATGAGGGAAATTGGCGTCGACCTGCACAGCCTGGCGACCTGGTGGGACGTGCTGCGCGTGGCCAAGCAGCATAGCTACTTCGATCCCAGCGACATCGAACAGGTCGAGGCCTTTCTCCATGGGCCCGTCGAGTGGTCGGCACAGCATGGCGGCAAACACGACTGAGCCGCTCCGGCCCTAACTTGCCGGCTCGCCTCCCTGGCGATCATCGCGAACAATTTCGTAAACCGCCGGGTCGAAGGTGCACACCTTGAGATATTCGCCGGCCAGCTTCCTGACGGCCGGATTGGCGAGCGCCGCCTTGTAGCCCTCCAGGCTCTGCCATTCGGCGACGTTGACGTGGGTGAAAGGGGCCTGATGACCCGGCGCTTGATGATCGGCGGCCCGCACCAGGCGGGCGGAGATGTACCCCGGCGCGGATTTGAGGATCGCGTTGGTCTGATCCCACAATGCGAGAAACGCATCCTCCTCGCCGTCAAAGACGGTGAACGGGTTGATCAGGACGAGCATGAACGCACGATCCGGCTAAGACTAAAGGCACCAAAGTTTAGCACGAGATCGTGACAAACGTCCTACTGGCGGTGCCCGGCGCGCGCCGACCGGCAACCTATGGTAGGATTGCAAGACAGATCGGCCATCCCGGTCATGTGCTGCGACAATGAGAGGAGGCGAGGGGTGCGATGAAACCGACGGATCTGTTCGGGTCGGACGTCTACGTCAACTACACGGCCGTCTACACCTGGAACTCTAACCAGATGGCCCACGCGATGATGGGCTTTGCCGGCACGTCCCTGCTGATCGGCGGCTTTGCGGAGCTTGGCGGTGGCCCCTGGTGGGGCCTCTTGTTCGCGATCATCCCTGCGTTGAAGGATATTACGGACTATGGGGTCGATCTGACGCGTGCCGGCCACATCTTTCGCACCACGGACGATCACGTGGCCGAACTGCGACAAGACGGCCTGACCGACAACTGGTTCTGGAATGCCGGCACGCTGTTCGCCGTGTTTCTGGCGGTTGCAATGCGCGACGGCGGCTGGGGGACGATCATCCTGCTGGTCATTGCCGTGGCCTGGGCACTCATCGGCATCCTGCTGATCGCGCCGAAATTCGTCAGCCAAAAGCGGCTGTTCGATGTCTCTGCCCTGCCGTACTTCTTCAGGCTGCCCAACTTCGCCGGCAACCCGCTGGCCGTCATTCAGGTCGGCGAGACCGATGAGCAGCGCGACGAAGACCGAGCGGCCGCGGTCAAGGCGGTTGAAGATTTCACCTACGAGCATGGCGACGCGCCGAACCATCTCATGCTGTTCGGGCCGCCGCGCTGTCGCAAGACCACCCTGGCCAGCGCAATCGGGTCCGGCCTCACGGTGCGTGACCGCAAGGTCCGCTACATCCCGCTTTCAACGCTTGTCGATGAACTGGGAACCCCGCCGCCGTCCGACCGCGCGGATACCGAACCCGTGCCGCCGCAGACGGCCGACCTGGTGATCGTCGACGATGTCGATGCAGACATTCCAGAGGGCCTTGCCGCACGGCTGGCGGACAAGAGGTCCGTTTGGGTCGTGGCCGATCCGGACGAGGCGGCCGGCTTGCGGCGGCGGCTGCGCGACGATCTGAAACAGGATGTCGTGGCGGTCGAACTCGGCCAGCCGAGACCGCAGGACCGAGTCGACGGTCAGCCGGTCCCGGATTGGCTGACCCGATTGTCGCTCGGCATGCTCGGCCTCTCGGCCGTCGCGATTGTCGGCTCGCTGATCCTGCTGGTCTTCTGGTAACGGCTGCGGCGCGATCAGACGTAAAAGCCGTCACGGTCGAGATCGCGGATGCCGGGATGGGCCTCCATCTCGGCCTCGATCAGGTCGACGCCCAGGCCGGGCCGGTCGCTGAGATGAAGGTGGCCGTCCCGGATATCGAGCGGATGGCTGATGACGGTGTCGCGCCAGGGCACGTCCTGAACCATGAACTCCTGCCGGAACAGGTTGGGGATGCTGGCGCAGACTTGGGCCGACGCTAGGGTCGATAGCGGACCGTTGGGATTGTGCGGCGCGACCAGGGCGCCATAGGCCTCGGCCAGCGTTGCCATGCGCTTCAGTTCCGACGGCCCGCCGCAGCGCGTTATGTCCGGCATGACGATGTCGCAGATCTGCCGCTCCAGCACCGGCAGGATGCCGGCGCGGGTATAGTGCCGCTCGCCGACGCAGACCGTGATCGCCGAGTCGAGGCGTCGTCGCACCTCCGCCAACGTGTTCACGTTCTCTGGCCCGACCGGTTCCTCAAACCAGGTGATGTCGAGATCGGCCATGCGGCGCGCCATCTTCACCGCCGTCTGCAGGTTCAGCATGGCGTGGGTCTCGATCATGATGTCCGCGTCCGGGCCCATGGCGTCGCGCACCGCCCGGGCGATGGCCAGCGCATGGTCTTCCTGCTCCCGGCTCAGCGACAGGTTCGTCGACAGGTGATCGCCATAGAGGTAGGAGGTGTGGGCGAACGGATCGAACTTGCAGCCCGTGAAACCCTGGTCACGGATGATCTTGGCCTGCCGTGTGTAATCCTCCGGCGT
>JBCBSH010000244.1:0-5936 GCA_039819285.1 Pseudomonadota bacterium
GGCTCGATCGAGCAACGAGCGGTCGCCAGTCTCCGGGCCGGCTGCGATATCGCATTGCATTGCAATGGCAAGCTGGACGAAATGGAGGCCCTGGCGGCAACCGTCCCCCGGCTCACCGACGCGGCGGTCGACCGGCTGGCGGCGGCGGCGGCTGCGGTGGGTTCGACCGCGCCCATCGACGCGGCCGATGCCCGCCGCCAAGTGGCGGACTGGCTGGCGGCCTAGTGCGATGGCGATTGCCTCGACAGCGCAAGTGAGGGCACAGTCGTGACGGAAATGACCGACGACGATTTTGAAGATCCCCCGCCGGAACGCGCGGTCGACGCCTTCATCCTTCGGCTCGACGCCTATGAAGGCCCCATCGATCTGTTGCTGGACCAGGCGCGAGACCAAAAGGTCGACCTGAGTCAGATTTCGATCCTGGCCCTGGCCGAGCAGTATCTCACCTTTGTCGAGCGTGCGCGTGCCCTGCGTCTGGAACTGGCGGCCGACTATCTGGTGATGGCGGCTTGGCTGGCCTATCTGAAGTCCCGGCTGCTGCTGCCGGCGGACGAGAGCGAGGACGAGCCGACCGGGGCCGAACTGGCCGCCGCCCTTCAGTTTCAGTTGCAGCGGCTGGAGGCCATGCGGAAGGCGGGGGCCCAGCTACAGGCCCGAAACTGTCTCGGTTTCGACGTCTTCGCGCGCGGTGCGCCAGAGCCGACAACGGTCGTGCTGCGGCCGGTCTACGAGGCAAACCTCTATGATCTGCTGGCCGCCTATGGCGATCACCAACGCCGTCAGCGTGTCAGCTCGGCGAGCCTACAGATCCAAGCTTCACGTCTTTACACGACCGACCAGGCGGTCAGACGGCTGACCGAGATGTTGGGTCTTTCGCCCGGCTGGAACGTGCTGACCGGCTTTCTGCCGACCCACGATAACGACCCGCTGCTGGCCCGGTCGGCACTCGCGTCGACATTCGCCGCATCGCTGGAACTGGCCAAGGCCGGAGAGGCGGAGATCCGTCAAGATCGGCAGTTCGCCCCGATCTATGTGCGCGGCAGATCCAGCGGGTGACCCTGCAAATGGTTCCCGACAGCGATCTTGAGACCGCCGAGGCTTCGCCGGCTCGGCTGGTGGAGGCGCTGCTGTTCGCGGCCGCCGAACCGGTCGACGAAGCCGACCTGCGCGATCGCCTGCCGGCCGACGCCGACCTTCAGGCTATCTTGGCGGATCTGGTCGAGACCTATCGCAATCGCGGTGTGGTGTTGACCCGGGTGGCCAATGGCTGGGCGTTCCGCACCGCGCCGGACCTTGCACCGCATCTTCGGCTGGAACGGGCCTCGCCGCGCAAACTGTCGCGGGTCGGCCTGGAGACCATGGCGATCATCGCCTACCACCAGCCGGTGACGCGGGCGGAGATCGAGAACATCAGAGGCGTGGCGACCAGCAAAGGCACGTTGGACATCCTGATGGAGGCCGGCTGGATCCGTCCCGGCCGGCGACGCCAAACCCCAGGAAGGCCGCTGACCTGGATCACGACCAAGGGGTTTTTAGACCATTTCGGTCTGGCGTCCCTCGACGAGCTTCCCGGCATCGAGGAGTTGAAGGCAACAGGCTTCCTTGACAGCAGACCCGCCATCGCCACATTGCCGGGCGGCCTGATGGACGGCCAAGACGCGGCCGACGGCGAAGGGGCGGCGACAGACGATGACGAATTGCCGGCCTCGGACGAAGACTGAGGGGCAGCGGTTTTGGCAGTAGCAGCGGTCGTCGACCAGACGGCGGACAAGACTGCCGTCTTGGCGCTGAGCAGCGTATCGCACCGTTACGGCCGCGTGCTGGCGGTTGATGATGTCAACCTCAAGATCGCGGCGGGGGAGATCGTTTGCCTTGTCGGTCCCTCTGGGTGCGGCAAATCGACCTTGTTGAGGGTGGCTGCGGGACTGGAGGATCTACAGCACGGCGAAGTCTGGATCGACGATGAACGCGTGGCCGATCCCCGCCGCAGCATGCCGCCGGAAAAACGCGGTGTCGGCCTGGTATTTCAGGATTACGCATTGTTTCCCCATCTGACCGCGCTCGACAATGTGCGCTTCGGCTTGACCGGACTGTCAGGCACCGCCCAACGGCGTCGCGCAATGGACACGCTGGCCATGGTCGGCATGGTCGATTATGCCGATGCCTATCCGCACACCTTGTCCGGTGGCCAGCAGCAGCGGGTCGCCCTTGCGCGGGCGTTGGCACCGCAACCGCGCGTCCTCTTGCTGGACGAGCCGTTTTCGGGCCTCGATGTCGGTCTTAGAAGCCAGGTGCGCGATGAAACGCTACATCTTCTGAAGAAGAACGGCGCAGCAACGATGATCGTCACCCATGACCCCGAAGAGGCGATGTTTCTGGCCGACCGGATTGCGTTGATGCGTGATGGTGCGGTCGTCCAGGTCGGTGCGCCGGCTGATCTCTACTTTCGCCCAGCAAACGCCTTTGCCGCCGAATTCTTTGGCGAAGTCAATCGGTTAGCGGGCAGAACGTTGGACGGATCTGCCGAAACGCCGCTCGGTATCGTCGAGGCCGCCGGACTGGCAGATGGCACGGACGTCGAAATCCTGATCCGGCCGGAAGGCTTGCGCTTAACCCAGGCTGGCCCACATAGCGTGGGTGTGACTGCACGGGTCGAGGCTGCCCGGCTTTTAGGCCGGACCAGCCTCATCCACTTGACGGTTCCAACGCATGGGGGTGATACCGTACACATGCATGCCAGAATGCCGGGCCAATTTCTGCCGGCCGAGGCGTCTATCGTTTCAATCGCGTTGGACCGTGCCCAAGCATTTGTATTTCCCATCTAATTGAAACAAACCAGAGTTATTCTGTTGAATTCGTTGACATTGCGGCACGTGAAGCGTTTGTGCCACTATTCCGGCCAACCGACATAAACCCGCTAGGGGATTGAGAGGAAGCTATGGGTGGTATTGGTGTCTGGCAGGTCTTGTTGATCCTTGCCATTGTCTTGATCATCTTCGGTGCTGGCAAATTGCCCCGCGTCATGGGCGATTTCGGCAAGGGCTTGAAGAGCTTTAAATCCGGCCTGAAGGAAGACGAAGAAGAAAGCAACCAGCCTGAAAACCAGCCGCAGGCCGCGCGGCAGATCGAATCCACCGCCGAAGAGACGGTGGCGTCGACGCCTGAGCGCGAACGGGATCGGGCCGCCAGCAACTGATCGAGCGATTGCGCTTGGTTTGCGACTGGCCCCGGGGGCGTGATGCCCTAGGGCCAGGAGGTCGCTGAAAGGAATTCCGTTCGATGCTGGATATCGGCTGGCCGGAGCTACTGATCATCTTGATCGTCGCCGTGATCGTGATCGGCCCGAAAGACCTGCCGAAGACGATGTACACGGTCGGCAAATGGGTCCGCGCGGCCCGACGCATGACGGGCCAGATGCAGCGTCAGTTCGATGACGCCATGCGCGAGGCTGAGCTGGACGAGATCCGCCAAGGTCTGAAAAAGGCCAGCCCGAACGCGGTGAAGAAGCAGATCGAAAAAACGATCGATCCCACCGGCACCTTGAGCAAAGCGACGGACCTGGGCACGGGGCGATCGGTGAAACAGTACATCAAGGAAGGCCTCACGAGCGACGACAAGACCGAGGCCAAGGAGACGACTGACAAGGAAGCGCCTGACAAGGAGACGGCTGACAAGGAGACGGCTGACAAGGAAGCGCCTGACAAGGAAGCACCTGACGAGGCAGCACCTGACGAGGCAGCCGAGAAAGAACCGCACATCAAGGGCGACGAGGGGGCCGATAAGGTCGCTGTCGCGGGTGTGCAAGAGCCTAAGCCTGCAAAGGCGAAAGCCAAGCCCGCCCCCAAGAAGGTCGATGGCGAAGGCGCCGACGTGACGCCGACGATCAAACCCCAGGCAACAAGGGCGAAGGCGAGCCGGCGCAAGAAGGCTGAGCCCGTCGTCGCTGCCGAAGGCGAGCCGTCGACATGACCACCGAAGACGATCAGATCAACGACAAGCCGATGCCCCTGATGGAGCATCTGATCGAGCTGCGCAATCGGCTGATGTGGGCGGTCGGCGCGCTGCTGATCGCGTTCCTGGCCTGCTACGCCTTTGCTGAGGATATCTACAGCTTCCTGGTGCGGCCGTTGGCGGACCTGCTGGAAGGCCAGGAAAACCGCCGCATGATCTTCACCAACCTGACTGAGGTGTTCTTCACCTACATCAAGGTTGCTTTCTTCGCCGGCGCGTTCATCGCGTTCCCGATCATTGCCGCGCAGATTTACATGTTCGTGGCGCCCGGCCTCTATAAGACGGAAAAGAAGGCCTTCCTGCCGTTCCTGGTCGCAACGCCGATCATGTTCTTCCTCGGCGGCGCCATGGTCTATTACGTGATCTTTCCGCTCGCCTGGCGCTTCTTCCTGAGTTTTGAGACCTCCAACCTGCAGACGGCACTTCCCATCGAGTTGGAGGCGCGGGTCGGCGAATACCTGTCGCTGGTCATGAAGCTGATCTTCGCGTTCGGGCTGGCGTTCCAATTGCCGGTTGCGCTGACCTTGATGGCGAAAGTCGGCCTGGTCAGCGCCAAGGGCCTGGCGTCGAAGCGAAAATACGCGATCGTCATTGTGTTCGCCGTCGCCGCGATCCTGACCCCGCCCGACATCATCAGTCAGGTCGGCCTGGCGGTTCCGATTCTGCTGCTGTACGAGATCTCGATCGTCCTGGCGCGCATGGTGGAAAAGAAGCGGGCCGAGGCGGAGGCGCAAGAGGACGAAGACGCTGCCGCGGACACCGCGACGGAGTCGGCGCGATCTAGCTAGTCACGCTGGATAATTCTCAGGCGGCTGCCTATAACGGGCGCCCGCAGTTTCCCAAGTGCCCTTTGCCGACACGCCGAGTTGCGTCATGCTCGATATCCGCTGGATCCGTGAGAACCCCACTGTCTTTGACCAGGCGATGGCCCGTCGTGGCCTGCCGCCGCAGGCATCCGACCTCTTGTCCTTGGACGAACGTCGGCGCGCGATGCAGACGGAGCTGCAGGAACTGCAGACCCGCCGCAACGAGGCATCCAAACAGATCGGCCAGCTAAAGCGCGAAGGCGGGGACGCCGAGTCGGCGATCGCCGAGGTCGCCCGCATCAAGGCGCGCATGCCGGAGCTAGAGCAGGAGGAGCGGACGACCGCCTCCGCACTTCAAATGCACCTTGCAGGTTTGCCCAACGTTCCGGCCGACGATGTGCCCGACGGACCTGACGAAAGTGCCAATGTCGAGGTGCGTCGGTCAGGAGAGCCACGCCTGCCGAACGCGGCGCGTGAGCATTTCGAGATCGGCGAAGAGCTTGGCCTGATGGACTTCGCGGCGGCCGCAAAGATGTCCGGCTCGCGCTTCGTCGTCCTGCGCGGCGCCTTGGCCCGGCTGGAGCGGGCGCTGGGCCAGTTCATGATCGACACCCATATCGACGAGCATGGCTATACAGAGATCATGCCGCCGCTCTTGGTGCGTGACGAGGCGGTGTTCGGCAGCGGGCAGTTGCCCAAGTTCGCCGACGATCTGTTTCGCACCCAGACGGATCATTGGTTGATCCCGACCTCCGAGGTGCCGCTCGCCAACCTGGTCGCCGGCGACATCTTGAGTGCCGATCTGCTGCCGCTGCGCTACACCGCCCTGACGCCATGCTTCCGGTCGGAGGCTGGGGCGGCCGGGCGCGACACGCGCGGCATGATCCGCCAACACCAGTTCGACAAGGTGGAACTGGTGTCAATCACCGCGCCGGAGGACTCCGACGCGGAGCAGGAGCGCATGACCGCCTGCGCCGAGACGATTCTTCAGCGCCTTGGCCTGGCCTATCGGGTCGTGTCCCTGGCGACGGGTGATCTCGGCTTCGCGGCCCGCAGGACCTTTGACATAGAGGTCTGGCTGCCAGGCCAAAATGCCTACCGCGAGATCTCGTCCTGCTC
>JBCBSH010000245.1:0-1658 GCA_039819285.1 Pseudomonadota bacterium
CCTCGCTGGTCAGGGGTGGGCCCAGCACGACGACGTCATCGGGCTGAACGCTGATCGGCCGCGTTCAGCTTGGCAGCGCCGCGAGACCGGCGTCGACATCGCCATCGGCCACCGCCTGGGTCAACGCGTCGGTGCTGTCGTAGTCGATCAGGGTGGCGCTGGGGATCAGTTGGGCCGCCAGTATGCTGGTCACCGTATCGGCCTGCACGCCGATGGTGGCGTTGTCCAGCAACGCGGCAATCTGGGTCGCGTGCGACGGCCGCGCGCCTGCCAGATCGCTGTCGGCGCCTACCGCGAAGGCGACGGCAAGCTGCATGTAAGGCCGTGTGAAGTCGACGGCCAGTTCGCGTTCCGGCGTGATCGCCACGCCGGAGATGAAGGCGTCGACCTCGCCGGCTGCGACCGCGTCCATCATCGCCGGCCAGGCCATGCGCTCCATCGTACAGTCATAGCCGAGATGGGCGCACAGCAGGCTCACCAGCTCGATATCGAAGCCGACCAGCACGCCGCTGTCGTCCGTCTCCGACCACGGCGCGTAGGTTCCCTCGGTGGCCCAGGTCACCTGGGTCTGGGCATGCGCAACAGCACCGGCGAGAGCAATGGACGTCAGCCCGCCCGCGGCAAGTATTGAGAGCGTCTTGTTAAGCCGGCGCGGCATGGCATCAATCCTTGTATGGCGGCTGGCACGAGACCGCTCTGACCATGCCAAGGGGACGTCCGGCGATCAACCATTGGCGGGCAGGGCGATTGTGCGCTTGCACGTTTGCTGATAGATAGTTGACTAGTCATGGAAAAGACGGGCGCCGCATATGCCGGGCAGAAACAAGAAAGCCGCACCGCGAATCGCGGCCAGCGATGCCCCGACACTGGACCGTTTTCTGACCCATCGGATCACGGTGCTCGGCCACCTGCTGACGCGTACCGCCCAGCGTTGGCATGAGAAGAATTCGGGCCTCAGCCTGACCGCCTGGCGCATGCTGGCGATCCTCGCGGGCTTCGGGCCGATGACCCAGACCCAGATCGGCGAGGTCATCTTTATCGATCTTGCCCGCATCAGCCGGGTCAAGACCTCGCTCGTGGCCAAGGGGCTGGTCTCTGAGATCCCCGATCCTGCCGACAACCGCCGCACGATCCTGGCGCCCACCAAAAGCGGTGCCGCACTTTACCGCAAGCTGTTGCCCGACGCGTTGAAGCGACAGGAAGACCTTTACGAACAGTTCAGCGACGCGGACGTCGCCGTGTTCAACCGGGTGCTGGACGGCATGATCGAACAGATATCGCAGGAAGACGCCCGCCAAACCGGCGGCTCGGGGTCACGCGCGGCTTAGTCCTCGTTGCTGAGAGCGCTCCAGGCGGTCGCCTGACTTCGCGTTTGCTAACTTGATCGCCAAGAAGTGCGGCGACCTAAGCCTCTGATTCTGAGCAGAAATCCGCCTCAAAGATAGCGCTGAGACGCCGCTTCATGTCAAAGATATTTGACATCGCGTTTCCGACGCCTTACTTGATGTCAGAGGTATTTAACATCTAGTCAATCAAACCAGACACGAGCCTGTTTCCATGACCCAGCATCAAAAGAGCGCGGTTGCCGCGTTGATTGGCACGATCCTTGTCATCGTCATCTACAGCGCGATCGTATTCCCGCTCTACGCCCAGGGGCG
>JBCBSH010000245.1:1667-5926 GCA_039819285.1 Pseudomonadota bacterium
GGTTGCCGCGTTGATTGGCACGATCCTTGTCATCGTCATCTACAGCGCGATCGTATTCCCGCTCTACGCCCAGGGGCGGTTCGACGGCCCGGACGGCGGCAGCGCGATCGGTGTGGCGATCCTGTTCCTGATCGCCGGCGGGATCGTCGTGAACATCGTCGTGAACATCCTCTTCAGCATCCTGCACGCCATCGCCACGAACGAGCCGAAGCCCAGCTTCGTGATCGACGAGCGGGACAAGGCGATCGAACTGCGCGGCGTGCGCCTGTTCTTCATCGTCGTCGGGGTCGGATTTGTGCTGTCGATGGTCGCCCTGGCGCTCGATCAGCCGCTGTTCCTGGTTTTCAACCTAATGGTCTTTGGCTTCAGCTTCGGCGATATCGCCTCGAACGTCTTGAAGCTGGTCATCCACCGGCGGGGGTTCTGACATGGGCAAGGGCCGTGTCAGCAACTCCATCCGGCGCCTGCGCTTCGAAAACGGCGAAATGACCCAAAAACAGCTCGCCGACAAGGTGGGCGTTACGCGCCAGACGATCATCGCGATCGAAAGCGCCAAATACGCCCCCTCGTTGGAACTGGCGTTCCTGATTGCCGAGGCCTTCGGCCGGCCGCTGGCCGACGTCTTCAGCTTTGAGCCGGCCGAGAAGGCGGACAAACCGTGACCACTGAAACACGCCCGGCGTCAGCCAGGGACGTAAGCCCCATGAAAGGCACGAAGATGAAAGCAATCACTTACAAGAAATACGGCGCGCCCCAAGTGCTGAAACTGCGCGATGTCGAACGCCCGGTTCCGAAGGAGGACGAGGTCTTGATCCGGGTGCGCGCGACGGCGGTGACGTCGCGGGACTGGCGCCTGCGGGCCGCCGCGTTTCCCGGCGTCTTCTGTCTGCTGGGCCGGATGCACACCGGCCTGTTCAGGCCGCGACGGAAGATCCTCGGCTCCGACCTTGCCGGCGAAATCGTCGCGGTCGGCGATCGGGTCACCCGCTTCAAGCCGGGCGATCGGGTCTTCGGCTACAGCAGCTTTGGCGCCTATGCCGAGTACGTGACCATGCCGGCGGACGGCGCCTTGGCGCCGATGCCGGCCAACCTGTCGTACGAGGCGGCGGCCGCGATCCCGTTCGGCGGGCTGACCGCCCTCAATTTCCTGCGCGACCGAGGCGGCATTCGCGAAGGCCAGAAGGTGCTGATCAACGGTGCGTCCGGGTGCGTCGGCACGTTCGCGGTTCAGCTTGCCAAGCATTTTGGCGCACGGGTCACCGGCGTGTGCAGCGCCGCCAACCGCCACCTGGTCGCGTCGTTGGGTGCCGACCGGGTGATCGACTATGAGACGGAGGACTTCGCCGAGGGCGGTGAGGCCTACGACATCATCTTCGACACCGTCGGCACGACCAAGTTTTCCAAATGCCGCAAAGTGCTAACGCCCACCGGCGTTCACCTGTTTCTTTGCTTCGGCGTAACCGAACTCCTCCAAGCGCTGTGGACCGCGCGCCGCGACGGGCCGAAGGCCGTGTGCGGTATTGCCCAAGACACCAGGGAGGATCTGGCCACGCTCGGCCAGCTTGTCGGCTCGGGCGCCATCAAGCCGTTCATCGACAGGCGCTATACGCTGGCGCACACGGCCGAGGCGCATTTCTATGTCGAGCAGCGGCACAAGCGCGGCAGCGTCGTTGTCGCCATTTAGGCCCGGCCCGATCGCTGCCGCCCTGTTGGTCGCGCCCATTATCGGACGGCGTCAGGATGCCTTCTGCAGCTTGGCAAGCTGAGCCTGCAGCGAGACCCACCAGATGAAGGCCGCACCCGACAAAAAGATGCCGAGTCCGGCGAAAAACAGGCAGATGAACAGTCCGGGCGAGATCCCCATGACGACTCTCCGTTTTTGAAGTCTAACCGCGCCGACACCAGTCCAAATCGCTGGTGCCGGCATCGGCGCGCCATGACGATCACCAATCCCGCGCGGCTTCATTGACCCCCGTCAAGAATGCGGCGTGAGGCTGCCGTGCGCGGATGGCGGCTTGTGAAGGCTTATGTCGCCTGTGCGCTCGGCTCTCCGGCCGGTCGTGCCTCGACCTCACGTTCCTTCAGGAACACGACGCGCGCAGTCATCGCCAGCAGGCCGATCGAGCCGGTGCACAGAACCAACACCAGCCAGGGCCATACCCGCATGCCCAGCGCCTTGGCCTGCGGCACCAGAAACGTGAGGCCCACCCCGACCGCCAACAGCAGGTCGAACCAAATCTGGTTGGCCCAAAGGTTGCGGGTGTGCTCGGTCCAGAACCCGAAAGGTCCTTCCAGGCCAATCGCAAAGAGCGACCAGATCAGGAAGGCGAGCGACAGTCCGGCGGGAAACAGCCAGGCGTTTTTCCGCCGCCTCTGGCCAAAGGTCGTATAGAAGACAATGAACCCGAGGAAGCCAATCCCGGCCAGCCACGGCAGCACTTGCACGAGGGTCATCGACATCGCTCTCTTCCGTTGCTGCAAACATAAATGTAGCGTCCGCTACGCTCTAGCAGAATGTAGCGAGTGCTACAAGCGACATCCATGACCAAAGCCAAGCTGAACCGGGACGCGCTTTTGGCCGCGATGGCGGGCCATGTCCTGGCCCATGGGCTGAACACGGCCAGCCTGCGTCCGCTGGCCAAGGCGGCGGGCACGAGCGATCGCATGCTGATCTATCATTTCGGCACCAAGGACAAGCTGGTCTCTGAACTGCTGCAGTTTCTGGCGGCTGGCCTGGCTGAAAGATTGACCACGGCGCTTCCGCAAGAGAAGGCGCCAACAGTTGAGGCCTGCGTCTCGGAGATTGTCACGCTGGTCCGGACACCGGACTTCGCCGGCTATTTCAGGGTCTGGCACGACATCGTGGCCTCATCGGCCCAAGGCCAGCCCGTCCACGCGGCGGCCGGCAACGCTATCATCGACGGCTTCCTCGCCTGGCTGGAAAGCAGGCTGCCGGACGACCAGCCCGACCGGCGGCGCACGGCGGCGGCCATGCTGACCTTCATCGAAGGCACGGTCGTCATGGATGCGGTGGACAGCGGCGCGATCGCCGATGACGGGCTGGCCTGGCTGTTTGACAAGCAAAGGATGTAGGCCAAGACGCCGGCAGAGGCCCGCTGGCCGCTACTACTCACCACGCCCGATCGTCGGGTCCAAGCGGTCGCGTAGCCAGTCGCCGATGATGCTGATCGACAGGGTGGTGGCGAAAATCAGGGTGCCGGGGATGACCGACAGCCACCAGGCGTTGATCAGCAGGTCGCGGCCGTCGCCCATCATCTGGCCCAGGCTGGTCAGCGGCGGCTGGATGCCGAGGCCGAGGAAGGAGAGGGCAGTCTCCAGCAGCACGATCTCCGGATAGTTCAAGGTGAACTGGACGATCAGCACGCCGGCGATGTTGGGCAGCAGATGGCGCGAGTAGAGCCGCCAGGGCGAGGCGCCCAGCGCGCGGACGGCCCTGGCATAGGGCTGGCTTTGTGCCGACAGGACGGCGCCGCGCGCCAGCCGCGCATACCGCTCCCAGCCGTAGATGCCCATGATGATGATGAACAGGGTCAGCGAGTTGCCGACAAAGGCCAGCAGGGTCAGCGCGATGATGATGAAGGGCAGGGACGCCTGGATGTCGACCAGGGTCATGATCGCCTCTTCGATCAGGCCCCGGAAATAGGCGGCGACGAAGCCGAGCAGGGTGCCGATGATCGCGCCGATCACCGTGCCGGCAAGCGCGATGGCCAGGCTGATCCGTGTCGCGAACACCAGGCGGGCCAGGATGTCCCGGCCCAGCCGGTCGGAGCCGAGCAGGTAAGCGCTGTCGAAGCCAAACAGGGCCGGCGGCGCCAGCCGGTCCAGCAAATTCTGTTCTGTCGGCGCGTAGGGCGTCAGCCAATAGCCGAACACGCCCAGGAACAAGACGCAGCCGAGGATCGCCCAGGCAAAGACCAGCACCACGCGGTTGGCGGACAACAGGCCCAGGCGGCGGCGCCGTTCGTTGGTGGGCAGGGACTGGGCCATCGGGGTCAGCCCGCCTTTGCCGCGCCGGCGACGCGGATGCGCGGGTCAAGAACGCTGTAAAGGATGTCGACCAGCAGGTTGGCGACGACCATGGTGAGGGCGATCAGCAGCACCAGGAACTGAACCACCGCCAGATCGCGCGCCTCCACCGACGAGATCAGCAGGCGTCCGACCCCGGGCCAGGCGAACACCGTCTCCGTCACAATCGAGCCGGAAATCAGGGCGCCGATGTTCAGACCCAGGATGGTGAC
>JBCBSH010000246.1:0-5925 GCA_039819285.1 Pseudomonadota bacterium
TCCGACAATTTGGAAACGGTCGTGATCGGCATCCGGCGGATGCTGACCGTCGGGGATGCGGACATTCAATGGAACATCGTCATGGCCACCACGCTGTTGGCCATGATCCCCCCGGTCCTCGTCGTCGTCTTCATGCAGCGATGGTTCGTCAAGGGCTTGGTCGAAACCGAGAAGTGAAAACATGGCTACGGTAGACATCCGCGACGTCCGCAAGACCTATCCTGGGTCCGACCTCGAGACGATCAAGGGCATAAGCTGTTCGGTCGCCGACGGCGAGTTCATCGTCATGGTGGGGCCGTCCGGCTGCGGCAAGTCGACCTTGCTGCGCATGGTGGCCGGGCTTGAACGCATCAGTTCGGGCGAGGTCGCGATCGACGCGCAGGTCGTGAACAACATGGAACCGAAGGATCGCGACATAGCGATGGTGTTCCAGAACTACGCGCTCTATCCCCACATGACCGTCTACAAGAACATGGCCTACGGTCTGAAGATCGCCGGTCTTGACCGCCAGAAGATCGACGAGCGGGTGAAGGCGGCGGCCAAGATCCTGCAATTGGACGAGTTGCTGGAACGACGGCCGCGCCAACTGTCCGGCGGTCAGCGCCAGCGCGTCGCCATGGGCAGGGCCATCGTGCGGGAACCGCGCGTGTTCCTGTTCGACGAGCCGCTGTCCAACCTGGACGCCAAGCTGCGCGTGCAGATGCGGGTCGAGATCAAAAAGCTGCAGCGCCAGATCGGCACGACCTCGCTCTATGTCACGCACGACCAGGTCGAGGCGATGACCATGGCCGATAGGATTATTGTGATGAATGGCGGCATCGCGGAACAGATCGGCGCACCGCTCGAGGTCTACGAGAGTCCGGCCAGCCAGTTTGTGGCGGGCTTTATCGGCTCACCGTCGATGAACTTCCTGCCGGCGGACATTGAACAGGATGGCCAGCACGTCGTCTTTGGCGGCGGCCATCGCGTGGCGAGCGAGTCCGCCGTCGGCCAGGGCGGCCGAAAGGTGACGGCGGGTGTTCGGCCCGAACACTTGCACCTGGCGACCGACGCTGAGGCTGGCCGCAAGATCCCGATCAGGGTCGAACTGACCGAGGCGCTTGGCGCCGACACGCTGGTTCACGGTGTGCTGCCGTCCAGCGGGGATATGTTGTTGGCGCGCTTGCCGGGGGTTGCGCGCATGAATGCGGGGGAAACGGTCGATCTGGCCGTGCAGCATGGTGCCATGCACTTGTTCGATGCCGATACGGGCCAAAGCCTGACGGCGGCCAGGGCGTGACCGGTCGCCCTTGACCGGGCCGGCTCGCGCCTCTAAGGCCGGGCCTGTATGAGCGCTCGTTCGCCCCGCCCCACACTTCAGATCGCCTTACCCAGTCTTCTTCTGCTGCTGTTGGGCGTGCTGTGGGGGCTGGGGTTTGCGCTCGCAAAAGTGGCCGTCAATCACGGCGTTCCGCCGCTGGGTTATGTGTTTTGGCAGGCCGCCGCCGGCGGTTCGATCGTGCTGGTGATCGCCAGCATCTTGGGCCAGCGGCCCAGTGGTGCTGCGCGTTACGTTCGCTACTACCTTCTAATCGGTTTGGTCGCGTTGGCCGCCCCGAATGCGGTCGGCTATATGGTTCTGGCGCGAATCCCGGTCAGCGTTTGGGTGCTTCTGATCAACTTCGTGCCGCTGTTCACCTACACGGTGGCCTTATTGGCGGGCTACGAACGGTTGCAGGCCGTGCGTCTGTCGGGCGTGGCCTTCGGCTTGGCCGGCGTGTTGTTGCTGATCTTGCCCGATGCCAGCCTGCCGGATCGATCGCTCGTCCCTTGGGTTCTGTTGGGCATCGTGACGCCGCTGTTCTACGCCGTGGGCAATGTCCTGATGGCGACCATGCGGCCGCCGGCTGCGCCGTCGATCGGTCTGGCCGCCGGCATGACGTTGGCCGCGGCGGTGTGGCTGCTGCCGGTGACGCTGGCGACCGGGTCCCTTTATACGCCGGACTTTTCCGCGCTCACGCTCGGGGACGCCGCATTGCTCGGTCAGGTGCTGATCACCGCCTGCGGCTATGTGATTTTCCACGAAATCCAGCGTCTTGCCGGCCCGGTCTTTGCCGGATTTGTCGGGTTTATCGTCACGCTCAGCGGGCTGTTCTGGGGGATGCTGCTGTTCGGCGAGCAGCCCAGCGCCTGGATCTTCCTGTCACTCGCCCTCGTGCTGACCGGGATGGCGCTGGTCAATTTCGGTGGCCGGCTGTCCCTGAGGCAGCCGGCCAAGACCGAGGATTAGCCGCTAACCGCAGGCGCGATAGGCGTTGCGACGCCTATCGACCGCCAGATCGAGATAGTTCTGGATCTCCGCGTCGCTGAACCGGGTCACCTGCTGGAACTGATAGTACCGGGCCAGGCAATAGCCGTCCGGCGTGAGTTCCAGCACGGTCTGCGATTCCGCGTTGGCGATTTCGGTTGAGTAGGTGTCGTAGAGCCGGGCGCTGCGTCCGCTCAAATGCTGGGACAGGAAGCCGCCGAGGGTCGACTGGACATCACGCAACCGGTCCTGATGACGCACGGTGAAATTCACGTACTCGCCGAACTCGTCCAGGCCCGGATAGGCGCCCCGACAGGTCAGCCCGGTGATCATCACCTGGTTGCGCAGTTGCGACATCTGGTCCGCGCGGATGACGGAATCCGATACGCAGGCATTTTCCGGCAAGTCGACCTGGAAGTACGCCTCCAGTTCCGGCGGGAACAAAGCGTCCAAGCCTGTCGGCGCCACCGGGGCGGGGGCTTGGGACTGCTGGCATCCGGCGACAATGACGGCGGCACAGGCGAGAGAAAGAAGCGCCTTCATCGAGATGTTACCTCCAAACGAATCACCAAATTCTTATACCAGACCGGCCGGACGGATCGAAACGGAGAAGCGTCATCGCTCCGATTCGGCGTCCAGGATGAGGGCCTCGCCACCGAGGTCCGTGCGCGAAAGCGTCTCCGCCATCCGATCGATCAGGCCGGCCCTCGAAAGCTCTCGCGCCGTCGCTCGTATCCGAAACAGCGGCAGGTCCAGCGCCAGCGCCGAGGCCTCGGCCGTATGTGGCGTCTCCAGCAGCAGCAACAGGTCGCGGGCAACCACGGACAAGGTGCCATCGGGATTGATGCAGGCCATGCGTTCCCGGCAAACCTCTAGCCATCCGTTTCGCAGAACCACCAGTGGCGGGCGTCCGGATGTTGCGCCAGACGCGCGTTCGCATCCTCGACCGTGCGCGGCGCTGGCAGGATGACCTTGTCGCCCGGGCGCCAATTCGCCGGCGTTGCGACCTGCTTGGCATCCGTGGTCTGGAGGGCCTGGATCACCCGCACGATCTCGTCGACGTTTCGTCCGGTGGTCAGCGGATAATAGATCATCGCCCGGACGATGCCGTTGGGGTCGATGAAGAAGACGCAGCGGCTGGTCTCCGTCGTGCTGTCGCCGGGCATAACCATGCCGTAGGAAGTGGCGACCGCCCGATCATGGTCCGCAATGACGGGAAACGGTATCGCGACGCCGAAGCTGGTCTCGATCGTCTCCATCCAGGCGAGATGGGCGTAGATGCTGTCGATCGACAGGCCCAACAGCTCGACACCCCTTTCGCGCAACGACGGCGCGACCTTGGCCAGGGCCACGAACTCCGTCGTGCAGACCGGCGTGAAATCGGCCGGGTGCGAAAACAGGACAACCCACGACCCCCGGAAATCCTCAAGCGCCAACCGACCTTGTGTCGTGTCCGCCTCGAAACCCGGCGCGGGCTCGCCAAGGCGCGGCAAGGCGGCGACCGGCAATGGTGAAACGTCCGTCATGGGCGGCCAGCGTATCGGTTCAGGTTGGCGGCGAAGTTGTGCAGGCACTGTGGCAGAAATCTGGCCGACGCTCCATGAACGGATTTGTGATCGGTGCGGCACTTTCGCCGAACGGTGGTTGGGCGGGGCATTGGTGGCATGCGGACCGGCGCATTGACGGGACCGCGCATGCGGCGTTTGATGGAAGGGTACTGAAAGGTGTGATCGCGGTTGCTGACCGCTTGGGGGCCATTGATTAGGTTGCCCCCGCGATGGTCTCCAGGGAGATGGTGATGACTGGCCAAGCGCCGGACGGGGCGACCTCCGGCCGGAAGGCGATAGTGGTGTTGTTTCTGGCGCTGGTTGTTGCCGGCATGGGACAGTCCTTCGTTTTTGCGGTGCTGCCGCCGGTCGGGCGCGCCATGGGGATGGCGGATGTACAGATCAGCCTGATCATTGTCTCCGCCGCCGTGCTGTTCGTCATCGCGGCGCCGATCTGGGGGCGCATTATCGAAGTCTGGGGCCGGCGCCCGGTGATGGCCTTTGGCCTTGGCTCGTTCGCGGTTACCACCGCCCTGTTTGGCTTCGTGGTCGAGCTGCGCCTTGCCTTCACGATCTCGGTCGGCTTGGCGTTTACGCTCTTGATGGTACTGCGGGCCCTGTTCGCGCTGGGGGCCGGCGGGATCTTCCCCGCCGCGCAAGCCTATCTGGCGGACAGCAGCCCGCCGGAAAGGCGCACCGCCGCCGTGGCCTTGATCAGCATCGCCTTTGGCTTGGGCATGGTGGCGGGGCCGGCGGCGGCCGGCGGCCTGGCAGGCGTTGGCCTGATCGCGCCGTTCTACGGCATCGCGGCCCTGGCCTTAATCAGCGCCATTTCCATCAAGATGGTCCTGCAGCCCGCACCGCGTTTGACCAAAACCCGCGAACTGGCGCCTCAACCGCTTGTCATCCTGCGGTTCCTGCCCTTCCTGGCCATGGGTTCGCTGACCTTGATGACGTTGGCGACCGTTCAGCAGGTCACGGGGTTCCGCATCCAGGACCTGTTCGGGTTGAACACCGCCGAGACCGCCGAGACCGCGAGCATCGCGCTGATCGTCATGGCGGTCGCGATGATCACAACCCAATCAACTTTGGTCCGCCGGCTCAAGGTGCCGCCGATCATGCTGGTGCGGATGGGGTCCCCGCTCGCGATCGTGGCGTTGGCGATCATGTCGGTTTCCGACGAGATGGTCTGGCTCAGCATCGGGATGGCGGTGTTTGGCTCCGCGTCGGGCATGATCATGCCCGGCTTCATGGCCTCGGTGACGTTGGCGGCGGGGCCGGATCAGCAAGGCCGGGCGGCCGGTCTTTTGGCCTCGGCCCAGGGAACCGGCTTCATCATCGGCCCGCCGGCGTCCGCCGCGCTCTATCAACTCTACCCCGTGGCGCCCTATTGGCTGGCCATGGTGCTGATGGCCGGAATTGCGCTGATTGCGTTTCTTCGGCCGTTGTCACCGGTTGGTCACGAGGCCCATGCGCAGCCTGCCGACTAGACAGACGGAACAGACTAAAAGTCCGAACAGCGCCCTTTGACTTCCCAGTCGCCATAGCGCGTCGGCTCCGGCCCCTTGGGCCCGCCGATCTCGCCACGCTTTTGCGCCACGCCCTTGGCGGGCTTCCCGGTTCTGATGTCCGCCGTCTGCGGATCATCCTGCGGATCATCGACCTTCTGTTCCGGCGCGCGTTCCGATTGCTTGGTCATGAATGACATATGGCGGGTCGCGGGCCGACCGTCCAGCCCTTGAGCGCGGGCGCCGCTTCCCCACATCTGCCACGGTATCGTCGCTTGTAAGGTCGCTTGTCAGGAGGAGGGGTCGTGTCGGGATACATCAGAACGGCGGTTCTGCTGGCCGCGATGACCGCCTTGTTCCTGGTCATCGGCTACTTGATCGGTGGTGCCGGCGGCGCCCTGATCGCGCTCGTCATCGCGTTGGCGATGAACGCGTATACCTATTGGAACGCCGACAAGATGGTCTTGCGGATGTACAACGCCCGTGAGGTTAATGAACGCAGCGCGCCGGAGTTTCAATAGGTATACGCGTTCATCGCCAACGCGATGACGAGCGCGATCAGGGCGCCGCCGGCACCACCGAT
>JBCBSH010000247.1:0-5914 GCA_039819285.1 Pseudomonadota bacterium
GACCTGGCCAGGGCGACAAACCGACAGATGACCTGGACGGGCGTGCTGATCGATCGCTTTGAAGGCGGCAAGATCGCCGAAACCTGGGTCGACTGGGACCAATACCGCTTCTTCAAAGGGCTTGGCTTGATCCCAGGCTGACTAAGCCGACAGCCGGCGTCAGGTCAGACCGTGCTGTCCCATTTCCAGGAACTTGTCGCGCCGGTGCGATCGCAGGGTCGCGCCGTCGAGGTGGCGCACCTCGGCCAGCGCCCGATCGATCGCTTCGCCGACCGAGGCGACAGCCTCGTCGCGGTAGCGATGGGCACCGCCCATCGGCTCTGGAATCTCGGCATCGATGACGCCGAGCTGCTTCAGGTCCTGGGCCGTTAGCCGCAGTGCCTGTGCGGCCTCGGCGGCCTGATCGGCGCTGCGCCATAGGATCGAGGCACAGCCCTCCGGCGAAATCACGGAGTAAACCGCGTGTTCCATCATCAAGACGCGGTCGGCGGTGGCGATGGCGATAGCGCCGCCCGAGCCGCCTTCACCGATGATGACGGAGACGAACGGCACCTCGACCCGAAGGCCGGTTTCGATGCATCGGGCGATCGCCTCGGCCTGCCCGCGCTCCTCCGACGCCACGCCGGGATAGGCGCCCGACGTGTCGACCAGGCTGATGATCGGCAGCTTGAACCGCTCGGCCATGACCATGAGGCGTTCCGCCTTGCGGTAGCCCTCGGGCTTGGCCATACCGAAATTGTGCCGCACCCGCTCTTCGGTGTCGCTGCCCTTTTCCTGGCCCAGCAGCATAACCGAATGGCCGCGAAACCGGCCGATGCCGCCGACGATCGCACGATCCTCAGCGAAGGCCCGATCGCCGGCCAGCGGCGTGAACTCCTCGATCAGCTCGTTCACGTAGTCGTGAAAATGCGGGCGGTTCGGGTGGCGCGCGACAAGCACCTTCTGGGCCGGCGTTAGCTTCTCATAGGTCTGCCGCAACAGACGATCGACCTTGGATTGCAGGCGTGCGACCTCGTCGGCGATGTTGATGTCGCCGTCGTCGGACAGGTGCCGCAACTCCTCGATCTTGCCCTCAAGCTCGGCAATCGGCTTTTCGAATTCAAGGAAGGTCTGCATGCGGTGAAAGGCACTCCGTGGCGGCACCGGCGCCTAATAACACAGCCCGATGCCGCGATGGAGACAAAAGTCTCAAGCGGTCGCCCCGACCTGTCGGGACGCGATTGGTCAGGCGGAGCCGATCCGTTCGGCCTTTTCGACCAGATTTTCCGCCTGCTTGATCGAGGCGATGTCGATCAGCCGCCCGTCCAGGGAAACCGCGCCCTTGCCCTCTCGGGTCGCTTGCTCCATCGCCTCCAGGATGCGCTTGGCCTTCTCGACCTCGGCGTCGGACGGGCTGAAGACCTCGTTGGCCAGCGCGATTTGTGACGGGTGGATCGCCCACTTGCCCTCGCAGCCAAGCACGGCGGCGCGGTTGGCCTGCGCCTTGAAACCGTCAGGGTCGGAGAAATCGCCGAACGGCCCGTCGACCGGACGCAGCCCGTTGGCCCGGGCGGCGACCACCATACGGGCGATCGCATAGTGCCACATGTCGCCCCAATGATAGTCGCGCGGGGCATCGCCGTCCTTGTCGGTCAGCACGCCGTAAAGCGGGTTGGGCCCGCCGATCACGGTCGTGCGGGCGCGCGTTGAGGCTGCATAGTCCGCAACGCCGAAATGCAGGCTTTCGATGCGCGGTGAAGCGGCCGCGATCTCGTTGACATTGGCCATCCCCGGCGCCGTCTCGATGATCAGTTCGAAGCCGATCTTCTTCGTGCGCCCCATGGCCTGTTCGGCCTGGGTGACCAGCATGTCGACAGCGTAGATGTCCGACGCGGTGCCGACCTTCGGGATCATGATCAGGTCAAGCCTGTCACCCGCCTGTTCGATCAAATCGATGACGTCGCGGTACATGTAATGGGTGTCGAGGCCGTTGATGCGCACCGACAGGGTCTTGTCGCCCCAGTCGATGTCACGAATGGCCGCCACGGCATTCTTGCGCGCCTGTTCCTTTTCGTCCGGGGCGACCGCGTCTTCGAGGTCCAGGAAGATCACGTCGGCGGCCGAGGTTGCCGCCTTTTCGAAGAGCTTCTCGTTACTGGCGGGAACCGCCAGCTCGCTGCGGTTCAGCCGTGGCGTGACCTGTTCGACGATCGTGAAGCTCATGAAGGTTCCTTTTGACTTTGAAGACCGATTTTCGTGTTCCGGAGCATGCGCTGTATGGGGCGATCGCCAAGCGAAGTCAACGCCGCCAGATTGCTAGCGATCGCGCTTCGCCAAGGGATGGTGGGCCTCGACCAAGGCGGCCAGGCGCTCGCCCTGAACATGGGTGTAGATCTGGGTCGTCGAGATATCCGCATGACCCAACATTTTCTGGACGGACCGCAGGTCCGCGCCATGGTTCAGAAGATGGGTGGCGAAGGCATGACGCAGCACGTGCGGGCTGACCTTGGCCGGGTCCAACCCGGCCTCAATCGACAGCGCCTTCAGAAGCTGGGCAAAACGCTGGCGCGTGAGATGACCGGCACGGGCGGTCCTGGACGGGAACATGTATGGCGCCTGACTGGCTTCGCGCCCGACGACGAGGAACTGGTCGCGCACGCCGAGATAGTCCGCCAACGCGGCCCGCGCGGGGTCCGACAAAGGCACCAGACGCTCCTTATTGCCCTTGCCACGCACCATCAGCACCCGACCGTCGCGCGCGATCGCCGACAATGGCAGACCGACCAGTTCCGACACCCGCAAGCCCGTAGCGTAAAGAACCTCCAGCAGCGCCACCAAGCGCAACCCCTCCGGCCGGCGGTCAGGGTCCTCGGCCGTTCGCACAGCGGCGGACAGCAGGGCATCGACATCGTCCTCGGTCAGGATCTTGGGCAACGATCGGCCGATCTTAGGGCCATCAAGCGCCGAGGCCGGATCGTCCTGGCGCAAGCCTTCGGACAGGACAAACGCAAAAAACTGTCTGATGGCCGATAACCGACGTGCCAGCGTGCGGGCAGCGACACGCTGACCGGCCTTCGAGCGCGCCAAATAGGCCCTCAGATCGTCGCCGGATGCCTCGACAACGGGCCGGTCGCGCTTGGTCGCCATAAACGCCGCCAAGTCCGCCAGATCACGGCGATAGGCGGCAACGGTATTGGCCGACGCGCCGCGTTCGGCGACCAGCATGTCAAGAAACGACACCACTGTTTCGGGCAGCGGCGCCCTTGGCTTCGGCGGCCGACCGCGCCTGACGGGCCGGTTCTTGGTCGATAAGGATCTATCTGCTGGCACGCTCTCGACCTGGCTTGAACTCTCCATTAGTCGACAGCAGTCCCAGCTACTGGGGTGTCGTCTCCACCTCGATGACCCGTTCGATGCGCTGCGGCTCGGGCCGATAATCGCCAAGGCCCAGATAGACGACCAGGCCGATAACGGCCAGAACGATAATGCCGATCAAGAGCTGAAACGCCCGTTTGCCAACACCGGAAGACTGACGGTCGCCAAAGACGCTGCGGTTGCGATATCGTGCCAAGGTCAACCCCGTCGGGTAAATGTTGCCGTTTCGGTTTACCGCCGGTCTTTGGGCGGACTCGGGTTTGTGCTATTCAGCCCCGATGGTAAGTGTAAGGCGCGGCCGGCCCGGCCGCAATCACCGGGCCTCATGACGATGAACCTGACGCTGAGCAGCACCCTGCCCAAAACCGTTGTGTTGGTTGGCCTGATGGGTGCCGGGAAAAGCGCCATCGGGCGGCGCTTGGCCGCGCGGCTGGGCCGGCGCTTCGTCGATGCGGACCAAGAGATCGAAACCGCGGCCGGCTGTTCGATCGAGGACATCTTCGACGCTTATGGCGAAGCGGCGTTTCGCGATGTCGAACGCCGGGTGGTCGCACGCCTGATGGATGAACCCATCCATGTCCTGTCCACGGGCGGCGGCGCCTTCGTCGACCCTGAAACACGTAGGCTGGTGAAGGAAAAAGGCATATCGCTGTGGCTGCGGGCCGATCTCGACCTGATGCTGTCGCGAACCAGCCGGCGCAACAACCGCCCGCTTCTGAAAAACGGCGATCCGCGCGAGATCCTTGAACGGCTGATCGACGAGCGCTATCCAATCTACGCTGAGGCCGATGTCACCGTCGACAGTCAGGATGGGCCGCCCGACCTGACGGTGGAACGGGCGATCGACGGGCTGGAGGGTTACTTGGCGAGGCAACCGGCCAATGGCTGAACGCCGGCGCGGTACGGCACCGTTGCAAATGCAATCTGGGCGAATATCTAAGCCACGACCATGACGGAGATTGTAAGCGTGGCCCTGGGGTCGCGCAGCTATGACATTCATATTGGCACGGGATTGCTGGGCCGGGCCGGCGCGCTGATCCAGGCCATGGACGATCGGACTATTCCGAAGCGCCTTCCGGTGATCGTGGACCAGGCGATCGTGCCCCTGCACTTGCCGGCGGTCCGCGCTTCCCTGGTCGACGCGGGCTTCGAACCGATTGTCATCGGGGTGCCTCCCGGCGAGGGATCGAAATCCTTCGCGCAGTTGCAGCAGGTGGTTGACGCCCTGCTGGATGCCGGTATCGAACGCTCGACCATGCTCGTTGCACTGGGCGGCGGCGTGGTCGGCGATCTGGCCGGTTTCGCCGCCGCGATCGGCTTGCGCGGCATCGATTTCGTGCAAATCCCGACGACTTTGCTGTCGCAGGTCGACAGTTCCGTGGGCGGCAAGACCGGTATCAATAGCCGGCACGGAAAGAACCTGATCGGCGCGTTTCATCAGCCCCGGCTGGTGTTGGCGGATCTAGACACGCTCACGACCTTGCCGGATCGCGAACGGCTGGCCGGCTATGCCGAAATCGTCAAGTATGGCGCGATAGACCGACCTGATTTCTTCACCTGGCTGGAAGAGAATGGCCAAAAAGCGCTGGCCGGCGATGCGCAGGCGTTGACCTACGCCATTAAGGAAAGCTGCACCGCCAAGGCCGAAACCGTGGCCGCCGACGAGCTGGAAGCCGGACGCCGTAGCCTCTTGAACCTGGGCCATACCTTTGGACACGCGCTGGAGGCGGAGCTGGCCTATAGCGGCCGGCTGTTGCATGGCGAGGCGGTGGCCGTCGGCATGGTGATGGCCTTCGATCTCTCCGTTCGCCTGGGCCTGTGCCCGCCGGCGGACGCCGACAGACTGCGCGGTCATCTCAGCGCCGTCGGGCTGCCGGTGGCGCTGCCGGACCATCCGGAAGGCGGCTGGCGGGTCGAACGGCTGCTGACCCACATGGCCAAGGACAAGAAGGTCAAGGATGGTCGGCTGACCCTCGTGCTGGTCCGCGGCATCGGCCGGGCCTTTCTGACCCGCGATGTCGCGGTTTCGGACCTAAGTGCCCAATTGGATCGGGCGATCGCCGCATGACCGAGACCGTGGCCGGCGGGGGTTTTCCCTGGGACATCGTGCTCAGCGCCGTTGCAATCGTCCTGCTGCTGCTGATCTCCGGCTTCTTCTCCGGCTCCGAGACGGCGCTGACGGCCGCCAGCCGGGCGCGCATGCATCAACTGGAGAAGGACGGCGACCGCAGGGCTCGTATCGTCAACCGCTTGCGTGAGCACAAGGAGCGGCTGATCGGCGGCATTCTGCTGGGCAACAATCTGGTCAACATCCTGGCGTCGGCCATGGCGACCAGCCTGCTGTTGACCCTGGTCGGCGAAGGGGCAGTGGTCCTGGCCACCCTGGTCATGACCCTGTTGGTGCTGATCTTCGCCGAGGTGCTGCCGAAAACCTACGCCATCCATCGGGCGGAGACGACCGCGCTGGTCGTCGCGCGCGTGTTGAGCGGGGTCATCGCGATCCTGGCCCCGATCACCAAGGGCATTACGCTCGTGGTGCGTGGTCTGCTTCGGCTGTTCG
>JBCBSH010000248.1:0-5875 GCA_039819285.1 Pseudomonadota bacterium
TTTGCTGTCGATAGGGGGAGAACTGGCCGTCGGCATAGCGAATGCGATGGGCCAGTTGGCGGTGGAGATAGTCGCGCCGCTCTGGCTTGCCAGCCTCCGGGCGATGGTTTCGGAGGTGCGCAGCCGGTCTGCGTCGATGTCCATCAGGGCGATGTCCAAGGCGCCGATTTCCGGGGTCAGGAACAGGTCGGTCAGGATCTTGCGGACGAACACGGTGCTGCCCGCGCCGATCATGGCGATTTTTGTCATGTTGGTTTGGCTAACGAGTTTGCTGTCGATAGGGGGAGAACTGGCCGTCGGCATAGCGAATGCGATGGGCCAGTTGGCGGTGGAGATAGTCGCGCTCGACGCGCGCATGGGCCGGGTCGCCGGCGAGGTTTCTCAACTCCGCCGCATCATTGATCATATCGAACAGAAGCGGCGGCAGCCCGGGCATGAAGACATGCTTGTACTGGGCGTCGCGATAGACAGTCATCATGCTGTCGCGGGCCGGAATGCGATCGCCGCCGGTCTCGACATCGCGGCCGAAATGGTATTCCCAGGTAGTGTAATCGCGCCAGGCGTCAGGCTGCGCGCCGTGGAGAAACGGCAGCAGCGAGGCGCCGTCAAGCTGATGCGGGATCTCCGCGCCCAGCCAGTCCAGCAGGGTCGGAATGGTGTCGACCGCACCGCTGAACCTGTCGACGACCGCGCCGCGCGTTGCGTCCGCCTGGCTGGTCGGGTCGCGCAGGATCAACGGCACATGGGCGCATTGCTCGGTCCAGGCGGCCTGGTTGCAGAGATAGTGGTCGAACATGGCCTCGCCATGGTCGGACGAAAACAGGATCAGCGTATCCTCCCACTGCCCCAACTCCTTCAACTGCCGGAAGAGGCGCCCGAGATTGGCATCGATCTCCGCCATCAGGCCGAGATGGATGGCCCGGATGGACCGCCAGTCGGCCTCGTCGACATCGGCGATGCGGCCCGACATGCCGGGGATGCATTTCTCGCCCGCCTCGCCCTCGGCGATCATGGTGGCCAGCAGCGGGTGGATCGCGGCCTCCCCATCCGGCGTCGGTGACCTGACCGGTGCCGCGAGGCTCTGCGGGTCGACCAGGCCATTGTAGGGTTCGGGCGCAATCGTTGGATTGTGCGGCCGCAGATAGCACAGCAGGGCGCACCAACCCGGCTCCTGCTCGCGTTGCCAGGCGATCAGCCGGTCGGTGAGATAGGCGGTGTCGCTGTCCTCTGCCGCGTATCGGGCCGGATGCCCGCCCGCGCCGCCGGTTGCGTTGGGGCGCGAGAGATCGGGGCGATAGGCATCGTCGCGGTCGGGAAAGTCGAGACCCTTGGCACGAAGGTGCGCCAGCCAGTCATGCGGCCGATCATCGGGCAGGTGACAGCCGACCGAAAGGCCGGGCAGGACGCGGTATCCGGGCTGGGCGAGCGGGTCTCCCGGCTCCAGGCCGCGCGGGTCCAGCGAGGTGTCCGTGTAGCCGAACAGCGTCGGATCGTAGCCGTGCCGGCGGAGATAGTGCCCGATGGTCTTGTGACGCGCGTCCAGCGGGATACGATTGGCCGTCACGCCATGGGTCTGGGCATAAAGCCCCGTAAACAAGCTCGCCCGCGCCGGCGAGCAGGGGATGCATTGCGTGTAATGGCGCGCGAAGGCGACGCCGTCTGCCGCCAGGGCGTCCAGGTTGGGCGTGTAGGAGCGCGGTGCGCCGAACTGATCCAGCCGCCATTGATCGGCATAGATCAGGAGAATGTTGCGCTTGCGCGTTGTTTGCGACCGGTCGCTTGGCATCATGTCAGTTCCAGTTTCGGGGCCGCCGCGATCAGCCGGCGCGTGTAGGGGTCGCGCGGGCGGTCGAAGATCTCGTCGCTCGGCCCGTATTCGATGATCTGTCCCTCGCGCATCACCGCCACGTCGCTGCACAGGGCCGAAGTCACCGCCAGGTCATGGGTGATCAGCAGAACCGATAGGTTCAGGTCGCGGCGCAGGCTCTTCAGAAGCTCGATGATCCGCGCCTGGGACGAAACGTCGAGGGATGAGAGCGGCTCGTCGCAGAACAGCAGTTCGGGCCCCACCACCAGCGCGCGGGCGATGGCGATCCGTTGCCGCTGCCCGCCGCTGAACGCATGAGGAAAGCGCTTCATCATGCCGGCCTCAAGCCCGCATCGTTCCAGCATTTCGACGGCGATATCACGCGCCTTGGCGGTGTTGGCCAGGCCATGTTGCAGTTGCGGTTCGACCAGCGTCTCCTCGATCGTTTGCCAGGGATTGAGCGACGCGTAAGGGTTCTGGAACACCATCTGGGCCCGGCGCCAATAGGCGCGCAGCCCCCTGCCTTTCAATGTGCCGACATCGAATCGATTGCCGTCGGCCCCGACCATGACGACCTGCCCGGTGCTGCGGATGAGGCCAAGCGCCGCCCGCGCCAGCGTGGTCTTGCCCGACCCGCTTTCGCCGACCAGGGCAGTCACGGTGCCGCGCTTGATGGTCAGTGAGACGTCGGACAGGACCTTCTTCAAAGCCCGGCGCCTGGAAAACCCGCTGCTTTCGCGATAGCTGACCGACAGGTCCGATAAGGTCAGAATGTCCGCTTCGGTCGCCGGTGCCGCAGTCCCGCTGGCGCGGCGCGGCAGGGCGGCGATCAGGGCCTTGGTGTAGGCGTGGCGCGGTGCGTTCAGCGTCTGTCGGGTTGGACCTTCCTCGACCAGCCGGCCGTTTTTGAGCACCGCCAGCCGGTCCGCCACTTTCGAGGCAACGGCCAGGTCATGGGTGATGAACAGCATGGCCGCGCCGACCTCGCGCTGGACCTCGGCCAGCAGGTCGAGCACCTGGGCCTGCACGGTCACGTCCAGCGCCGTGGTCGGCTCGTCGGCGATGATCAGGCGCGGCGTGCAGGCAACGGCGCGGGCGATCATCGCGCGCTGCAGCATGCCGCCGGAGAATTCGAACGGATAGCGCTCCACGGCGCGGCGTGCCTCGCGCACGCCCACCCGGTCGAGCAGGTTTGCCGCCTCCGCCACGGCCGCCTTGCGCGACAGGCCATGGTGCAGCACCAGCGGTTCGGCGACCTGCTCGCCGACCTTGTGGACGAGGGAAAAGGCGCTCATCGGCTCTTGGAAGATCATGCCGATTTCGCGCCCGCGCAGCTTGCGCATACGCCGGTCGTTCAGCCGGACCAGATCGACGGTGCCCGCCCGTTCGGACCGAAAGGCGATGCTGCCGGAGGTGGCGCCGATGGCCTTGGGCAGCAGGCCCATGATCGCCAGAGAGGTCAGGCTCTTGCCCGATCCGCTCTCGCCGACAAGGCCCAGGGTCTCGCCAGGCCCGATGGACAGGGACAGCCCGTCCACCAGAGGCGACGATGTCCGGCTCTTGTCCAGCAACAGCGTCAGGCCACAGATGTCGATGATGGGGTCCATCGGCGCGCCTAATAGCTCGACGGATCGGCGGCGTCGCGCACGCCGTCGCCGATGAAATTCAACAGCAGCACGACGATGACGACGAAGAAGCCGGGAATAAGGTACCAGGGCGTCAGAATGATCGCGGCGATCGACTGGGCGGGCAGCATCAAGACGCCGAGGCTGACCACCGGTTCGCGCAGCCCAAGGCCCAGAAAGCTGAGCGCGGTTTCGGCCAGCACGATGGTGGAAAAGGCCAGCGTCAGGTCGACGATCAGATAGCCGGTGAACGCCGGCAGCATGTGTTTGCGGAACACGCGCACCGGACGGTTACCGCCCAGCCGCGCAGCCAGCACGTGTTCGTCGCTGTGCATGGCGATGATGCGCGACCGCACGCGCCGAGCTAGCGTCGTCCAGCCGATCATCGCCAGGATCAGGGTCATGACAAGATAGACTTGCAGGGCCGTCCATTCCCTGGGTACGGCGGCCGCCACCGTCAGCCAAAGCGGCAGGGTCGGGATCGATTGCAGGAACTCGATCACCCGCATGATCGCAGAATCGACAACCCCGCCCAGATAGCCCGCGATGCCGCCCACGGTGATGCCCAGCACAAAGGCGGCGACCACACTGGCCAGGCCGATCGACAGGCTGGTGCGAAAGGCGTAGAGCGTGCGCGAGAAGATATCGCGCCCCAGCCGGTCGGTCCCGAACAGATGCAGATAGCCGCCGTCGCCGACACCGAAGAAATGGATGTCGCTTTCGAACAGCCCGAACCATGAGTAGGTTTCGCCGCGGGTGAAGAACTCAATCGGCCAGCGCGCGCCCGGATCGGCCACGGTGATCCGACGCAAAGTGTCCGGGTCGCGCTCGGTGACGCGCGCAATCACCATCGGCGCCAAAGACAGGCCGCCATCGGTGCTCGTAAAGGTGATGCCCATGGGCGCGCCATCGGTATAGGCGCGGTTGCGCTCCTGCGGTGTGTAGGGTGCGAAAAACTCGGCGAACAGCGAGACGAAGACCAGCAGCACCAAAAAGCAGAGACTGAGGAAGGCAAGCCGGTTCGACCGGAACGCGCGCCAGGCGAGTTGCCTGCGGGAAAGATCGGCGGCGGCCGTCATTTGGATTCGACGCCCATGCGAATGCGCGGGTCCAGCCAGAACAGCAGGAGGTCAGAAATCAGCGTCCCGATGACGACCAGCAGGTAGTAGATCAGCAGGATCACCCCGGCGAGCGCCATGTCCTGGCCGATGAGGGACTGCAGGAAGACGGGGCCCATGTCGGGCAGGGACAGCACGATGCCGACGATCGGCGCGCCGGAAATCACCAGGGTCAGCTCCCAGCCCAGGGTCGAGACGATCGGGATGATCGCCACGCGAGTCGGGTATTTCAAGATCACCTGCCAGGGGGATTTGCCGGTTGCCAGCGCCGCACGCACATAGGGTTTGGAAAGCTCGTCCAGCATCGTGGCCCGCATCGTCCGCACCTGCGCGGCGGTCCCCGCACTGCCCAAAACCAGAACCGGGATCACGAGATGGCTCAGCATGTCCCAAAACTTGCCCCAGGACCAAGGCTGGCCGAGATATTCCGGCGAGAATATGCCGCCGGCGGAAAGGCCGAACCAGCGCTGCGCCAGATAGACCAGGATCAACGCCAAAAGGAAGTTCGGCGTGGCCAGGCCGAAATAGCCGATGAAGGTGGCGCTGTAGTCGACCATCTTGTGCTGGCGCACAGCCGAATAGATACCGAGTGGCACGCCGACCAGGTAGATGATCACCAAGGCGGCGAAGGAGATGGCCAGGGTCAGCGGCAGCCGTTCGGCCAGGACGTGCGCCACCGGCTTTTGAAACTCGAAGGAAAAGCCGAGATCGCCTTGCAACAGGCTGAACACCCAATCGGCATACTGCACCACGAAGGGGCGGTTGAGGCCGAAAGCCTCGCGGATGTTCTCGACCTCGTCGGGGGTGACCGTGTCGCCCTGCGCCGCCCGCGATGCGGCCCAGACGTCGGCAAAGTCCCCGGGCGGCAACTGGACGAGAAAGAAGACGACAAATGAGAAGGCGACCATGACGATCATGGCCGCGATCAGTCGCCGTCCCAGGAATGCAAGCATCACAAGCCCTCGGTCAACCCGGCCCGCGCCAGAAGAGGCGGCGCGGGCCGGGTTGCGCTCAGTCGGCTACTGTCCGGCCGGATAGTACCACTGGTCGACACCCCAGGGCTGCATATAGCCGTAGGCCGCCGAGTTGCCGATCCAGTTGATGTCCGGCACGTTCGCCAGGTCCGCATTGATGATCGAGACCCTCGGCAGTTCCGCGAAGACACCGATGATCGGCAATTGCTCACGGTGGATTTCGGTCATTTGCACCAGGCGCTGGTTCCAGTCGTCCGACCCGGGCGGGTAGGTCACGGCCTCCTCGCCCAGCGCCAGAAGGTCCAGCGCCCATTGCGGCGGCTCCTGCCCCGACGCCCCGCCGGTTTCGAT
>JBCBSH010000249.1:0-5766 GCA_039819285.1 Pseudomonadota bacterium
CCAACAGCCATTGGCAGTCAGCGGTGGAAGGGATATCCGGCATTGGGACGATCACGGCGATCCCGCCGGAGAAGCTGAAGATCCACGTTGCCGCCGAGGTCAAGGGTTTCGACGCGGAGAAACACTTCGACCCGGTCAAGCTGGCGGTCATCGACCCCTACTCGCAATACGCGCTGGTCGCGGCGCGCGAGGCCATCGCCGACTGCGGACTGACGTTCGATCACGGGCTGCACGACGATACCGCCGTGATCATCGGCACCGGCATCGGCGGCGCGAAGACCATCAATGACGACAGTGATCGGATCTTCGGCCAGGGCAAGCATCGTACACCGCCGATGAGCATCCCGAAGCTGATGCCCAGCGCTGCGGCGAGCCAGGTGACGATGGAATATGGGCTGAACGGCCCCGCCTTCGGCGTCACAAGCGCCTGTTCGTCGGCCAACCACGCCATCGGCGAGGCGTACTGGATGATTAAGTCCGGGCGGGCGCGCGCCGCGGTCACGGGCGGCAGCGAGGCCTGCCTCGTCTTCGGGTCGATGCTCGGCTGGCAAGGTTTGCGCGTTCTGTCCGTCGACACCTGCCGGCCCTTCTGTATAGATCGCAAGGGCATGGTGCTGGGCGAAGGTGCCGGCGTCCTGGTGCTGGAGCGGCTGGAGGATGCCCAGGCCAGGGGTGCGCGCATCTATGCCGAGATCGCCGGCATGGGTATGACGTCCGACGCCGGCAGCCTGACCGACCCCTCGGCCGAAGGTGCCGCGCGTGCCATCCGACAGGCGTTGGACGAAGCCGAGATCGCGCCGGGTGATCTTCACTACATCAATGCCCATGGCACCGGCACGGGGCAGAACGATGTGGCCGAGACCAAGGCCATCCACCTGGCGCTCGGCGAGGCGGCGGGCCAGGTTGCTGTATCGTCGACCAAATCGATGCATGGCCACGGTCTGGGCGCCGCCGGCGCGCTGGAGGCCGTGATCACCGCGCGTGCGATCGCCGACCAGATCGCGCCACCGACCGCGAACTTCACCATGGCCGATCCCGAATGCGACCTGGACTACATCCCGAACGCCGCGCGCAGCATGATGATCGACACGGCGCTTTCCAACTCGTTCGCGTTCGGCGGGCTGAATGCGGTCCTGGCCTTTCGCCGGCTGCATTGATAACGCCGCCGGTCGCGGCCAGGTAGACTCGCATGACCACCGACACCTTCATCCCGGCAATGCCGCCGCGCCTGGACAAGCGGCTATCGCCGATCAAGGCGATCCTGCAGGCCAGGCGCAACGTCATCGCGGTCTGGCCCGAAGAGGCCTACTTCGCCAGCTTCCTGGCGCAGAAGTTCTTCCTGCGCTGGCTGTTCATCGCCAACAGCCCCCGCACCGTCCGCCACGTGCTGTTCTCCAACGTCGAGAACTATCCCAAATCAGACGAAATGAAGAACGCGCTGGGGCCCCTGATCGGCAACTCCATGCTGTTGAGCGATGGCGGCACCTGGCGGCGCCAGCGTCGCAACGCGACCCCCGCATTCCACGTCTCGCGCATCAAGCAGTTCTCCGAGACCATGGCCGCCACGGCCGCCGAACAGGCCGAGCGCTGGGGCCGGGAGATCGATCAGGGCGGCGGCCAGATCGAGCTGGAAATGGGCGAACAGATGGCCAAGGTCACGGCCGAGGTGATTTGCCGCACCATGTTCTCGTCCGATCTCGGCGACAAGGCGGAAATCATCTACCAAAGCTTTACCGAATACATCGACGCGCTTCGGCAGGTCGAATTCGACGAGTTCATGGGGCTGCCGACCTGGCTGCCCAAGCGGCCACGCCCGAGGGCCCGGCGCGCGCTGGCGCGCATCAACCAGGTCCTGGACGCGATGATCCATGCCCGCCGGGGGCATGAGGACGAGTATCAAGACCTGCTGTCGATCCTACTGGCCGTGCGCGATGAGGACACGGGCGGTGATCGGCCACATGACGAAATCCGCGATGAGTTGTCGGTGTTCTTCTTCGCCGGCCACGAAACCACGGCCAACGCGCTGGCCTGGACCTGGTATCTGCTGTCGCAGGCGCCATCGGTAGAGAAACGGTTTCACGACGAAATCGATCGCGTCCTGGAGGGCCGCCAGCCCGCCTACGCGGACGTCGCCCAGCTACCCTACGTGCTGTCGGTGTTCGAGGAGGCAATGCGGCTTTACCCGCCGATCCCGATCCTGACCCGCAAGGCCAGGGCGGAGGACAAGATCGCCGGCAAGACGATACCGGCCGGCAGCTTCGTCGCCGTCTGCCCCTGGCTCTTGCACCGGCATCGCGGCCTGTGGCGCAACCCGGACCATTTCGACCCGGATCGCTTCTACTACGAGAAGGTCGAACCGCCGACGGGCGTGGAGCCGCCCAAGCCGCGCCACAAGCTGGCCTACGTGCCCTTTGGCGCCGGCCCCCGGACCTGTATCGGGGCGTCGTTCGCGCGCACCGAGGCGGTGTTGATCCTCGCCACCCTGGGCCAGGGATTCAGGCTCAAGTTGCGGCCCGGCCATCCAGTCGAGCCGCATTCGCGTCTGACCCTGCGCCCCCGCCACGGCCTGCCGATGACCATCGAACGCAGATGAGCCGGTACACGCCCCGGCAGGCCTGGCGACAGCATTGGATCTGGCACCCCCTTCAAGCATTGCCGATGTACCTGACGTTCAAGGCGCTGGGGCTGCTGCCGGTGGACTGGGCATCGGGCCTGGGCAACCGGCTGGGCCGGCTGATCGGCCCGCGTATCCGCAAACCGTCGGAAAAGTCGCTGTCGAACCTGGCGATCGCGTTTCCCGAGAAGTCCGACGAAGAACGCCACCAGATCATGCGGAACATGTGGGGCCATCTGGGGCGCGTGGTCACGGAGTACGCCTCGTTGGGACGCATCGCGAACAGCGAACGTATCACCATCTACGGCGACGACTACATCCGCGAGCTTTACGGCAAGCACCCGCTGTTGCTGGTGAGCGGCCATATCGGCCATTGGGAGATCTCGCCGATCGTCGCCAAGCGGCACGGCATGACCATGACCGGCATCTACCGGCCGCCCAACAACCGTTTCGTCGACCGCATCATCAGGGGGCTGAGGGTCGATTGCGGCATGACCTTGCTGCCGCGCGGCACCGAATCGATTCGCAGCGCCATGAAGGTTCTGGCCACCGGCGGCAACCTGGCGATGCTGATCGACCAGCGCAGCCTGCGAGGCAAGGTCGTGCCCTTTTTCGGCCATCCGGTCAAAACCGCGCCGACGGCGGCGGAGATGGCCCTGCGTTACGGTGCCAAGATCATCCCCGTCAGGGTCAAGCGCACCGACGGCGCCCGCTTTGACGTGATCTGCGAGCCGCCGATCGAACGAACCCCTTCCGGCGACCAGGAGGCGGATGTCGACTGGTTGCTGGAGCGCATGAACGAGGTGCTGGAGCGCTGGCTTCGCGACACGCCCGAACAGTGGCTTTGGCCCCATAGGCGCTGGGATCTCTAGGGGTGGCGGCAAGGCGCAAACCACGACGCGAATGGCTTGAGGGGGCGGGGCTGCGACTGTTCCTCGCCGCCTTGAGACCTTGGCCGATTGGCGTTGTGTCCGGCTTCGGCGCGGCGCTTGGCCGCATCGCGCGCCGGTTCGCCGGCCACAAGCGGGACCGTCTGCGCGCGAACCTGGCCTATCTGAGGCCCGAGGCAGACGGGCCGGAGTTGGACCGGCTGGAGCGGCTGGCCTGGGAGAATCTTGGGCGCGTCATCGCCGAATACGCGGTGTTGCACCGGATGATCCCGTCCGGCCGCGTCGATGTGGTCAACATTCAGCGGCCTTTGGATGCGATCTCCGAGGGCAAGCGCATCCTGATGGTCAGCCTGCACCTGGCGCATTTTGAGCTGGCACCCATCATGTCGGCCGGCTGGGGGGCGCCGACGCCGGTCTTTTTCAAACCGCCGAACAACCGCTACATCTCCGATATCCTCAGCCGGATCCGCAACGGCGCCGGCGTCAACCAGTTCGCCAAGAACACGACCGGGACGCGCGAGGCGCTGACCCACTTCGCCCAGCCGGGCGCCCGGCTGGGTATGCTGATGGACGAGCGCCTGTCCGGTTGGATCATGGTGCCCAGTTTCGGCCACCGGAGAATGCGGTCGTCGGCCTTGCATAGCGTCATTCGAATCAGCCAGCGCGAGCCATGCGTCGTCTTACCCGCCCGCATGAAACGCCTAAACGGCGCCCGCTTCGAGCTTGTCCTCGACGACCCGATCGAGCCGCCCAAGACAGGCGACCCCGATGCCGACGAGGCGTGGCTGGCCGATCGGGTGGACGCGATCGCGGAGCGGTGGGTGCGTGAAACGCCGGAGCAATGGGTCTGGCTGCAGTTCTGGGGTCGGCCCCAGCAACCGGCGCGGAGTTCAGGCGCTGGTGGCTTGCAGCAGCCGGTCCCGGCGGCGGGCTCTCCACGGTCGGGGGGCACGGCGGTTGCTGAGCCACAAGACAATGGTGGCGATGACGCCCGGCAAGATCGCCGCGACCGGCAGTAGGGGCCCAAACATCGGGTTGCCGCGCGTCAGGGCCATCAGCCACTGAAACAGCAACAGCAAGGCGGCAATGCACACGCCGACGGCAAAAACCCGCTTGGCAAAACGCGTGCGCACTTGCTCGCCAACAAACATGACCGTCACGGCAATCATCGCGACGGTGAAGCACAAGAGCGGGCTGACCAGCCTGGTATAGACCTCAACCGTCGCCTCGTTGCGCTGCCGTTCGCCGATCTCAGGATTGCTTTGCTCGGCGATGACCTGAGCCAGGCCCATCTCTCTTGGTTCCAGCGGCCGGTCATCCAGCGATCGGCCGTTCGCGAGGATGTTCAACGTCAGGACATACTGATCGAAGCTGATGGACGTGATCTGAGACTGTTCGCGATCGAACCGCTGCAGGACCCCGTTCCAGAAGAAGATCCGAAACTCGCCATCCTCCGGCAAAACCCTTGCGCTCTCGGCGATCACCGTAATCGGCTCCGCCCGATTGCGGTTGTCCTGCACCAGGATCGACTGCATCGTGCCGTCTTCAAGTTCTTGGCTGTAATAGACGGTGAGGTTCCGCTCCAACGTGTTGAACGTCCGCGCCGGCAGGGAGACCTCCACCTGCCCGCTGCGCACCATTGTTTCGATGTCCTTGAAGCGCTCATAGGACAACGGCACGAAATAGAGCGTCATCAGATAGGACAGGCCCGTCGCCAACAGCGCCAGCCAGATCGCCGGCGTCGCAAGGCCGAACTGGCTGACCCCCGCAGCGCGCAGGACCAAGATCTCGCTGTCCGTGATCAGCTTGTTGTAGATGAACACAATGCTGATCGACAGCGTGACCGGGATGGCGACGACAAGCAGGAACGGCATCAGCGTCACGATGATCTCGAAGAACATGATCACCGGAAACGACCGTTCGACGATTTCGTCCAGATAGCGCTGGGAGTAAACCAGGCACGCGACCGCCGTCGCCACCAGCGAGGTGATCACCAGCGATTTGGCCAACATCTTCAAAATGTACAGTCGTGTGCGAAGCATCGACGCGCCGCCAGGGCCCTTGCCTTTCAAGTTTCAGGTCCATGTAGCACAGCCGGCCATTTCTGCCATATCACAGGTTTGCGCAATGCCTAGTCGACCTGGCCAGATCCCCGGTCAAACGGCTGGTCAACCGCTTGATTGACATCAAGTATCGGGCATCGCCCTTGCCGTCCCCCTGTGCCGTGCTAAAACGCGGGCGCCGGTCGCCCGGCACCATCCA
>JBCBSH010000250.1:0-5753 GCA_039819285.1 Pseudomonadota bacterium
AACGTCACGGTCCCAGATTAGCGGGCATGGTTAGCTCTCTCCCCAAACCGGCAAGTTGGCTGCCAAAGGCATTGTGCGCCGGTTTTGCCCCATCTGTCCCGGCGGACCGCACGCGGACGACGATGGAACAACGAAAGGGGATCGCTCTTGCGCTCAGCAATCGCGTGCATCGGCGCTGCCCATATCGACCGAACGGCCCACGCGCTGCAGGATGTGAAGCTGGGCACCTCCAACCCGGTCCGGGTGGACGCCAGTTTTGGCGGGGTCGCGCGCAATGTTGCGGAGAATCTGGCCCGCCTGCATTGCGATGTGGCGCTGGTCAGCCGGATCGGGCGCGATGATGCCGGCGATCAACTGCTCGCCGATCTCGAGAGCCTGGGTATCGATGTCAGCGGCGTGTGCCGGTCGGAGCTGGAGCAGACAGCGACTTACACCGCGCTCATCGATTTGTCCGGCGAGCTGAGCGTCGGTATGGCCGATATGTCGATATATGACGAAGTCGCGCCAGAGCTTTTCGGCGCCCAGCTAGCGCCGGACCTCCTCAGCAGACCGATCTGGTTCCTGGACACGAACTTGCCGGCCGCCGGCCTCGACCATTTGCTGGAAAACAAGCCCGCCGGCTGCCTGAGCGCGATCGACGCGGTATCCGTGACCAAGTCGCAGCGCTTGAACGGCCTTCTGGACCGGGTCGATCTGCTGTTCGCGAACCGTGACGAGGCGGTGGCGCTGTGCGGGTTGCCGGCCACCGCGCAGATCGAGACCAGCGAGCTTGCCAACCGGCTGCGGGCCGAGGGCGCCGGCGCGGTCATCGTCTCCATGGGCGACGCCGGCGTCTTCGTGGCCTCCGACAGCGTCTACAACCATTTCGACCCGCTGCCTTCCGAAGTCTGCGATGTTACGGGCGCCGGCGACGGCATGGTCTCAGGCATCCTTTACGGCATTGCCGCCGGCCGGCGCATGGACGAGGCCGTGCGCCTTGGCATCGCGTGCGCCTCCTTGGCCATCGAAAGTGACCGGTCGGTTAACGAGGACCTGAGAGAGGGCGTCCTGCTGCGGCGCGCCGGCCTGCTTTAGAGGTCCGGGTTCCGACGGTAAGCGGGCTCGCTACTCGCAGCGGTAAAGCGTCTCCTGACCGTCGGGCAACTCTGGTGACGTCAGGGTGAACGCGTCTTTGCCGGCGTTGCTGATCGACGCCTCGACAGACACCAGATCGGAGGGATCGTCGAGCTCAGCGAAATCGATCAGAATGCGGTCACCGTCGAGCGCCCAGACGCCGATAGCCTCAACGGGATTGCCGCCCCCATTGGTTATGGCCCAGGCACCGGAGGCATAAAACGACATGGTATCGCGACTGATACACTCATCGGGCGTGCCAAACCCCCAATAGCCGATGAAATAGTCGGACGTTGTCGGATCGGTACTGCTGGCAGGTGCCGTCCAAAGCGCAACGCCGGACGCGATCGCCAGCATCGGCAGCCATTTCTTCATGGCCTCTTCTCCCTTCCCTCGATTTCTGCAGGTCTCCAGGTGTTGGATTTACCACGGGCTCAAGTCTGGTCGCTGCAGATCGCGGCCTTACCACCGCATTTTGCCGCGCCTGGCGTCCTGGTAACGTGAAATGATCGAGTACGAACGAAGCCGGCGCGATGAAGGGAGCGGCAAGACCGCAATGACTTGGACCTCGGACAATCCTCACCTTCGCGGCAATTTCGCGCCGGTGTTCGACGAACTGAGTACGGGCGACCTGCCCGTCATCGCGGGCGCAATCCCCGGCGATTTGAGCGGCGCTTACATGCGCAACGGCCCCAACCCGATGTTCAAGCCCCTGTCCTACGCCTACCCCTTCGACGGCGACGGCATGATCCATGCGGTCTATCTCGACAATGGGCGGGCGCGCTATCGAAACCGCTTCGTGCAAACCAGGGGGCTGGTGGCCGAGCAGCGTGCCGGGCGGGCCATCTATGGCGGCACGTTGGCGCCTCTGCCTATCGATCCCGCGCTCGTCGAACCCGATGCCGACCCCGGCCCTTTCAAGAACGGCGCGTTCGTCGGCATCGTTCGGCACGCTGGCCACATCCTCGCACTCTTGGAGGTCTCGACAGGCTATGAGCTGACGCCAGAGCTCGACACGATCGGCGAATGGTCGGCGGGCACCGACCAACCCATCGAAATCGGCGCCCACACGCGGCTTCACCCCACGACCGGCGCGCTGTTCGGTGTCACCTACGGGATCGACGAGCCGTTCGTCCGGTTTCAGGAGATCGACGCGTCCGGCAGGCTCGTGAACTCGACAAAGGTCCCGCTCGCCGCAGCGACCATGATCCATGATTTCATTCTGACCGAGCGGCACATCGTGGTGCTCGCCGGGCCAGCGATCTTCGACCTGGTGGGCGCGCAGGCCGGTCAGTCGCCGCTTCAATGGCGCCCGGAGCTGGGCACGCGCATCGGCCTCGTTCCGCTCAACGGCGGCGGCGTCCGCTGGCTTGAGACCGAGCCGTTTTTCGTCTTTCACTTCGCCAACGGCTTCGAGGACAGGGGCAAGCTGGTCATCGATTATGTGCGCCACCAACGGCTGCATTTTGGTCCCGGCCCGGGTCCGTCGACCCCGCCGAGACTGCATCGCCTGAGCGTCGACCTGGCGTCCGGGCAGATCGACGATCGGTGCGTCTCAGACGCCGCCGTCGAGTTTCCGAGGGTCGACGATCGCCGCAACGCGACCCCCACCTGGCACGTCTACATCCCGACGCTCACCGACGGTTGGACGCTGGACCGGTCGACATCGGCGACCTTCAACACCGTCGCCCACATGAACCCTGAAAACGGCGATATCGCGCTGCACGATTTCGGCAACCGGCTGGTCGGCGAGCCGGTGTTCATCCCGAAGCCGGGGCTCGACGGCGAACGCGACGGCTATCTCGCGGTCTTCGTCTACGATCCCGCGAGCGACGCCAGCACCTTCACGCTCTTGGACGCCGCCGATGTCACGGCCGAACCCGTCGCGGTCGTCGCGCTACCGCGCCGGGTGCCGCAGGGCCTGCATGGGGCCTGGATGCCAAACGCTTGACGCCGTCCCTACGGGGCCTCGGCCTTGGCCTTCAAGCCCTCGGCGAATTTCTGGAACGGTTCGGTCATGTCGGGCAGTGACTTGCCGATCAGGGCCAGCATCGGGCCGCTGAACACCTCGCGCATGTCGAAGTGAACCGTGCCGTTCTCACCCGGGCTTAGCGAGAAGGTCCGCTCGCCCTTGAACAGGCCGAGCGGCATCCCGCCGGCCCAAACCATGCGCTTGCCCGGTTCGAACTCGGTCACCTTGACCGGAAACGCGCGGCCTGGCGACAGCTTCGAAAACGCCTTGATCTTCTGTCCCGGCGCAATCTCGCCTTCGATCTTGTCGCAATAAGGGTCGAAACTGGGATAGGCGCTGGCGTCAGTCAGGATCGACCAGACTGCCTCTGGCGAGGCATTGATCGTTGCGGAGGCTTGATACTGCTTCATCGGATTGCTCTTGCTGGTGGGGGATGGTCGGCTATGTGGGCGGCCAGTGCCGCCAGGACGGTGCTCCAGGAACGGTCGAAGATTCTTACGCGATCGGGCCAAAGCTCACCCAACGCAGCACCTGCTTCCTCGTGGGTGATCTCGACGAGGGTCGCGCCGCCATCTTGCGAAAAGCGGACATCGACCCGCGTCGGCTCAGTCAGCGAGCCCGGTCGCCAGGAATAGACCAGCCGGCGCGGCGGTTCGCAGATCTGGACGGCGCCAAGGTCCGCCTCCTCCCCCGCGACCGTTCGTTCGAAAAAGCGCCCGCCGGCCTTGGTCTCGAAGACCAGCATCGAGTTCTCAAACCGCCGGTGGCCAGGCGGCCACCACGCGTCGACCTCTCTGGTAAAGACCTCAAACGCCCGGTCAATGCCACAAGGCAAACGGATCGAACGGCGCAGGGGCGTGCTCACGCCGGCCCCGTGGAACGATCATTGGAACCGGCAGCCATCGCTAGTCGGGCCAGCGCCTCGTCCCAAAAGGAGTCCAGCCAGTCCCTGGCCGCGTCGAAACCGGTGGGGTCGAGGCGGAACAGATTGCGATTGCCTTCGCTGCGATGTGTGACCAGATCGGCGCGCTCCAGCACCCGCAAATGTTTGGACACCGCCGGCCGGCTGATCGGCAGCTTCGCCGCGATCTCGCCGACCGACATCGGCCCCGGCGCCAATAGCCTGACAATGCGCCGACGCGCCGGACTGCCCAACGCATCCAGCGTGGCCTCCTGCATCGGCGTGAGATCGAGCATGGCTGGTAACGGGGTCGTGGGTAACTTAGGAGTGACCGTAACTTTGCAGTTACGGAAATGTCAAGCCAAGCCCATTGACCGCCGCCCGCGCTGGAGGCATGTACGCCACCGCCATGACATCACATCAGATTCAAACCAAGAACGGCGACCTCCTCGCGATCGCGCCGGAGGTCGCCGACGCGCTGACCGCCGGGCGGCCGGTCGTGGCCCTGGAAAGCACCATCATCGCCCATGGCATGCCCTATCCGGACAATCTGGAAACGGCCCGGCAGGTTGAGGCGCTGATCAGGGACGAAGGTGCAGTCCCAGCCACGATCGCGGTCCTGAAGGGTCGCCCGACGGTCGGCCTGTCGGAGGCGGAGCTGCATTACCTGGCAACCGCCCAGGATGTCGCCAAGCTGAGCCGTCGCGATATGGCTGTCGCCGTGGCGCGCCGCCTCGACGGTGCCACCACCGTGGCCACGACCATGATGATCGCCCACAGGGCCGGCATATCCGTGTTCGCCACCGGCGGAATCGGCGGCGTCCATCGGGGTGCGGAAGGCAGCTTCGATGTGTCCGCCGACCTGCATGAGCTGGCGCGGACGCCGCTGGCGGTGGTCTGCGCCGGCGCGAAGTCGATCCTCGACCTGCCCAAGACGCTGGAGGTGCTGGAGACGCTTGGCGTGCCTGTCGTCGGTCACGGCACCGACACGTTGCCGGCCTTCTACGCGACGACCAGCGGCCTGGCCCTTCATCACCGGGCGGATACGCCAGCCGAACTGGCCGAGATTTTCCACAGCCAGCGCAGGCTTGGCGACACGGGCGGCGTGGTCATCGCCAACCCGGTGCCGGAGGCGGACGCCCTGCCCGCCCACCGGGTCAACAATGCCGTCGAGAACGCCTTGGCGGAGGCGCTCAAGGCGGGCATCGAGGGCAAGGAAATGACGCCCTTCCTGCTGGCGCGGCTGGCCGAGATCACCGCCGGCGAAAGCCTGCGCGCCAACATCGCGCTGGTGAAGAACAACGCCGTGCTCGCCGCCCGCGTCGCTTCGGCGCTGTGCCGGCTTCAGGCGACCTAGATCAGCCCGACGTCCACTCAGGCCCGCAGTTAACCGGGCGCCAACAGGAGCGGCGGTTCAGTTACCTAAAAGGCCGCGCCCGAGCCCTTCCAACAGTTGCTGCGGGCTGCCGCCCCCGCCATCCTCGCCACCCGCATTTGGCAGTAGCTGATCCAGCGACGGGACGCCGCCCTCGCCCGAGAGGCCGCGCAAGGCGTCCAAGGCACCTTCCGGGTTTTCGATCAGGCTCTGGATCGTCGCCGGGTTGATCTCAAGCTGGTATTGAGGGTCGTCGAAGCTGCCAGTCACGCGGATCGGTATGGCAAGGCCCTCTTGGACCTGGCCGCCCTGCCCTTCCAAGGTCGCGACCCTCAATACCAGCTTGAGATCAACCCGGCGACGATCCAGAGCCTGATCGAAAACCCGGAAGG
>JBCBSH010000251.1:0-5724 GCA_039819285.1 Pseudomonadota bacterium
TGTCCCTAGGTATCCTATCCTAGGCCGAAACGCCGAGGATGACCATGGGGATCACACATGACGACGTTCGACGGGTTTCAGCGCGGGTTGACCGACTATCTCAGCGGGCTTGCGGCCAACAACAGCAAGACCTGGTTCGACGCCCATCGCGCCGACTATGACGGTCTGTTGGTCGCGCCGGCGAAGGCGTTCGTCGAGGCCGTCGGGGCACGCTTGGACGAGGTCGCGCCGGGCCTGACCGCCAAACCCTCGGTCAACGGCTCGATCCGGCGGCTGAACCGGGACCTTCGGTTTTCCGCCGACAAAACGCCCTACAGCCCGCGCCTGCACATGATCTTCTGGGCCGGGGCGAAGCCGAATGTCGGCTCCGGCTTCCATCTCGTAATCGCTGCCGATCATGTCGGCATTGGTGCCGGCCAGTGGCAGCTCACGCCCGCCCAGCTCAAGGCCTATCGCACGGTCGTTTGCGACCCGGACAAGGCCAGGGCGCTGCGCGATGCGGTTGCGACCGCGCGTGAGGCGGGTGTCGGCGATCTGGACGGCCCGCAGCTCAAACGCCCGCCGGCCGGTTTCGATCCGGTGGCTGGCTTTGAGGATTTGCTGCTTTACAAGCTGGTCGTCGTGCGCGGCGACATGCCGGATGGCGACCGTCTGTTCGGCGCCAATGCCGTCGACCATACGATATCCTGCTTCGCCAGGCTGGCGCCGCTGCATCGCTGGGTGATGGAGACGTTGCCCGGTTGAGCCAGGCCGGATCAGTCGACCGCCTCGTCGGGATAGACGCCCCACAACGTGCCGCGCGGCAGCCAGCCCCGCAGGCCCGAGGCCTCGAACAGGCAGTAGTCACCCTCCTGCGCGGCCGGTTCCGGGCATTCGATCAGATCGCCCAAGACTTGCGGTTCGATGCGGGCGATCAGGCCGGCGTCGGGGCGGGGGTCGCGCAGCATCTCCTGCGGTTCTTGCGCCATCACGATGGCCGTGCGCCGGCCGCTCAACTGGCTGTGGTGGACCCAGCCGCCTTCGCCCTGCCAGTCGCGGATCTGGCGCCAATTGTCGAACTCGGAGATGATCTCGACGGGCAATCCGCGCTGAACGAATACCCATTCGATGGGATATTGCCGGCCGGGTCCGGTCCGCACGTTCGCTTCATCATTGCGCATTGAGGCAAAACGGGGGGTCGGCAGGTCCTGCGCGATCGCATCCAGCGACAAAAGGCCCCACAGCAAGACGACCACCAGCGCGGTCGCGCGGTTGGTCCCCTTGGCGCTGGCAGGTGATTCGCCCATGGGCCCAGTTCACGGCGCCGGGCGGCCCGGGTCAAGCGCTGGACAGTGACCGGCCACCCTGCTATGGCCGACCGACCCTTCAGCAAGGCCGACCGCATCCATGTCAGACATCAAACGCCCGTTGGTCATCGTTACGCGAAAGCTGCCGGACGTCATCGAGACGCGCATGATGGAGCTCTTCCGCGCGCGCCTCAATCTCGATGACCAAGCCATGGACCGCGGGGCGCTGAAGCAGGCGATGGGCGAGGCCGAGGTGCTGGTGCCGACCGTCACCGACCGGATCGACGAGGACATTCTGTCCGCCGCCGGGCCGAACCTGAAGCTGATCGCCAGCTTCGGAACGGGCGTCGACCATATCGACCTGCGGGCCGCGCGCGAGCGGGGCCTGACGGTCACCAACACGCCCGGCGTGCTGACCGACGACACCGCCGACATGACCATGGCCCTGATCCTGGCCGTGTCGCGGCGCCTGGTGGAGGGCGAGCGGCTGATCCGCGACGGCGAATGGCAGGGCTGGAGCCCGACCTTCATGCTGGGCCACCGGCTGAAGGGCAAGCGGCTGGGCATCGTCGGCATGGGCCGCATCGGTCGGGCCCTGGCGCGCCGGGCGCGGGGTTTCGGCCTCTCGATCCATTATCACAACCGCAGGCGCGTGCGCGAAGAGGTCGAGCAAGAGCTGGAGGCGACCTATTGGGACAGCCTGGACCAGATGCTGGCCCGCACGGACATCGTCTCGGTGAACTGCCCGCGCACGCCTGCGACCTATCACCTGCTGAACGCCAGGCGCCTGAAGCTGATGAAGCGGGACGCCATCATCGTCAATACATCCCGCGGCGAGGTGATTGACGAAAAGGCGATGGCCGACCTGTTACGTCAGGGCGAGATTGCAGGGGCCGGGTTGGACGTGTTCGAGAACGAGCCGGCGGTGAACCCGCGCCTGTTGAAGCTGCCGAACGTGGTGCTGATGCCCCATATGGGCTCGGCCACGATCGAGGGCCGGATCGACATGGGCGAAAAGGTCATCATCAACATCCGCGCCTTCACCGACGGCCACGTGCCGCCGGACCGTGTCATCGACACGGAGTTCTGAGCCCGCCAGGGCGAGAGTTCGCCATGACACAGCAAACGCCGGACTTCGACGTCGTCACTCTTTCTGCGCGCCCGGATTTGGACGAACAGCGCACGCAAATCGTGAACGCGGCCTGGCCCGAATTCATGCTGCACGATCCGGTTCTCGACCAAAATTGGTGGTCCCTGAACGCGCTTTTCCCGGAGTATCAGTTCGCGCTTCTTGACCAGGACGACATCCTCGGCCTCGCCAATACCGTGCCGTTGCAGTTCAGCGGCCCATTGACCGATCTGCCTGATCGCGGGGTCGATTGGGGGATGGAGAAGGCCGTTCTCGACCATCATGAGGGTGCTGCGCCGAATTGCCTGATGGGCATTCAGGCCGTCGTCAATCCCGCGCATCAGGCCAAACGGTTAAGCGGGGCCTTGGTGGCCCAGATGGTCGCGCTGGCGGCCCGGATGGGCATTCGATACGTGATCCTGCCCGTGAGGCCGAACCAGAAGGCGCAGTTTCCCCTGATCCCGATGGAGCAATACGTCGCCTGGACCAACGATGCCGGCCTTCCCTACGACGCCTGGCTGCGTGTCCATGTCCGGATGGGCGGCAAGGTCATCCGGGTCTGCCCGGACTCCATGTTCATTCCAGGCACCGTCGCGGACTGGTCTCGCTGGACGGGACTGATGTTTCCGGGAACCGGGCGCTATTGCGTGCCGGGCGCCCTAAATCCGATCGACATCGACCTTGAGCACGACCAGGGGGTCTATCGCGAGCCGAATGTCTGGGTCGTGCACGACGTCGACGGTTAGGGGTGGGCCGACAGATCTCTGATCGAAGCCTGCGGGCCGCATAGCGGGCAAGCCGGGTCGCGTGGGATGTCCAGCTTGGTGAAGCGCATCGACAAGACGTCGATCAGCAGCAACTGGCCCGACAGGCTGTCGCCGAGATCAAGCACCGTCTTGACGGCCTCGACCGCCTGGAGTGACCCGACGACGCCGGCCAGCGCGCCCAAGACGCCCGCCTCGGCGCAGTTGGGCACCGCGTCGGGCGGCGGCGGTTCCGGGAACAGGCAGCGATAGCAGGGGTGCGGCGGGCCGTCATAGGCGCGGAACACCGATAGCTGCCCTTCGAAGCGCAGCAAGGCCGCCGAGACCAGCGGCTTGCGGGCGAAGTAGCAGGCGTCGTTCAGGAGATATCGGGTGGCGAAATTGTCGCTGCCGTCGATGACCAGGTCGTAGCTGTCGATCAGGGCTTCGACGTTCGCGACGCTCAGCCGTTCGGCAATCGCATCGACCGCAACATCGGGGTTGAGCGCGGCGATTTTCTGGGCCGCACTTTCAACCTTCGGCACGCCAAGCGTGCCGGTGTCGTGGATGACCTGACGCTGCAGGTTCGACAGGTCCACGACATCGTCGTCGACAATGCCCAACCGCCCGAAGCCGGCGGCGGCCAGGTAGAGCAGCAATGGCGCGCCCAACCCGCCGGCCCCCACTACCAGCGCCGACGTGCGCAGCAGCTTGGCCTGACCGGGCCCGCCGATTTCCGGCAGGATCAGATGCCTGGCATAGCGGTCGATCTGGTCGTCAGTGAGGTCCATGGCCCTTCTTAAGGCGCGGGCGCCTGGACCTCAACCGACGTCAGAAGTCACTGACCCGAGGGCCAGCTACTCGCGGTGCTTATTCCAAGCCCTCGAACAGGGCGGTGGAGAGATAGCGTTCGGCGATCGACGGGATGATGGCGACGATCTGCTTGCCCTCATTGCCGGGCCGAGCACCGACCTCCAGCGCCGCCGCGAAGGCAGCACCTGACGAGATGCCTGCGGGCAGCCCCTCCAGCCGCGCGACCTGGCGGGCCATGTCGAAGGCGCGGTCGTTGGCGATCTGGACGACCTCGTCGATGATGCCCGTGTTCAGGATATCCGGCACGAAGCCGGCGCCGATGCCCTGGATCTTGTGCGGTCCCGGCTGCCCGCCGGACAGGATCGGGCTGTCCTCCGGTTCCACCGCGATGGCCTGAAAGCTGGGCTTGCGCTGCTTTATGACCTCCGAAACGCCGGTTATCGTACCGCCGGTGCCGACGCCCGAGATCAGGATATCGACGCCGCCATTCGTGTCACGCCAGATCTCTTCCGCCGTCGTGTTGCGGTGGATTTCCGGGTTGGCCGCGTTTTGGAACTGCTGGGGAATGATGGCGTTCGGCAGTTCCTCGACCAGTTCCTGCGCCTTGGCGATGGCGCCCTTCATGCCCTTGGCCGCCTCGGTCAGGTACAGCTCCGCGCCCAGCAGCTTCAGCATCTTGCGCCGCTCGATCGACATGCTTTCCGGCATGGTCAGGATCAGGCGATAGCCCTTCGCGGCGGCCACGAAGGCCAGCGCGATGCCGGTGTTGCCGGACGTCGGTTCGACCAGCACGGTCTCGCCGGGCACCGCCTTGCCGCCCGCCTCCAGGGCCTCGACCATCGCCAGGCCAATCCGGTCTTTCACGCTGGACAGCGGGTTGAAGAATTCGAGCTTGGCCAGGATGTCCGCCTTGACGCCGTACTCCGCCGTCAGCTTCGGCACGCGGACCAGCGGCGTGGCGCCGATCGTATCGAGGATGGAGTTGTAGATCCGCCCCCGAAACTCGGGGTTCCCCGGCGGTGCATTGTCCTGCATGGCAACGCTCATATTTAACACTCCTTCATCGTATATTAACTGTTATTCACAGTTGTTGACGCGAATTTATGGTCGACCGCGCGCAATGCAAAGAACTTTCTCTACATCGGCCTAAATCGACCAGTCGACCGCCGGCACCCCTTCGCGTGCGATGCCCCGCTCGCGGGCCGCGCGGCACAGATCGTCCACCGTGGTGTCGTCCAGCTTAGCCATGCAGGATTCCTGCATCTGGTCCCAAATCGGCCGGACGACCTCGCGTCCGAGGCTGGACCCGGCCGGATCGTCGATCGGGTCTTGGGCGCTTTCCATCGCTCGCACCACGCGGACGATGTCGCCAAGGGAGATCAGGCGCCGTTCGCGCGCCAGGCGATAGCCGCCGCGCGGTCCGCGTACGCCGCTCAAGATGCCGGCGCGCACAAGCTGCTGCAGCACCTGTTCCAGATAACGGCGGGGAATGCCTTGCCGTTCGGTGATGACGCTGCTTTGCACGGGCTGATCGCCGGAATGGTAGGCGATGTCGACAACGGCCTCGATGGCGAACAGCAGCTTTTTCGACAGGCGGAACATGGCTGCGTCAGCTTTGCGTGCCGGTCGAGCCGAAGCCGCCGCCGCCGCGCGCGGTCTCGTCCAGGCTAGACACGGCCCGCCACGTCGCCCGCTCGTGCCGGGCAATGACCATTTGCGCGATGCGCATGCCGCGTTCGATCGTGAACGCCGC
>JBCBSH010000252.1:0-5665 GCA_039819285.1 Pseudomonadota bacterium
GTCTTGCCGGCCGGCGTCTTGCGACCGACCAGATCGACGCAGGACGGGAAGACGTAGAACGCGCCGACCGGCGTCAGGCATGAGATGCCGTCGGCCTCGTTCAGCATGCCGACGACCAGATCCCGCCGCTCGCGAAAGGCATCGACCCAGCCGGCCATAAACTCCTGCGGCCCGCTCAGCGCCGCGACCGAGGCGGCCTGACTGATCGAGCACGGGTTCGAGGTGCTTTGGCTTTGCACCTTGGCCATGGCCTTCACCAGATCCTTCGGCCCGCCGGCATAACCAATGCGCCAGCCGGTCATCGAATAGGCCTTCGACACCCCGTTCATGGTCAGCACCCGGTCGTAAAGATCCGGCGCGACCTCGGCCATGGTCGAAAACTCAAAGCCGTCATAGATCAGGTGCTCGTAGATGTCGTCCATCAGCACATGCACCTGCTCGTGCCGGCGCAACACGTCGGCCAGGGCTACCATCTCGTCGTGCGTGTAGCCGGACCCGGTTGGGTTGCTGGGCGAGTTCAGGATCAGCCACTTGGTCTTCGGCGTGATCGCCTGTTCCAGATCCTCCGGCCGGACCTTGAAGCCGGTTTCTACCGGGCAATCCACCATCACCGGCACCCCGCCACACAGCAGCACCATGTCCGGATAGCTGACCCAATAGGGCGCCAGACAGATCACCTCGTCGCCCGGGTCCAAGGTCGCCATCAAGGCGTTGTAAATGACCTGCTTGCCACCGCTGCCGACGGTGATCTGGTCGGTCCCATAGTTGAGACCATTTTCGCGGGCGAACTTGTCGACGATCGCCTGCTTCAGCGCGGGGGTACCGTCCACGGCGGTATACTTGGTGTCGCCGGCTCGAATCGCCGCGATGGCGGCTTCCTTGATCGAATCGGGCGTGTCGAAGTCCGGTTCGCCGGCACCCAGCCCGATGACGTCGATGCCCGCCGCTTTCAACTCGCGCGCCTTGGTTGAGACCGCGATCGTCGGTGACGGCTTGATGCGAGACAGCGCTTGGGCAAGGAAGGCCATATTGGGGGTCTTTCTGCGAGAGGTCAAAATCGGTCGGGACCCTACTTCGCGGCCGTTGGGCGATCAAGAAGTCCGGCGGGCAACGCAGTATTGCGCAGAATTGCACCACAATTCGGTCTGCCCCGCGCCCGATTAGATCAAGAAATCACCCCATCGCGGAGCCCTTCGCGCCTTGCCGTCCCGCGACTGTCGACGCCCCGATCAACCCGGTACCGCAGCCCTACCGGCGCGCCGGGTGCAACAGGCGAGGAGTTTTGACCATGAAGCCAGCGACCGGTCAGGCGTTTTGCAGGCGCGCCTTCAACCCCTTTCACATCGCAGTAGTCTGGCTTGTGATCGTTGCCGCCGCGCTGGGCTTGGCACGATCGGTTGCCGCGGAGACCGAGCAGGTTCCGGTGAGCGCGATGAACGATGGCGGCCTATTCCTGCCGGCCGATCGTCCGGGCTATGTGGTGCCGGCCACGACCGTGGACACGGACGTCCATATCGAGGTCAACGGCATGGTGGCCCGCGCCCGCGTCACCCAGCGCTTCGTCAATCCAACGGATGACTGGGTCGAGGGCGTCTACGTCTTCCCCCTGCCCGAAGACGCGGCGGTCGATCGGTTGCGCCTCATGATCGGCGAACGCCAGGTGATCGGCGAGATCATGGAGCGGGCGGCAGCACGCCAGGCCTATGAGCAGGCGCGCGATGCCGGCCAACGCGCCAGCCTTGTCAGCCAGGAACGGCCTAACATCTTCACCAATTCGGTGGCCAATATCCCGCCCGGAGAGGCGATCACGGTCGAGATCGAGTATCAGGAGGCGCTGGACTATCGCGACGAGGCCTTCTCGCTGCGGTTCCCGATGGTCGTGCTGCCGCGCTACATCCCGGGCGATCGGATCGGCGCAAGGCCCGACAGCGGCACCGGCTGGTCGTTCGACACCGACCGCGTGCCGGATGCCAGCCGGATAACGCCGCCTGTCGCCGCGCCGGGCACTGGGCCGATCAACCCGCTGCGCTTAACGGTGGACCTAGCGCCAGGTTTCCCGGTCGGCAGCCTGGAAAGCCCGCACCATGCGATCAGCGTGACGGAGCGGCCCGACAGCGGTTATGTCATCGAGCTTGCCCGCGCCGACGTCTACACCACCCGCGACTTCGAATTGGTCTGGCGGCCGGTCGTGTCCGCCGTGCCAACGGCGGGTGTTTTCACCGAGCAACAGGGCGACTTCGACTATCACTTGATCATTGTCATGCCGCCGGAAGAGCCCGGTGCCGTTCTGGATCTGCCGCGCGAGATGGTGTTCATCATCGACACCTCCGGATCGATGGCGGGCGACAGCATCGTGCAGGCGCGTGAGGCCTTGCGTTTCGCGCTCGATCGACTGGGACCGGACGACCACTTCAACATCATTGCCTTCAACGATCAGCCGACGTCGCTGTTCACGCAAGCACAGCCAGTGTCGCTTCAGTCGCTGGAGGCCGGCCGCCGTTTTGTCGATGGCCTGATCGCCGACGGCGGCACCGAAATGCGCTCGGCACTCCAATTGGCGTTGGCCGGCCCGGTGTCCGAGGAGGCATTTCGCCAGATCGTCTTCATCACCGACGGCAGCGTGGGCAACGAGGCGGAGCTGTTCGGCTTGATTCACAGCGGCATCGGCAGCAGCCGGTTGTTCACGGTCGGCATCGGCAGCGCGCCCAACAGCTTCTTCATGACCCAGGCGGCGGAGAGCGGCCGGGGCACCTTCACCTATATCGGCAGTACCGCGCAGGTGGCCGAACGCATGGGCGACCTGTTCGCGCGCCTGGCCAGCCCTGCCCTCACCGATATCCGGATTGCCTGGCCGGATGGCGCCGCGGCCGAAAGCTATCCCGGCGCGATCCCCGATCTCTATCAGGGCGAGCCGGTCATCGTTTCCGCGCGAACGCCGGCGGGCACGGCTGGGGAGATCACGATCAGCGGCGACCGGGGTGCGCAGACCTTTGTCTCGACGACCGAGTTGAACGGCGGCCAGGACGCCGCCGGGGTCGCCGCACTTTGGGCACGGGCGCAGATCGGATCGCTGGAAAGTCAGATCTATCGCGGCGCCGACCGCGAGGCGATCAGCCGGCAGATCACCAATGTGGCGCTGGAGTACCAATTGGTCAGCGCCTATACGAGCCTTGTGGCGATCGATCCGACTGTTGTCCGACCGCAGGAGGAAACAGTCACGACCGAGGCGGTTGCGACCAACATGCCAGACGGTGTCGACATGCAGATGGCGGACGTGGCAGCGCCGCCCCAGCCCCTGAATTCGCTGGGCGCCATCCGTGCCATGGCCGCCAACGGATCGGTCCAGGTCGCGCAATTGCCACGCGGCTCAACGCCGGCCGGCTTGAATCTGTTGTTTGGTGTCCTTTGCCTAGTTGCGGCACTAACACTGTTGCTGGCGGCGAGGCGTTGGGTTCGCTGGATGCCGGTATCCCAGCCATGACGCGCTCCGACAACACCCTTGGCCAGCGTCGGACACGACGGCGCTGGCCACTTCTGGTCGCCTTGCCGTTGCTGGCGATCGGCGGCTGGCAGTTGGGCGAAGGGGTCTACATCTACGCCAAGGCCACCCTGGCCCAGTTCCTGTTGGAACGGGCCTGGGCCCAGACCCTGGACGGCGACAGCGAGGTGCGGCCGTGGGCCTGGGCCGACACCTGGCCGGTTGCACGGCTGACAGCGCCCGATCACGGCGTCGACCTGATCGTGCTGCAAGGGGCCAGCGGGCGGACCATGGCGTTTGGCCCAGGCCACGTCTCTGGAACGGCTGCCATCGGCGCCGACGGCCTGGCCCTGATCGGCGCCCATCGGGATACGCATTTTCGCTTTCTTGAGCACTTGCGACCCGGCGATGCGCTGAGACTGCAGACGGCCGACGGCACAGTCCACGACTATCGGGTTGATCTCACAGAGATTGTCGATCACCGACAGGCGACCTTGCCGATGATCGAGGGGCAATCAACCGTAACCTTGGTTACCTGCTATCCGTTCGACACGATCGTCCCCGGCGGGCCGCTTCGATACCTGGTTCACGCGTCGCAAGAGACGGTGGTCGCGGCCTCCCGATAGGCGGCCGGCTTCTTGCGGCAAAGGGTGAAATCGAAGACAATGACCCTATGGTGCATGTGGAATTCACACCGCATCTCAGCCGGTTTTTGGCTTGTCCGCCGCTCGACGTCGAAGGATCGACGGTGCGCACAGCACTGGACGCTGTGTTTGCCGAAAGGCCGGCCCTGAAATCTTATCTGGTCGATGACCAAGACCGGCTGCGCAAGCATGTCGCCCTTTACGTGAACGATCGGCCGATCGCCGACCGGACCGGCCTGTCCGACGGGTTGGCCGACGGCGACCGGCTGTTCGTCTTCCAAGCCCTGTCCGGAGGTTGATGCGATGGAGTTGCACGTCGCCACCCGCAAGGGGTTGTTCACCGTTCGACCGGATGCCAAGGAACCGGTCTCCGCCCCGTCGTTCCTCGGCGATCCGGTCACGTCGGTCCTGCACGACCGGCGCGACGGGACGCTGTACGCCGCCCTCAACCTCGGTCATTTCGGCCGCAAGCTGCACCGATCCGAAGACAGCGGCGCGACCTGGACGGAACTTGCAAGCCCCACCTTCGACAAAAAGGAGGGCGACGAAGAGGGACCGAGCGTATCCCTGATCTGGACGTTGGAGCCAGGTGGCGATGACCAGCCCGGGCGGCTGTGGGCCGGCACCATTCCCGGCGCGCTCTTCCAGTCGGACGATCGCGGCGATAGTTGGCGACTGGCGCAGAGCCTGTGGGACCTGCCGGAACGCCCGAACTGGTTCGGCGGCGGCTATGACGAGCCAGGGATCCATTCGATTCTTGTCGACCCGCGCGACAGCACGAACGTCGTCTGCGGCATCTCCTGCGGCGGGGTCGTGGCCAGCAGCGATGACGGCGAAAGCTGGCGGCAGACCGGTCATGGTTTCCGCGCCGACTATTTCCCGCCAGAGCGGAAGGACGACCCCAGCATTCAGGACCCCCACCGCATACAGGCGTGCCTCGCCCACCCGGACACCATGTGGTGCCAGCACCACACGGCCGTCTTCAAGTCGACCGATTGCGGCGACAACTGGACCGAGATGACCGCTGCCCGGCCCAGCGCGTTCGGCTTTGCGGTCGCGGCCCACCCGAGCGATCCCAACACCGCCTGGTTCGTGCCTGGCATCAAGGACGAACGGCGGGTGCCCGTGGACGGCAAGTTTGTGGTCAGCCGCACACGCGACGGCGGACGCAGCTTCGACGTGCTCGACGCCGGTCTGCCAACGGAGCCGTCCTTCGATCTGGTCTACCGCCACGCGCTGGACATCGACCCATCCGGCGACTGCCTCGCGATGGGCTCGACCACCGGGAACCTGTGGTTCAGCGACAATGGCGGGGACGATTGGCGCCTGATCAGCAACTTCCTGCCACCGGTGTATCAGGTGCGTTTCTCCTGAGGGCAGTTTTGCGTGTCGGGCGGCTGGATCAGACGGCGCCCGGCACGATATAGTTCGGCATGGATACCAGCCTTGCCACCGCACCGGTCGCGACGAAACCGTCGCTGCCGGAAGCCACGCTCGTCAACCCTTTGCGCATCGTCTCGGAGTTCGCGCCGGCCGGCGACCA
>JBCBSH010000253.1:0-5647 GCA_039819285.1 Pseudomonadota bacterium
CGACAGGACGCTCGGCCGACTACGCCGCCGCTCGCGCGCTCTACGATGCGGTGGGTGCCAGGGTCTTGGATGATGCTATCGTCTACGGCATGGACCGGGCGGCAATCGCCAAACTGAACGAACGCGACGACGATGGCGGGTGACAGCTTCGGAACGCTCTTTCGATTCACGACCTGGGGCGAAAGCCACGGGCCGGCGCTGGGCGCGGTCGTCGACGGCGTGCCGCCGCTGCTCGACTTAAGCGAGGCCGACATCCAGCCCTATCTCGACAAGAGGCGGCCCGGCCAGTCACGCTATACCACCCAGCGGCGTGAGGCGGATCAGGTGCGCATCCTGTCCGGCACGTTCGAAGGCAAGACGACCGGCACGCCGGTCAGCCTGATGATCGAGAACACGGACCAGCGTTCGAAGGACTATTCGGAGATCGCGCGCAAGTTCCGGCCCGGCCACGCCGACTATACCTACTGGAAGAAGTACGGCATCCGCGACTATCGGGGCGGCGGGCGCTCGTCGGCGCGCGAGACGGCGGCGCGGGTCGCCGTCGGCGCTATCGCGCGCAAGGTGCTGGGCGCGGCCATCAAGGTGCGCGGCGCCCTGGTCCAAATGGGGCCGCACCGCATCGATCCTGATCGGTGGGACTGGGACCAGGTGGACAAGAACCCGTTCTTCTGCCCAGACGCGCAGGCGGCCGAAGGCTGGGCCGGCTATCTCGACGGGGTCCGCAAGGCCGGCTCATCGATCGGCGCGGTGATCGAGGTGCGGGCCGAAGGCGCGCCGGCGGGGCTTGGCGAGCCGATCTACGACAAGCTGGACAGCGATCTGGCGCGGGCGATGATGACCATCAACGCCGTGAAGGGCGTGGAAATCGGCGACGGCTTCGCGGCGGCCGAATTGCCGGGCGAGGACAATGCCGACGAGATGCGCGCCGGCAATGAGGGCCCCCGCTTCCTGTCCAACCATGCCGGCGGCGTGCTGGGCGGCATTTCAACGGGGCAAGACATCGTGGTGCGCTTCGCCGTCAAGCCAACCAGCTCAATCCTAACGCCGCGGCGGACCATCGACATCGACGGTCAGGAGACCGAGATCGTCACCAAGGGACGGCACGACCCGTGCGTGGGTATCCGCGCTGTGCCGATCGGCGAGGCGATGATGGCCATCGTGCTGGCCGATCATGTGCTGCGCCAGCGCGCGCTTGGGCCTCAGGCTGGCTCGTAGACCGCGCCGATCAGAAACTCGCGGTTGCCTTCCGGGCCCTTGATCGGGCTTTCGGTCAGACCGACGACATGCCAGCCGGGGAGGCCGTTCAGCCAGTCGGAGACGGATCGGCACACCTCGTCATGCAGGGCCGGGTCGGACACGACGCCGCCCTTGCCCACGCGCGCCTTGCCGACCTCGAACTGCGGCTTGATCAGGGCCACCAGACGCGCGCCTGGCGCAGCAAATCCGAGGGGCGTTTCTAGAACCTTGGCCAAGCCGATGAAGCTGGCGTCGCAGACGATGAGGCCGACCGGCTCGGGAACTTGGTCCGCCGTCAGGTGCCGGGCGTTGGTTCGTTCCAGCACCGTGACCCGATCGTCCTGGCGCAGCGTCCAGGCCAACTGCCCGTGGCCGACATCCACGGCGTAGACCCGCGCCGCACCTCTGGACAGCAGCACGTCGGTGAAGCCGCCCGTTGAGGCTCCGATATCGAGACAGACAAGCCCCGTCGGGTCGATCTCGAAGCAGTCCAGACCCTCGACCAGTTTCAGCCCGCCTCGGCTGACCCAGGGATGGTCCTGGCCCTTGACGGTCAGCGGCTGATCGAAGGGGACGGTTTCACCGGCCTTGGCGACACGCCGGGTGCCGGCCAGTACGAGGCCGGCCATGATCAGGGCCTGGGCCTTGGTGCGCGACTCCGCCAGCCCGCGATCGACCAGCAACTGGTCGACCCGGCGCTTGGCCGCGGCCATCGCCTAGCAGGTCACCACGATCCGGTGTTCGGCATCGACGCCCACGGCTCCTGCGGCGGCAGCGAGTCGCCTTCCTGCAGCAGCTCGATCGAGATGTCATCCGGCGTGCGCACGAAGGCCATGTGCCCGTCGCGCGGCGGCCGGTTGATGGTGACGCCATTGTCCATCAGCTTCTGGCACAGGCCGTAGATGTCGTCGACGCGGTAGGCCAGATGGCCAAAGTTCCGGCCGCCGGTGTATTCCTCGGGGTCCCAATTGTACGTCAGTTCGACCTTGGCCTCCTCATTTCCGGGCGCGGCCAAGAACACCAGCGTAAACCGGCCCTTCTCACTTTCGTGGCGATGCGTCTCTTGCAGCCCCAAGAGCTCGAAAAACTTGATCGTCTCGTCAATGTCGGTGACGCGGATCATGGTGTGCAGGTATTTCATCATGGCAGCGAAGCCTCCTGGAGAACGGAATAAACGACCATCACGAGCGATCGATCGGCGAGATCAGGCCCGAACGGGCATTTCAGCGGGATCAGCAACACCCAGCGTGGCCAGGACCTCGGCCACGACATCTTGGCTAGCAAGGCCCGCGCTCTCGTACTGCAGGGCCGGCTTGTCGTGGTCCTGGAACCGATCCGGCAGGGTCATCGTGCGGATCGTCACCCCGTGATCGAGCAGACCTTGGCGGGCCAGGCTGTGCAGGACGAACGAGCCGAAGCCGCCGATCGAGCCTTCCTCGACCGTGATCAGTACCTCGTGGTTCTGCACCAGACGCCGCACCAGATCCTCGTCCAACGGCTTGGCAAAGCGGGCATCGGCCACTGTCGTGCTGAGACCGCGCGCGGCCAGATCCTCAGCCGCGTCCAGGCAGGTTTGCAGCCGCCCGCCATAGCTGAGCAGAGCGACCTTGGTGCCTTCGCGCACGATGCGGCCGCGCCCGATGTCGAGCAGTTCGCCATGTTCCGGCATATCGACGCCGACGCCCTCGCCGCGCGGATAGCGGAAGGCGATCGGCCCCTCATCATAGGCTGCCGCGGTCGCCACCATGTGGCACAGTTCCGCCTCGTCGCCGGCGGCCATCAGCACCATACCGGGCAGGCAGCCGAGATAGGCGATGTCGAAGGCGCCGGCATGGGTCTGTCCGTCGGCGCCGACCAGCCCGGCACGATCGATCGCGAAACGCACCGGCAGCTTTTGGATCGCGACGTCGTGCACGATCTGGTCGTAGGCCCGCTGGAGAAAGGTGGAGTAGATGGCCGCGAACGGGCGGTAGCCTTCGGTGGCCAACCCTGCCGAGAAGGTCACGGCATGCTGCTCGGCAATGCCGACATCGAAACAGCGGTCGGGGAACCGCTCGGCAAACAGGTTCAGGCCCGTGCCAGCCGGCATCGCGGCCGTCACAGCGACCACCCTGTCGTCCGCCTCCGCCGCTTTGATGAGATTGTCGGCGAAGACGCGGGTGTAGGACGGCGCGTTGGCCTTGGCCTTGACCTGCGTGCCGGTGACCACATCGAACTTTGAAACGCCGTGATACTTGTCGGACGCCTTTTCGGCGTGAGTGTAGCCCTTGCCCTTCTGGGTCACGCAATGGATCAGGATCGGGCCTTCCTTGGCGCGTTTCACGTTGCGCAGGACCGGCAGCAGGTGGTCCAAATTGTGGCCGTCGATCGGGCCGATATAGAAGAACCCAAGCTCTTCGAACAGTGTCCCGCCCGTGACCATGCCGCGGGCATATTCCTCCGCCCGGCGCGCGGCGTTCTTGAACGGCCGCGGGAACTTTTCGGAAAGGTCGCGCATAAGCGTGCGCAGGCTGCGGTAGGTGCGCGACGAGATCAGGCGCGACAGATAGGCGCTCATGGCGCCGACCGGCGGCGCAATCGACATGTCGTTGTCGTTCAGGATGACGATCAGCCGGCTGTCCTTGGAGCCGGCATTGTTCATCGCCTCATAGGCCATGCCGGCACTCATGGCACCGTCGCCGATCACGCAAACGACATGGTTGTCGAGGCCGGCAAGGTCGCGCGCGACCGCCATGCCCAAGCCGGCCGAGATCGAGGTCGAGCTGTGGGCGGCGCCGAACGGGTCATACGGGCTTTCGCTGCGCTTGGTGAAGCCCGACAGGCCGCCGCCCTGGCGCAGCGTGCGGATCCGGTCGCGGCGGCCGGTCAGGATCTTGTGCGGGTAGGCTTGATGGCCGACATCCCAGATCAGCCGGTCGGAAGGCGTGTCGAAAACATGGTGCAAGGCGACCGTCAGCTCGACGACGCCCAGGCCGGCGCCAAGATGGCCGCCCGTCACGGAGACGGCGTCGATCGTTTCGGCGCGTAGCTCATCGGCGACCTGGCGCAACTGATCCGTCGTCAACTCGCGCAGATCGGCCGGCTGATCGATGTCGTCGAGAAGGGGGGTGTCTACCGCCATGATGATCCCGTTGTCGCTATCATCGCCGATATAGGCCGTTCAGCCGTCATTTCCGCCGCTCAACCACGAACCGTGCTGTTTTGCGTAAGATATCTGCGCGTTCATCGAACATTTCCAAGTGGCGAATTGCCTGATCGGCCAAAAGACTTGCCTGGGACCGCGCCCTTTCGACACCGAGGATCGACACGAAGGTGGCTTTGCCGGCCTCGGCATCCTTGCGCAGCGCCTTGCCGACCTCCTCGTCACGGCCCTCCACGTCAAGCAAGTCATCCGCGATCTGAAACGCAAGCCCCAGATCGTGCGCATAGGCGTGCAGGGCGTGGTGGCTGGCGCTATCCGCCTTGGCCATGACTGCCCCGGCCTCGCACGCGAAGGCAAACAGCTCTCCGGTCTTCAGCCGTTGCAGCCTGGTAATCGCCCCGATGCCAAACTCGCCGCGCTCGGCAGCCATGTCCATCATCTGTCCGGCGACCATGCCGTGGGCGCCCGAGGCCGCCGCGAGACGCTGGATCAGCTCCAACCTGACCTTCGGGTCGGCGTGGGTCTCCGCATCCGTCAGGATCTCAAAGGCGAGTGGCAACAGCCCGTCGCCGGCAAGGATCGCCGTGGCGTCATCAAACGCGACATGCACCGTCGGCCTGCCGCGCCGGAGCTTGTCATCATCCATGGCCGGCAGATCGTCGTGCACCAGGGAATAGCAGTGGATGCACTCCACCGCCGCGGCGACCCGCAAGGCACTGGAACGGCTGATCGAAAACAGCTCGGCACTCGCCAGCACCATGAACGGGCGCAGCCGCTTGCCGCCGTCCAGCGTGGCGTAGCGCATAGCTTCGTGAAGGCGCGCTTCGCCGTCCTGCGGTATGGGCAGCAGCCGGTCCAGGGTCTGTTCGATTTCGACCCGGGCCCTGTCCAACTCCGCATCCAGATCGACGGATGACACCAGCTTCACGTGAGATCCGTGGGTTCGGTGCCGAGACTGCCGTCGGCCGCCTGGGTGATGCGGTCCACCTTTGCCTGTGCCTCGCGCAACTTAGCCTCGCAATGGGATTTCAATAACGCGCCGCGCTCGTAGGCGGCAATCGACTGGTCGAGGTCGATCTCGCCCTGTTCCAGCTTGCGGACGATGCTCTCAAGCTCCTCCAACGCCTGCTCGAAGCTGAGCTTCTTGATATCGGCGGGAACGCCGGTCTCAGTCATCGTGCCCTCATCTCCTCGGCGCTGGGTGGAATGGACGGCCGAAGCCGTCTTGGCGACCGGTCGCCAAGACACATCGGGAGGGCGGCGGGGAGG
>JBCBSH010000254.1:0-5629 GCA_039819285.1 Pseudomonadota bacterium
CAGGTGATCGAGGTCGAAACGGTTGAAGGCAGCCTTCTGGCCGTCGATGCGACCGATGGCGTCGTGCTGAACGGCGCCGCGACGGTTGTGGCGGCTGACGTGGACGCCAGCAATGGCGTTATTCACGTAATCGACACGGTTCTGTTGCCGCCGATGTAATCCTTGGCGGATTGTTGAGACGCAAAAAGCCGGTGGCCGTGTGACGGTCGCCGGCTTTTTCTTGTCCGCGACACGGCGCTTGTCGCTCATTGTCGTGTGATAAGAACGTTGAGTTGGCGGCGCCCCAGGGCAATGAACGACCCGAGGCGGAACCGGTTCGACCCGAGGAGAATTGGTGGAGCCGAGGGGAATCGAACCCCTGACCTCGTCATTGCGAACGACGCGCTCTCCCAACTGAGCTACGGCCCCGACCGCGCGGCAAATTAGAAAGCCGGGTTGGGGGCCCGGCGCCGCAGGGCGCCTTCAATGGCAGAGGCCAAAAGGCGTGTCAAGGAATGACGCAAGCCGTTGATCGGGGTTAGATTGCACCGTCCTCGATCGCGAACGAATTCAGGAGGTCGTCGGTGAACGACCAGCGGAACTTGGCCGGCAAGACACTCTTCATTACCGGCGCCAGCCGGGGCATCGGCTTGGCCATCGCCCTGCGTGCGGCCCAAGACGGCGCCAACATTGTCATCGCCGCCAAGACGGACAAACCCCACCCCAAGCTTCCTGGCACCATCCATACGGCAGCGCGGGAGATCGAGCAGGCTGGCGGAGCGGCGCTGCCCCTGGTCGTGGACATACGCGACCCGGCCCAGGTTAAGGACAGTGTCGACGCAGCGGTGGACCGGTTCGGCGGGCTGGACGTCTGTATCAACAACGCCAGCGCGATCCAGCTCACCGGAACCCTGGAAACACCGATGCGTCGGTTCGACCTGATGCACCAGGTCAACGCGCGCGGGACCTATTGCGTCAGCCAGGCCTGTCTGCCGCACTTGCTGAAGGCGGATAACCCGCATCTCATGATGATTTCGCCGCCGCTGAACCTGAACCCGCACTGGTTCAAGGATCACCTGGCCTACACAATGGCCAAGTACGGCATGAGCCTGTGCGTCCTGGGCATGGCGGCGGAGTTTGCCGAGCACGGGGTCGGCGTCAATGCGTTGTGGCCCCGCACCGCCATCGCCACGGCTGCCCTGCAGATGCTGCCAGGTGTCGACCCGACCCATTGCCGAAAGCCCGAGATCGTGGCCGACGCGGCCCATGCCATCTTGACCCGGCGGGCAGCATCGACGACGGGCAATTTTTTCATCGATGACGAGGTCTTGGCCGCGGCCGGCATCGCGGATCTTTCCGTATACGCGGTCGACCCCGCAAAAGCGCCCTACCCTGACTTTTTCCTCGACTGACCAGCGCTGATTTGTCACCGATCGCCGATTGCGAAGCGGCCTTCGTCATGCCAGTGTGCGGCGAAATTCCAGGGCCCGATCGAACAGCCAAACAGTAGGAAAAATGCCTGACTTCAAGACCCTCGACGACATTGATGTCACCGACAAGGTCGTGCTTGTGCGCGCGGATCTGAACGTCCCGATGAAGGACGGGCATGTCACCGATGCCACGCGGCTGGAACGGCTGGTCCCGACCTTGCACGAGCTGGAGCAGAAGGGCGCCAAGATCGTGGTCATGAGCCATTTCGGGCGGCCGAAGGGCAAGGTCGTGCCGGAAATGTCGCTGCGCCCGGTCGCCGAGGCGCTTGGCAAGATTCTCGGCGCCCCGGTCGCGTTCTCGAAGGACTGCGTGGGGCCGGCGGCGGCCCAGAATGTCGACCATATCGGCGAAGGCGGCGTCTTGGTTTTGGAGAATCTGAGGTTTCACGCCGAAGAGGAGAAGAACGATCCCGCCTTTGCCGCGAAGCTGGCGGCCTTGGGCGACATCTATGTGAATGACGCCTTTTCGACCGCGCACCGGGCACACGCCTCGACCGAGGCGATTGCCCATCTGTTGCCATCGGCCGCCGGCCGCCTGATGGAGGCGGAACTGAAGGCGCTGGGTGCCGCGTTGGAGGCGCCGAAACGCCCGGTCGCGGCGGTGGTCGGCGGGGCCAAGATCTCGACCAAGCTGGAACTGCTGGGCAATCTGGTGGCCAAGGTCGACCGCCTGATCCTGGGCGGCGGCATGGCGAACACCTTCCTGGCCGCCAAGGGCGTGGCCATGGGCAAGAGCCTGGTCGAGGGCGAGATGCTGGACGAGGCGCGCGCGATCATGGCCAAGGCGGACGGTGCCGGTTGCGCGATCCTGCTGCCGACGGACGGCGTCGTGGCCAAGGAGTTCAAGGAAGGCGCGGCAAGCGAAACCGTGCTGGTCGATGCCATTCCCAGCGATGCCATGATGCTGGATGTCGGCCCCGACAGCGTCCGCGACCTGAAGGCGGTCTTGTCGGAATGCCACACGCTGGTTTGGAACGGCCCGCTGGGTGCGTTCGAAATCGCGCCGTTCGACGCGGGCACGAGCGCGGTCGCCCAGGAGGCAGCACGTCTGACCGAGGCCGGTGCGCTGATGTCCGTCGCGGGTGGCGGCGACACGGTGGCGGCGCTGGCCAAGGCCGGCGTTTTGGACCGGTTCACCTATGTATCGACGGCTGGCGGCGCGTTTTTGGAGTGGCTTGAGGGCAAGACGCTGCCGGGCGTGGCGGCGCTGGCTTCCTAGATCCGCCGTCTTTGCTTGTTCCGCCCGGATGATGGCCTAAGTGAAAAACTAGGCTTGGACACCGGGAGGGACTTGGCATGCTGCGGACCTTTGGCTTGGCGTTGGCGGCGCTGCTGCTGGTGCCGCAAACGCTTGTGGCACAGCAGGTCGGCCAGCAGTTTGAGGTGCGGGTCGCGGACCTGCCGGCCCCCTACGCGACGTCCAGCGCGCGCAACGGGCCGCAGACCGTGCCCCGCCCGTCAGGCACGACGCTCAACTTGCCCGATGGGTTCAGTGCCACCCTGTTTGCCGAGAACCTATCCCATCCGCGCGAGATGGCCGAACTGCCGAACGGCGACATTCTGGTCTCTGAGCCGCGCGCGGGCATGATCACCCTGTTGCGCGATGCCGACCGGGATGGTGTCGCGGAAGTCGCGCAGACCTTTGTGCGCGACCTGATCGTGCCCTATGGCATCGATGTGCAGGGCTATCTCGTCTACGTCGCGGACGGACGCGGCGTTTGGCGCTTTCCCTACACCTTGGGCGATTTGCGCGCTGCGTCGGCGCCGGAACAGGTCACGGATCTCGGCGTGTTCGGCTCGGGCCTCGGGCATTGGAGCCGCAGCCTCGTGTTTCATCCAGACGGCGACCGGTTTTATGTCGGTGTCGGATCGCGCGGCAACATCGATGTCGAGGATTTGCCGCGCGCGACGATCATGGAATTCACGCTGGCGAATGGCGCGGCGCCCGGCAGGATCTTTGCCAGCGGGCTGCGCAACGCCATAGGCGTGGCGTTTTATCCCGGTTCGACCGACCTGTTCACGGTGGTGAACGAGCGCGACGGTATGGGCGATGGCCTGGTGCCCGACTATCTCACCCGTGTGCAAGACGGCGGGTTCTATGGCTGGCCCTACGCCTATCTCGGCCCCAACCCGCAGCCGGGCTTTGCCGAGCGCGAACCTGACCTGGTCGCCCGCACGATCGAACCCGATCTGTTGTTTATGGCCCATTCCGCGCCGATCGACGTGGTGTTCTATGAAGGCGACATGTTCCCGCAAGACTATCGCGGCGACGCCTTCGTCTCTTTGCGGGGATCATGGAACCGGTCCGACCCGACCGGCTACATCGTTGTCCGCGTGCCGATGTCCAACGGCGTTCCAGACGGCGATTACGAGGTGTTTGCGACGGGCTTTCGGCTGGATGATGGGGCCGCCCGTGCCCAGGTCTGGGGCCGCCCGACCGGCCTGCTTGCCACGCTGGACGGGGCATTGCTGATCGCCGACGACACGTCGGGCACGATCTGGCGGGTGACTTACGATAACTGAGGCCTAGCGCCCGGCCTTGATGGCGGTCCGCGTCCCTGCCAGGGGCGGCGACGGTCCTCTTCCTCGCAGCGCTGCATGATCGCCACGAAGTCGGCCAGGCGCTTGCCCGGCTCCGGCGCGAAACGCGCTTCCAGGATTTCGGCTTCGGCCATGCGGTCGAGCCGGAAGTTTCTGAAATCGTTGCGCAGCTCGCACCAGGCGACCATGACCCAGACCGGACCGTAAAAGGCCAGCGCCAGCGGCCTGACCACACGCTCGGACCGGTCGCCGGCCTCGTCACCATAGTCCAGCCTGATCTTGCGGCGCAGACGGATCGATTTGCGGATGCCCGCCATGTCGACCGCGATCGGTGCGCGATAATGCTGCTCTGGCGCTATCAGGTGGGTTGAGACGAACTCTTCGCGCAGATGTTCCGGCAGGACGCTGCCGATCTTGGCGCGCACGTCCTCCGCCGCGCGGGCGAGCTCCGGGTCGCTCCAGCTCGCCACGATGCTGGCGCCCAGGGCCAATGCCTCGATCTCGTCCACCGTGAACATCAGCGGCGGCAGGTCGTAGCCATCGCGTAAGAGATATCCGACGCCGGCCTCGCCCTCGATCGGCACGCCGGAGCCGATCAGGTCGGCGACGTCGCGATAGACCGTGCGGACGGACACCTCCAACTCCTCGGCCAGGTCACTGGCACGGGTTACCGCGGCCCGTCGGCGCAGGATCTGGATGATTTGGAACAGTCGGTCGGCGCGTCTCATGAAACTGACCCTATGATAGCTCTACTGACAACAAGATGTCAGTAGGGTGTCACTATAGTCCATTTCACCAATCGGCGCCGCGCCGGATTTGAGACCGAATGACCGCCCGACCAGGAGATACGAGGGATGTCGACAAACGCCATCATGCCGCTGTTTCCAAGCCAGGATCTTCCTGCCACAGAGACATTTTACACCACTCAGGGGTTTCAGGCCGTGATGTCAGGACCGGACTATCTGCAGCTGTCCCATCGCGACAAGCCGGACGTTCAGCTTGGCTTTTTCAAGCCGAAGCCAGATCACCCGCTGGGCATGTTTCGGGTAACGGATGCCGGGGCGGCCTTTCTGTCCATCGAGGTCGACGATGTCGACGAACAACTCGCGGCGGCGCGACAGGCGGGCCACGTGCTGGCCATCGCGCCACGGCAGGAGCCCTGGGGTCAGCGCCATTTCGCCATTGTCGACCCCAACGGCATCCTGGTCGACTTCAACAAGATGGAGCCGTTTGCCGCGCCTGAGGCGGCCTGAAGGTAGACCGGCTAGGTTTCCTTGCTTTCTTCTGACTGAAGGGCGGCCTGGTCTCGCATCAAGAGCGGGACCTGCGCCGCCCCGAACAGCAGCGTGATCGGCATGATGCCGAACAGCTTGAAACCGGCCCAGAACTCCGTTGAGAAATTGCGCCACACGATCTCGTTCAACACCGCCAAAAACAGGAAGAAGAACGCCCAGCGCCAGCTCAATGTACGCCAGCCTGCATCGGTCATCTGCAGCACCGGGCCCATGATCACCTTGATGTAGGACCGGCCCATGGCCAGCCCGGCAAACAGGACCGAGGCGAACAAGAGGTTAACGACGGTCGGCTTGATCTTGATGAAGAGATCGTCGGCCAGGATC
>JBCBSH010000255.1:0-5612 GCA_039819285.1 Pseudomonadota bacterium
CGTCGCGCAGCAGGCCGGCGACCGTGTCGGCGACCGGCGCCTCACGGTCCAGGCCGTAGCGCCTCAGCGGTCGGGCGATGATCGTGCCGACGGTCTGGCGCGGGTTCAGGGAACTGTCAGGATGCTGAAAGATGATCTGCACCGCGCGGCGATAGGCGGCATCCATATCCCGCCTTCCGGTCAGGGCCTTGCCGCCGAAGCCAACCGTTCCGGTGAACGGGTTCAGCCCAACCAGCGCCTTGGCAATGGTCGATTTGCCAGAGCCGGACTCGCCGACGATGCCCAGGATTTCGCCTTGCGCCAAATCGAACGAGACCGATTGCGCACCGATCACCCCCTTGGCCCTCGCCTTGTTCAGAAAGTCGAGCAGCGCGGGCCGGCCATAGCGCACGGTCAGGTCTTGCCCGCTCAATAGCATGCTGCCGCCGGAGGACGTCGCGTCGTCAACCAGGCGCCGGTCCGGGCGCGGGACGGCGGAGATCAGCCGCTTGGTATAGGCATCCTGGGGCGCGGTGAAGATGCGCTCTGCGGGGTCCTGCTCGACGATCCGGCCCTGATGGATCACGGCGACCCGGTCCGCGATGGTCGAGACCAGGGCCAGGTCGTGCGAGATGTATAGGGAGGCGACACCGGTTTCCGACTGCAGGTCGCGGAACAGATCCAGGATCTGGCGGGCCGTGATAACGTCCAGCGCCGTGGTCGGTTCGTCGAACAGCAGCACTTCCGGCTGGCAGGCGAAGGCGGCCGCGATCACGACACGCTGCTTCTCACCGCCCGAGACCTCGTGCGGATAGCGGTGCATCATCGCGGCCGGCGTCTTCAGGCCGACCCGCTCCAGCATGCCCACGCTTTCACGCTGCGCCGCCTGCCGGTCGAGCCCGCGATGGCGGGTCAGCACTTCGATGATCTGGGTGCCCAAGGTCATGGTCGGGTTCAGCGACGTGCTGGGGTCTTGAAAGACCATGCCCAGCCGGCGGCCGCGAATGCCGGTCATTCTGGCCTCGCTGAACGCCGTCAGATCCTCCTGCCCCAGCAGGATACGGCCGTCCTCGCGGCCGACATTGGGCGGCAGGCCACGCATGATCGCATGGGCGAGCGAGGTCTTGCCCGATCCGGACTCGCCGACCAGCCCCAGCACCTCACCGCCCTGCAAGGCCAGGCTGACATCGCGCAGCGCCTGAAACGTACCGGCCGAGGTGCCGTAGGCCAGCGAGTACTTCTCGACGGAAAGGACGGGGCCGGCGCTCATGGCTCAGGTCTTCGGGTTGAGGGCATCGCGCAAGCCGTCGCCCAGCAGGTTGAAGCCGATCGCGACCACAGCGATGCACACGCCCGGCCAGATCATCATCCAGGCATTGCGGAACATGTAAGACCGGGCCTCGGAGACCATCAGGCCCCATTCCGACGAGGGCGGCTGGGCACCGAGGCCCAGAAAGCTCAACGTTGCCAGCAGCATGATGGCAAAGGCCACCCGGATGGTCATTTCGACCACGATCGGCGCGATGACGTTCGGCAGCATCTCGCGCAGGATGATGTAACCCGCGCTTTCGCCGCGCGCGATCGCCGCCTTCACATAATCCTGCTCGCGCACCGTCAGGGCAACGGACCTAGCGATGCGGGCCATGCCGGGCGCGAACGCGATGCCGATTGCGACCAGGGCGTTCACGCCGCTGGCGCCGAGCGCCGTGACGATCAGAAGCGCGAACAGCAGGTTCGGGATCGCCATTACCGCGTCGACGAGGCGCATGACCAGCTCGTCGAAACGACCGCCCAGATAGGCCGAGCCGGTGCCGATCACCGCGCCGATACCCGTGCCGATAACGGTCGCGAAAATCGCCATCAGAACCGTCGACTGGGCGCCGTGCAGGATTCGGCTGAACAGGTCGCGGCCGAACTGGTCGGTGCCGAAGAGGAATTGGGCGCTGGGCCCCTCGAACCGGTTGCCATAGTTGAAGGATTCCGGGTTGTCCGGCGCCAGCCACGGCCCGAAGACCGCCGCCAGCAGGACGATGACCACGATGACGCTGCCGATCGCGCCCTGCGGCGTGTGCAGCAGTCGGCGGATGGTCTCAGGCATACTGGATCCTCCGGTCCAGCGCGGCATAGGCCAGATCGGCGAGGAAGTTCACGATGGCATAGGTCGCGGCCATGATCAGCGCGCCGGCCTGGATCGCCGGCAGGTCGCGGTTCTGGATCGCCACGATCAACTGGCGACCGATGCCCGGAAAGGCAAAGATCTCTTCCACCACGATGATGCCGCCCAGCAGATAGCCGACATCCAGCGCCACGATGGTGATGGCCGGCAACAGGGCATTCGGTAGGGCATGACGCAGGATCACCCGCCGCCTCGTCAGCCCCTTCATGCGCGCGGCCCGGACATAGTCGGTGTGCAAGACGTCGATCATTTCCGAGCGCACCATGCGCGAGACATGGGCGATCAGGATCACCGACACGGTCAGCACCGGCAGGGCAAGATGGTGCAGCCCCTCCCAGAAATCCTCCGTCAACGGCACGTAGCCCGTGGCCGGAAACAGGCCCAGCACCGGGTTCGCCAGCAGCAGCAAGACTACCGTGGCGGTGACGAATTCCGGCATCGACACGCCGATGTACGAGCCAAGGCCGATCACGACGTCGGTCGGCTTGCCCCGGCGGAGGGCGGCGATGATGCCCATCGGCACGGCCAGGACGAGCATCAGCAGGAGCGCGAGCAAGGCCAGCAACAGGGAGCGCTGCAGGGCCGGCAGCATCATTTCCGACACCGGCAGGCCGGTGCGCAGCGAGATGCCGAAATCCCCGCCCAACGTGGCGGACAGCCAGTCCCAATACTGCCGCCAAATGGGCCGATCGAGCCCCAGCCTGTCGCGCACGGCGGCCAGGGCATCGTCGGTGGCGTTTTCACCCAGCATCATCTGGGCGGCATCGCCCGGCAGCACCTGGGTGATGCCGAAGACGATCACCGACACGGCCAAAAGGGTGAACAGGATGAAGCCGATCCGTTTGACGAGATAGCTAAGCGACACGGTCTTCGTTCACCCTTTGGCGACGGTGGTCGGACGGGGCTTAATCGCGCGACGGCGCCCCCTCGCCCAGCCAGACCTGGTCAAGGTTGAACACCGCCCCGCGCGGGTGGCGCTCAAAGTCCTGCACATAGGCCTGCTTGGCGCCCAACAAGTCGAAAAAGACCGGGATGACGGTGGGCACGTCGGCAAACATCAACTCTTGCGCCTGGGCATAGATCTGGGCCCGTTCCGGCCCGTCCGGTGTGCGCCGGCCCGCCTCGACCAGGGCGTCGAAGTCGGTGTTGTTCCAGCGCGTTTCATTCCAGGCGGCGTCGCTGGTGTACAAGAGCGAGAAGATCGCGTCGGCCGACGCCTGCATGTTGTAGAAGCCGACATAGAAGTTGCCTTGGCGCCAGACCTGATCGAGGTAGGTGGCATGCGGCATGGTCTGGACGTCGATGATGAAGCCGGCCGGCCGCGCCATCTCGCGGATCGCGACGGCCATCTGGGCGCGCGTGCCCGGCCGTTCGGACGCGACCAGCGTGATGTCGAGACCGTCACCATGGCCGGCTTCCTGCATCAGGGACGTGGCCTGGGCGATATCCGCCTCGCGATGGCCGACATCCGCCCAATAGCGATAGGCGCTGTTGATCGGCGTGTCCTCGCCCTGGGTGCCGTAGCCCTCGGCGACGAAATCGACCAGCGCACCACGGTCGATGCACAGCGCCAACGCCTGGCGCACGCGCGGATCGTCGAACGGCGGCACGTCGCAGCCTAACACGATGTTCAGGAACTGGCCTGACGGCGTGCGCAGCCCGTCGATGCCCGGACTGTTCGCCAGCCGGTCGAAATCGGTCGGATCGGCGCGGATCATGATGTCCGTATCGCCGGAGATCAGGGCCGAGCCTTCGGCCGTGATGTCCGGATAGATCACCATCTCGACCCGATCGACATAGGGCCGGGCCGGGTCGTAGTAGTTCGGGTTGCGCTCGACCACGACCTCGCGCTCTGGCTCGTAGGAAACGAGCTGGAAGGGTCCCGTGCCGACGGCCTGCTGATTTAGGCTGTCGAAATCACCTGTCACGATCGACGCCGGCACAATCTTGGCGTCGGTGTAGGCGACCGCGACCGGCAAGTCGGCATACGAGCCGGAGGTGCGGAAGAGAACCGTATGGTCGTCGACCGCCGTGATGTCGCTGATCGGGCCGACATTGCGCCGTGCGGGCGAGCCTGTGGCCTCGTCGAGGATGGCGGTGAAGGTGGCCACCACATCGTTAGCGGTTAGCGCGCTGCCGTCATGAAAGGTGACGCCCTGGCGCAGGGTGAAGGTCCATTCGGTCAGGTCGTCATTGGCGACCCAGCTTTCCGCCAGATCGGGCATGGCCGACATGTCGGTGTCCAGCCGGGTCAGGCCGCTGTAGAGCATCTCGCCCAGCATGTATTCCGGATTGAGCCGGTGCAGCAGCGGGTTCAGCACGCTCGGCGCTTGATCGACACTGACGCGAAGCGTGCCCCCGCGTACCGGCTGGGCGGCGGCCAGGCGCGGCAGCAAACCGCTGCCGGCCAAGGTCAATCCAGCGGCGGAGCCAGCCAACAGGCTGCGGCGGCGCATAGTCCAACGTGACATCATCTCTCGTCTCCTTTGTGGTCCTTCCTGGTTTATTCGCTCAACAGGTCGGCTCTGAACGGTTGGGCCAGATAGGCCAGCACGGCGTGCGCCAGTGCCTTCAGATCGCCCGTTGTGGTGAACTCGTCGGCGGCGTGTCCGTTGTTTTCCGGCCGGCTGAGGCCGCCCAAGAGGATCTCACGGATGCCCGCTTGTTGAACCCAGCCCATGTCGGAGCTGGACGAAGCGCCATACCGGATGAAATCCTCCGGGCCGTAGCCGAAGCCCTCCGACAAAGCCGCCTGCCAGCGCGGCCAGTGCGGCCCCACCGGGTCCTTCACCGGTGCGAGATGGCCGACGACGGTGGCCTTCCAGCCTAGAGCGCCGCTGCCGTCCAACGCCGCCGCGATCGTGTCGCGCAGCTCGGCCTCGACCTCCGCACCTTCCTCATCCGGGGTGTAGCGCCGATTGACCACGATCCGGCAGCGGCCTGGCAGTGCGGAGCCCTTTGACCCGGCATTGATCGCCGTGATCGTCAGCCGCGCTTTCAGCGGTACACCAGGCGGGAAATGGGGCGGCGGCGTCATATCGGACGTTCGGGTCTCCACCGAGCGTTTCAGCGCCATCAGCCGGTCGAGCAGCGGCAAGGCTTCCTCCACCGCGTTCACCCCACCGACCGGATCGCCGGAATGGGCCGAGCGGCCGGTGATGTCGATGGCCAGATCGAGGCTACCGAAGCATCCGGCCCAGATGCGGGGCGAGGCCTGGCCGTTAAAGCTGAGCAGATGCCCCTCGACCGCGCCGATCTCGGCCAGGTGGCGGATGCCGGGATAGAGCCCGCCTTCCTCGTCGGTGCAGAACAGCAGGACAGGGTCGTAGGCCAGTTCCAGGCCCGTTTCGCGCGCCGCCACCAGGGCGCCATAGACGCTGGCGATCGTGCCCTTCATGTCGGACGTGCCCCGCCCGAACAGGCGATCATCCTCTTGAGTCAGTTCAAAGGGCGGACG
>JBCBSH010000256.1:0-5529 GCA_039819285.1 Pseudomonadota bacterium
TACGCCGCCAACAACTCCGACAACGTGGCCGCCGTCGCCTTCATGGAGGCGCTGACGCCGCCCGCTTTCCCGATGCCGTCCTTGGAGGCCATGGGGCCGTACGCGGATCTGTTCCGCGCCTTTCGAACGCCCGACGAGGGGCGCGCGCTGAACATCGATCAGAACTTCTTCATCGAACAGCTCCTGCCCCAGGCCGTCCTGCGTCCGCTCAGCGATGCGGAGATGGATGCCTACCGGGCGCCGTTTGTGAACGCGGCGGATCGGGAGCCGATCTATGTCTGGCCGAACGAGATTCCCATCGCCGGCGAGCCGGCCCGCAATGTGGCCGTGGTCGAAGCGATTGGTCAGTGGCTTGCCACCTCCGATCAGCCCAAGCTCGTGCTCTACGCCTCGCCGGGTGCCTTGACGCCGCCGGAGGCCGCGGCCTGGATGGCGGAAAACTTCAACAATCTGCAGACGCGCTTCATCGGCAATGGCGTGCATTATCTGCAGGAAGACGAGCCAGAGTCGATCGGCCGGAACCTGTCCGACTGGCTGCGCGACGAGGTTCAATAGCGGCGCTGCAGGGGCGACTATCGGGTTGGTCGCCCCGGCCCCTCGACACGGCGCTTGCCCGCCACGCGACACGGATTGCCAATTGGCGCTAAGGTACCGCCATCGTGGTTGATTGGCAGATCCGTGTCGGAGGTGGCCGTGGATTACCGAGAGAAACTGATCGTGACGCCTGGGTCGAAGGTCCGGCTCGCGGATATCGACCCGGACTATCATGGCGAAGGGCTGTCGAAACAGTCGGCCAAGGGCGAGACCGACAGCCTGCTGGACGAGATTGCCGCACTTCAGTTCCTGCTGTACGCCGAAGGCAATCACGCGCTCCTGATCGTGTTGCAGGGCATCGACGCGGCCGGCAAGGACGGCGTCTGCCGACACGTGATCAAGGCGATGAACCCGCAAGGCTGCAGCGTTGTCGGCTTCAAACAGCCCAGCACGCTTGAGCGCAGCCACGATTTTCTGTGGCGCGTACATCTGCGCGCACCCGGGATGGGCCAGGTTGCCGTGTTCAACCGCTCACACTACGAAGACGTGCTGGTGGCACGGGTCCATGGGCTGGTCGACGACAGCGTCTGGCAACGGCGCTATGGCCTGATCAACGATTTCGAAACGTTGCTGACGGAGAACAACACCACGATCATCAAGTTCTTCCTTTACATCTCGAAGGACGAACAACTCGAACGGTTCGCCCGCCGCCTGGAAGACAAGAGCCGCCATTGGAAGATCAGCGAGTCCGACTATACCGAGCGGAGACGTTGGGACGAATACATCGCGGCCTATGAGGCGATGCTGGAGACCTGTTCGACCACGCACGCGCCCTGGTACGTGATCCCGGCGAACCGGAAATGGTTCCGAAACCTGGCCGTATCGCACATCATCAAGGCGACATTGAAGGACCTGAACCTGCAATTGCCGAAGCCAACGGTCGACATCGACGACATCCGCAAACGCTATCATGCCGCCGTGGCCAGGCAGCGGCAGGAGCAGACGGCGGACTCCTAGGGCGGTCGCGGCCGCTTGGATCGATCAGACCATGTGCACATCACTGCAGGCCGATCGCCGCTTTGGTCAACGTACAGTCGTCGCTGAAGCCGGCTGAAGGCCGGTGGCTTCGATCGTAAAGAGTCCGTCGCCATCGACCTTGAGGGGAACAGGGTTGCCCACCACGCCCACGAACCGTCCGTCGGGGCCGGTATGGTCAAAGGCCATCAGGGCCGGGCCGGTTTCCAGCAGGACGATCTTCCCGGCATAGCGGCGCGGTGGGTTGCTGCCGTCGAGAAACGGCAGCGGCGCCACCTGCCACGGACCTGCCGGGTGGTCGGCGATCAGGTAATGTGTGCCGGTCTCGGGGGCGCCCTGCGTGCCGGCGACGGTCGCTTTCGACCAGTGCTCGGCCGCGGTCGAAAAGACGCAGTACCATCTGCCTTGATGGGCGAAGACCTGCGGTACCTCCAACTGGCCGAAGCTGCCGACAAAGACCGGGGGCTCAAGGGTCCAGGTATTGAGGTCGGATGATCGCGCGAAGCCGATAGCGCCGCCCGCGTTTGGCTCGTCGATGCCCGGCGCGCGGGCGGTGAAATACATCAGCCAACCGCCGCGATCGGGGTCCCGCATCACCCAGGGGTCGCGCATGGCCCGATCGTGCCAATGGTCGGGCGCATAGTCCTCGTACCAACGTGTGTCGACGTCCAGGATCAGCCCGTCGCCGACGCGGCGCCAATCATGCATGTCGGTGCTGGTCGCGTGCCCGATCCGCTGTTTCAGGCCGTTCTCGGCCTTGCTGGAGCCGGTGTAGAACAGGTGCCATAAACCGTCATCGTCACGCACGACCGACCCTGTCCAGGTCGCCTTATCGTCCCAGGCAGGTCCGCTCGACGGTTGAAAACAGGTGCCGAGATGAACCCAGCTTTTGAGGTCTGTCGAAGTGGCGTGCCCGTAGCTGACATTCCAATGGCGCAGTTCCGGATCGCCCAAGCCGCGGTCGGCCTGAAGAAAGTAGGCATGCCAGGTGTCGGCGTCGCGGGCGAGCCAAAAGTCCCAGATCCATTTGCCATCAAGGGCCAGCATGAGCGTTCCCATGTCCTGAGGTGTTGAGGGAGTGTTCTGCCGACGTCCTACGTGGCCTGGGTCGTCGTGCGTTTCGGCGCCAGCGACTGAACGGAAGACCGCTCAACCAGACCGCCGCGGACCAGTTGAGACGCCGCGCTGGCACGACCACCGCCCGGCGCGCGATGTTGCAGCAAGGTGCTGACAGCGGCGCGCCCCATCTCGTGATAGGGCAGGGTGACGGTGGTTAGGGGTCGTTTCAGATAACGCAGCAGGTTTTCGTCATTGTCGTAGCCGACGACCGAGACGTCACCTGGAACGCCAAGACCCATACGCTCGAACATCTCGATTCCGCGCATGGCCATCAGATCGTTGCCGAAGCACACCGCGGTTGGCGGCGAGGTTCGTTTGAACAGTCGCGCCAGGGATTTGCGCAGATTGTCTAGGCTCGTTTCCGAGGTCGCGTCGAAGCCGATCAGGATCGGCGTCGCGGTCTCCGACAATCCGGCCTCTCGGCACGCGCGACGAAAGGCGTCGCGGCGCAGCCGACCTGCGACGAGTTCGTCACCAAGTCCGACATAGGCGATCCTTCGGTGTCCGGTGGCGACCAAGTGCTCGACCGCCAACGCCTGACCACCGGCATCGTCAGGCAAGACGCATGGCGTGCCTAAGCCGTCGAAGCAGTTTGCCAGCACCAGCGGCAGCCCCTTGGGAAGCGGCAGCGCCACTTGCATGTGAAGGGGCGCGGCGTAGATCACGCCCTCCACCCGGTGGCTTTCGAACGTGCGCAGCAACTTGGCCACGCCGGCCCGGTCGTCGATCGCGCCCTCATCCGCAATCATTAGGATCTTGCCGGCTTCTCGACAGGCCTCCTGAACGCCGCGCACGATGTGGATGCCCGAGAGGCCAGCGTTCAGCGGGTCTTCGACCGCGCTGGAAACCGCATCGGAAATCATGCCGACAATGCCAGACTTCGACGACCGCATCAGCCGTGCGCCGCTGTGCGGTCGATAGTCCAGCTTCTCGATGGCCTGTTGAACGCGATGGCGCGTTGCCGGCTTTACCGTCGGCTCGTCATTGACCACGCGCGAGACCGTCTTGATCGACACGCCCGCAAGCTTCGCGACATCGAAAACAGTGGCCATTGGGCTAGGGTCGGGTATCTGACAACATTGTCATCTATCGTAAGTGCGCGCCGAGCACCCGTCAATCCGAGAACGTCGGTCCGATAAGATACGTGCCTCATGTATCTCCTGTGTGAAAGATTCGGAGGTGATAGACATGACTGTTGACACAATCCCGTCTAGAGCGCCTATAGTATGGGAAATGACAATGTTGTCATTTGGTCGAGCGTTGCGCGGTCGATCGAGTGACCAAACCGCTGTATGGAGGAGGAAACGACGATGACCCTGAACGGTGCACTGAAGACGACCCTATCGGTCTTGGCCCTGTCGGCGGTCGGTGTCGCCGCGCAGGCCCAGACGCCGCTCAGCCTCTGGTATCACGGGGCGGGCAACCCGGTCGAACGCGACGTTCTGATCGGCCTGATCGACGACTTCAACACCTCGCAAGGCGATTGGGTGATCGAGCTCGCCGAGTTTCCGCAAGCCTCATACAACGAGTCGGTCGTGGCGGCCGGCCTGGCCGGTAATCTGCCTGACATCATCGACGTCGACGGTCCGATCATGCCGAACTGGGCGTGGGCTGGATATCTACAGCCGCTCAACCTGCCCCAGGGTACTACGGACGGCTTTTTGCCAGGCACGCTCGGCTATTGGAACGGCGATCTTTACACGGTCGGCCTGTGGGACGCGGCTGTCGCGGTTCTCGCCCGGCGTTCGGTGCTCGATGAGCACGGCATTCGCATCCCGACCTTGGAAGAGCCATGGGATCTTGAGGAGTTCGATGCGACGCTGACGACGCTTCAGGCATCCGGTGATTTCGACTATCCGTTCGATGTCGGCATGGCCTGGACGGGCGAATGGTACCCTTACGCGTTCGGGCCGTTCTTGCAGAGCTTCGGCGGCGACATTCTCGACGTCTCGGTGCCGACGGCCGAAGGCGTCCTGAACGGCGACGCCGGCCTTGATTTCGGAGACTGGTGGCAAAGCCTGTTCGACCGCGACATGGTGCCGGGCGTGTCTCAAGACGCCGCTGATCGCGAGACCGGCTTTGTCGACGGCAATTATGCCATGCAGTGGAACGGCAACTGGGCGGTGCTGAGCGCGCTCGAAACGTTCGGCGATGACCTCTTGATCCTGCCAGCCCCCGATTTCGGCAACGGGCCGACCATCGGCGCGGCGTCGTGGCAGTTCGGCGTTTCGTCGACCACGGAGCACGCTGATGGTGCCAATCAGTTCATCGAATTCATGCTTCAAGATGAGTATTTAGCGGCCTTCTCCAACGCGTTGGGCCTGATCCCGGCGACCGCGTCGGCGGCAGCGATCTCCGAGTACTACTCTGACGGCGGGCCGCTGGAGGTCTTCTACGGGCTCAGCGAGGCGCAGGCTCGGCTGCGCGCCGTCACCCCCGGTTATCTGGTCGCCGCCCTGGAGTTCGAAAAGGCGATGAGCGATATCGCCAGCGGTGCCGATGTCGCCGACACGCTCGACGCGGCCACTGACGCCATCAACGACGATCTCGAGCGCAACAACGGCTATCAGTAACGGCACGCGCGACGACCGCTAGGACCGGCGGAGGGCGACAGGATGGCGGCTGGACCGCAAGGCAAGCAGACGCTGACAGGCTGGGCGATGGCATCGCCCGCCTTCCTGCTGATGCTGTTGTTCCTGATCACGCCATTCTTTCTGGCGTTTGGGCTGTCGCTGACCAACCAGCGACTGATCTCGCCCAATCCGGCCGAGTATGTCGGGGCGCGGAACTTCGAAAACCTGCTGGGTTTGAGCTTCTTCGTGCTGGAGCCGGAGCGCGACG
>JBCBSH010000257.1:0-5464 GCA_039819285.1 Pseudomonadota bacterium
ATGGCGCGAGACAGGCCAAGCTGGCGCGCGGCTTCCGAAAAGCTCGCGCTTTCCACGACCTTGTTGAAGACTTCCAGCGATGTCAGCCGGTCCATGCTGGCCTCGTCCCGTCGTCCGATCAATCGCCACCGGCACGGCCGATCATTGTCAATGTCGGGTTGCCGATCCTGGTGGCACTCTACCGATTATCGGCCATCAGGAAACAGCGATATCGATTTTCGACCGCGTTTATCGAACCGCACGCTCCCTTGCCTCGGGACGCCGATCCTAACCCTTCGCGGCCTCCAATACGGCGTCGACATGGCCTGGCACCTTCACCTTGCGCCAGATGGCGGCCAGCTTGCCGTCCTCATCGATCAAGAACGTCGACCGGTCGATGCCCATGTATTTCTTGCCGTACATGCTCTTCTCGACCCAAGAGCCGTAGCGTTCGACCGTGTCGCCTTCGGCGTCGGAGGCAAGGGTGAAATTCAAGCCATACTTGCCGGCGAACTTGTCCAGTTTCGCCACCGGATCTTTTGAGATGCCGATGATCTCCGCTCCGGCGCTGCCGAAGTCGGGCAGATTGTCGTTGAAGCCGCAGCTTTCCTTGGTGCAGCCCGGCGTGTCGGCCTTGGGGTAGAAATAGATGATGACTTTCTTGCCCTTCAGCCCGGACAGGCTGACGCTGCCGCCACCGGCGGTCGGCAAAGAGAAATCCGGCGCGGGCTGGCCAACTTCAAGCGACATGGTTGCATTTTCCTTGGGTTTGGTCGTCACGAGGAACGGGTACGGGCCGGCGAAAGCCCACGCTGGTTAAGGTAGTCGACCCTGTCGGGCCGGCAAGGGCGCGTTCGTCATTGCTCCCATCCCGCCTGTCTGGCGGGGGTTTCCACCAGCTCGACATAGTGGCGATGGGCGGTCTCCTGCACCGCATGTACGCGGCTCTCGGTCTCTTGAAGGCTTGCCGGAGCATCGGCGGGGAAGGCGGCGCGTTTCAGACCGTCAAGGATGGAAGGTGGCGCCGTCTCCAGATCGGGGATGCGGACCTGAACCAAGCGCTCATACGCTTGGATGCGCTGCCCCAGCGCGAGCGCCGCCGCCAAATCATCGACGGTCGTTTCGGCCAAAATCCCGGCCTTGCCGAGGGCGACCAGCGCCTCCTTTGTATCGGCATGCAGAACCGAAGGCTGTTCGGCGGCGTGGTGCAACTGCAGACATTGCGCGATGAACTCGATATCGACCAGCCCGCCGCGAACATGTTTGACCGCCCAAGGCGATGTTTGGCGGTGCTCCTTCTCGATGCGTTGGCGCATGTCGGCCACATCGCGATAGAGGGAAGCGGGGTCGCGCCGGCGGGTGAGAATTCTTTGCAGCATGTCGCCCAGCCGTGCGCGCATCTCGGGGTCCCCCGTGATGCAGCGGGCGCGAGTCAGCGCCATATGCTCCCACGTCCAGGCGCTCTCGTCGTGATACTTGGCGAACGCCTCGAAGCTGGTCGCCAGCGGCCCGGCATTGCCCGAGGGGCGCAGCCGCATGTCGACCTCGTAAAGCGCACCCTCGGCCGTTTGCGCGGTAATCGCGGACACGATGCGCTGGATCAGCCGGGTGAAATAGACGGTCGCGCCCAGCGGCTTGTCGCCGTCGGATTCTGCCTGGTCGCCCGCGTCGAAGACCATGATCAGGTCGAGGTCGGACCGGATTGACATCTGACCGCTGCCGAGCTTGCCCATCGCGACGATCGCAAGGCCGGGCGCTGAGAACCTGCCGTGGCGGCGCGCGAACTCCGCCGCCACCCGCTCTTGCAGGGCAGCCAGTCCGGCATCCGCGATGGCCGTCAGGTAGGGGCCCAGCCGGTCGCCCGTCGTTGTGCCGCGCAAAAGCTGCGCGCCGGCGCGAAAGCGATGGTCGCGGGTCCACTGGCGCAGAATGTCGAGTTCGTCCTCGTGATACTGCGCCGGCGCCAACAGCCGTTCGATCTCGTCGGTCAGTTCCGCCCGATTGGGCAGGGTGTCAAAGAACCCTGGTGTCAAGACGGCATCCAGCTCCTCCGGATTCTGGGCCAAATGGTCGGCCATGCGGTCCGATATGCCCAAGAGCTCGACGACGAAATTCAGCAGGCTCGGCTGGGCCCGGAACATGGAAAAGAGTTGGATGCCGGCCGGCAGGCCCGCAAGAAACTTGTCGAACCGGTTGAACGCCGTGTCGGGGTGGGGTGAGCGCCCGATCGCGGCGAGCAGTTGGGGCAGCATTTGGGTCAGCAGACCACGCGACCGGTCGCTGCGCACGGCGCGATAGCGTCCGTGCAGCCAGCCGCGCACCGTGTCGACAATCTTCGCCGGTTCGCTGAAGCCAAGCTCGGCCAGAACCCGCTCGGTATCGGGCAACGCGTCGGGGCCGGTGAAGATGAGGCCACTATTGTCGCCCGTCGTCTCGCTGAACAGTTGGCCGAACTGCCGCTCCACCGTGGCCAAGGTGGCTTGCAAGGCATCGCGAAAGTCGGCGTCCGGTTCGCCGAGAAAGCAGGCGAGCCGGGCGACGCCGTCCGGCGTTTCGGGCAAACGCTGGGTTTGCTGGTCGTCGGTCATCTGAAGCCGGTGTTCGATCCGACGCAGGCGTGCATAGGCCGTCGACAGTTCTTCGGCCACATCGGTGCCGATCCGCCCGACCTTAGCCAGGGTTTGCAGGGTGTCCACCGTGCGGCGGCTGCGCAATCGTGGGTCGCGGCCGCCGTAAATCATCTGTTGCGTCTGGGCGAAGAACTCGATTTCGCGGATCCCGCCCCGGCCGATCTTCAGATCATGGCCTTCGATCGCCATGCCGTTGGTGCCGGCCTTGCGGTCGAGCTGGCGCTTGATGCCGTGAATGTCCTGCAGCGACGCGAAGTCGAGATTGCGACGCCAGATGAAGGGCTGCAGAAAGGTCAGGAACGCCTCGCCGGCCTCCAGGTCGCCGGCGATGGGCCGGGCCTTGATCATCGCCGCCCGCTCCCAGTTTTGGGCCAGGCTGGCGTAATAGTTCTCCGCCGCGCCGAGACTGACGGCCAGGGGTGTCGCCCCAGGATCGGGCCGCAACCTAAGATCAGTGCGGAAAACATAGCCGTCCGCCGTATGCTCCTCCATAATGCGAACGATTGAGCGCACGAGGCGAATCATGGTGCGCGGCAGGCGGTCGAGGTCGCCGGTTTGGATCCTTTCGGGGTCATAGAAGATGATGAGGTCGATATCGCTGGAATAGTTCAGTTCGGCCGCACCCAGTTTGCCCATGCCCAAGACAATCAACCCCGACCGGTGCTCGGGCTCGGCCGGATCGCTCAAACGCAAGCCGCCACGGTTGGCGGCTATGCGCAAGCACAGCCGGGTGGTCAGCCGCAGGGAGGTCTCCGCGAAGCGCGACAGGGCGCCGGTTATCTGGTCAAGGCTCCAAGACCCGCCGATGTCAGCCAGCGCGATCAGCAGTGCGGCCTGGCGCTTGGCCCGGCGCAGGGCCGCCATAAAGGGTTCCTCCTGCTCCGCTTCGGCTTGGTCGCGCCAAAGCGCGCCGATCAACCCGTCAAACACGCTGGTCGGCCCGTCAGCGGCGATGGTTTGCAGCAGGTCGGGTTCGCGCACGGCACAGTCGGTCAGGAACGGGCTGTTGCCAAACAGGGCCGACAGCAGGCGGTCGTCCTGCCACGCCGGGGCAGGATCGATCTGGCGCCAGCGCTCCCAGCCAAGTTCCAGCAGCCTGGCGTCGGATGGCTGCGGCCAGGGGACAAGGGTGCCGTGCCCGGCTTTGGCTAGCGTCGTCATCACCGCCACACTTTGTCAACGCGGCGTCCAGGTCAAGCCGGTCAGGCGCGGGGCCGGCGGATGAGCTTCTGGCGCCTGGCGCTGCGCTTCGTCGTCGGTGTGCTCGGCGTGGTGGTCGTGCTCGCCGGCCTGGCCGTGTTGCGCCTGGCAGCCGGCCCGGTCGATGTCAGCTTCCTGACACCCTACCTCGAAGACGCGATGACGGACGCCCCGGTGCATCTCGACATCGAACGCACGTCGCTGGTTTGGGACGGGTTCGGCACGCCGATTGAGTTGCTGGCCCGGAACGTCAGCGTGCTTGATGCCGGGTCCGGCGCGGATCTGGCGGATGTTCCGGCCATGGCGGTCACGATTAATACGCCGGAGCTGTTTGCCGGGCACATTTCGCCGAGAAGCATCACCCTGATCGAGCCGATCATGCGCGTTCAACGGGATACCGACGGCTCGGTCGGGTTGCAACTGGCGGGCCTTGAACTTGGGCGCCCCGCCAACGGCGAGGGATCGGCTGACAACCAGTCAGCCCTCGGCGGCCTCATGGCTATGCTGCAATCGAGCAATCCGGTTTTGGCCGGGTTCGAGTCGCTTCGCGTCGAGGACGGTCTGGTCTTCGTCGAGGACCGGGCGATCGGGCTGACATGGACGGCGCCGTCGACGAACATCGAGTTGCGGCGGTCGGCCGACGGCATCGAGGGTGCCCTGTCGTTGGCGGCCGATATCGGGCAGCTTGAACTGGCACTCGACTTCGACGGCGAACTGATCGATGCCGCCGCCGGGCCGTCGATCTTGGGGCAGATCGACCTGACGGTGCGCCAGGCCGACCGACTGGTCAGTTACAGCGGCAGTGTTGCCTACCGGTCCGATCAAGAGGGTTCGGTCGAGTTGGTCGGCAGTCTGACCGGTCGCATCAATGCTAACAGTCCGGAACTGAGGGCCGAGATCATTGTCGACCAGACCCTGGACCCTCTGGCGTCGGTCGTGCGCTATTCCATCGACCGGGTCGTTCCGGCCGATTGGGCCATGGCGGCGCCCGTACTGTCACCCCTGTCGAGCCTGACGACGCCAGTAACCGCCAGCGGTGAGTTGCAGTTGAACGACCGCTTCCTGCCGCAGCGGATCGAAATGCACATGCGGGCGGGCTCGGGTCAGCTAAATTTACCGGCCTATTACGACGAACCCTTGAACGTCGCCGGCATCCAGTTGACGGCCGTCGCCGATTTCCCGACCCGCCGCTTCAGCCTGCCGCAATTCACGATCGACGTTGGCGGGCCGCAAATCAACGTGACCGCGGATATCCAGATCGAACCCATCGGCCTGCTCGACGCGGTCGGCACGGTCACCTTGTCGGACATGCCGGTCGATCTCCTGTCGCGCTACTGGCCGGAGGCGATCACGCCGGCCCGGCAGTGGATAACCAGCCAAATCAGCCGGGGCGTGGTTCGGCGCGCCAGCATGGACATTCACACGCGCGCGTTCAACCTGCCGGACCAGCAGGTGGAACTGGTGTCCCTCAACGGCGAGATGGACCTCGAAGACATGACCGTTGAGTATCTCGGCGGCATGGATCCGGTGTCCGGTGCCACAGGCAGTGCCGTCTTCAACGAGCGGGACTTCATCATCACGCTGGACAGCGGCTTCGTACAGGGCGTGGACGTTCTGGCAGCGGTTATCGCGATCACCGACCTGGACCGGCCGCC
>JBCBSH010000258.1:0-5445 GCA_039819285.1 Pseudomonadota bacterium
CAGCCGTGGCTTCCTGGCGGAAAACACCGTGTCGTTCAAACAGGAGATGAGCTTCCAAGGCGGCGACGGCTATCTCTACTTCATGAACCAGCCGCTGGCCTATGCCGCATTGACGCGCATCCTGGAACACGCCCTCAGGCACGGCGACAACTCCGCCGACGATCTGTTCTACGACGAGGCGTCGTACATTCGGGAGTTCTTCACCACGGTGAAGGAATTCCAGGTCGACCTGATGAAGGACACCAACTACGGCGTCCTGTTGATGGCCTTCGGCGTCAACCTGCTGTTCCAGTCCGGCAGCCGCGCGATCAAGCGGCAATACGACGATCCGTCCGACATCGATCACGCCAACGCGGCGCAGTTGCGCGCCATTCCGCACAATGCCGTGCTGCAGCAACTCGGCCTGCTGGCGAACACCGTCGGCGGCCTGGGCGCCGCAACGGCCAAGGACCCCGAGCGGTTTCAGAAGCTCTACGCCGCGTCGCCGCGTCTGCGCCAATTGATGCGGCTTGTCGAATATGGGGCCGCCGTCAGCAACCCGATGATCATGAAGGCCTATGTCGACAGTCTGGACCCGGTCCTGTGGATCGTGCGGGCCAGCCAGTCGGGCCGGACCCGGGCGGCCGAGGACATGCTGCGCCTGGCACACCACTATGAGGAAAACGGCCTGCACGCGCGGCAGGTCCGCGTGTTCCGCGCCCTTTTCCAGGACTTCACGATGCTGGAACAGGCCCTGAATTCGGTCCGAGCAGAGGGAGCGCCAGGCGGAACCGCGTCGCTAATCAGCACCGAAGGACGCGAGCGGCTGTGCCTGTTGCACGCCATCCGCATCGCGCTGCTGCATGAGCTGTTTCGGCTGGCCATGCGGCTGCCGAGCTTTTCCGACCGCCACAGCATTACGCCCAAGCAGCTGGTCGACCGGCTGCTGCACCTCGACGTCGACGAGGTGGTGGACCTGTTGAGCGAGATCTTCCCGCGTGCCGCCGGGCCGGCCGGCGATGAGGATTTCGGCGAGCCGGCGACCTATGTGTCCGACGAGACGCAGAGCTATCGCTTCGAGAACGAAATGATTTTCGATCCGATGCGCGGGCTCTACCGTTTGGCCCGGCGCCTGTCGACGGCGATCTGCCATCGGGTCGGCTTCCTGGGCTAGCTGGCGGCGCTTCCAAGCAACAAAGCGCTGCCCATCGGCAATTGATCCCTTAGTTTGACATCCAAGCGCGCGGATCACGCGCCAGGGCGAGGGAGATCAATGGCCGGTCAGGGTTCGACAGGCGGGCACGCTGGCGACCGTGCGGGCGACCGCATTCTGCTGGGCATCGGCTTCATGGTCGGGGCCAATCTGATCTTCGGCCTGATCAATGTGATGGCCAAGTGGCTGGGCGAAACCTATCCGGTCGTCGAGATCGTCTTCTTCCGCAACCTGTTCGCCCTGCCGACGATCGTCTGGCTGTTGATGCGCCAGGACGGCTTTCGGCCGCTGCGACACGCCCATTGGGGATCGCACGCTTTTAGGGGTGTGCTCGGCTTCGGCCATATCACGCTCCTGTTCCTGTCGTTCACCTTGATGCCGCTTGCCGACGCAACGGCCATCAGCTTTGCAGCCCCTTTGATCCTCACAGCCCTGTCGGTGCCCCTGTTATCTGAGAAGGTCGGCGTCTGGCGCTGGAGCGCCGTGATTGCCGGCTTCGTCGGCGTTCTGATCACGGCGAGCCCGAGCGGCGATTTCGGCTATGGCGGCGCCCTGGCCGGGCTCGGCAGCGCCACCTGCTTTGCGCTCGCCATGATCACCGTGCGCCGGATGAGCGCCACGGAATCGAGCGCGGCCATCGCCTTTACCTACACCGCGATCATGACGCTGCTGGCGGGGCTGGCGATGATACCGGTCTGGGTGGTTCCCGCCTGGTCCCATCTCGGCGTCCTGCTGATTGCCGGGCTGGTAGGCGGGATCGGCCAATACTTCATTGCACAGGCTTACGCGCTGGCGCCGGCCTCCGCCACCGCACCGTTCACCTACACGACCCTGATCTGGGCCCTGCTGTTCGGCTTCCTGATCTGGTCCGAGGAACCGACGTGGCACCTGGCCATCGGCTGCACCATCGTGATCGCCAGCGGCCTGGTCATCCTCTGGCGCGAGAACCGGCTGCGCAATCTGGCCACTGTTCGGCCCAAGGCCGCCATGCCGCCGGGGCCACCCCCGAACACCGGCAGGGACGAGGGCTGACCGGGATCACCGGTCTAGGCCAGCGGGCCAAGACAATCCGCCTGCCCGCCATGGATGTCGTCAGCCGTAAAGGATCTGCTGCAACTGCTGAATGCGGGCCTGATCCGACGGATGGGTCGACAGGAACTCCGGCGGTCCGCCGCGTCCCGCGTCGACCATGCGATCCTGCCAAAACTCCAACGCCTCGATGGGCTGATAGCCGGCCTGGGCCATGTAACGAACGCCGATCCGGTCGGCCTCAAGCTCTTGCTGGCGCGAGAACGGCAATATCACGCCGTAGTTGGCGCCCATGCCCAGCAACCCGGCGAGCTCGTTGGCCTGCTGCGGCGTGCCGCCGAGAGCCGAGCCGAGAAGCGCAGCGCCCAATCTGGACATTTGCTGGGTGCCAATGCGCTGAGCCGCATGGTCGGCAGTTACGTGGCCCAACTCATGGCCAATCACAGCGGCCAGCTGGTCGTCATTCTCCACCGTCTCCATCATGCCGCGATAGATGCCGATCTTGCCGTTCGGCAAGGCAAAGGCGTTCACCGCCCCATCGTCGAACAGCACAACCTGCCACGGCAGGCCGGGTTCGCCGGTCAACGGGATCAGCCGGCCGGCAATGCGTTGCGCGCTTTGGTTGGCCGAACTGTCGCGCCAAACCGGCCGCTCGCTCAAGATGCGTTGCCAGCTCGCATCAGCCGCCCGCATCAGCTCCGATTCCGGCGGAGCGAAGGCCGCGCCGATGCCGCCGACACTGCCGGGCACACACCCCGCCAGCGCAATTGCTGACGTTCCGGCACCCAGGCCCTTCAGGAATGACCGGCGCGACGGATAGACCTTCGGTCGTCCGCTTGGGTTTTCCCCTGAATGGCAGCTACATGCCATGTTCAACTCCATATCGAGCAACTCGCAGTCGATAGATCGCAATCTCGTCATTTCTGCGGCTTCATTGCCCTAGGCGTCGCGCCTTTGGTTCTCTACAACGGCCGAAATACCATCTCGGCCCGCAATGAAGTAGACACCTATGGATCACGATCCAGCCGGTCAGCCCGCCCCGCCCCGCGAAATCCATCTCGCCGACTACCGGCCGCCGGACTTCCTTTTTGACGAGATCGATCTGATCTTCGACCTGCGTGAGGACGGCGCGACCGTCACAGCCCGAAGTTCGTTTCGGCGCAATCCTGACGCCGACGGCAAACAAGAGATGCTGAAGCTTGATGGTGGCGGCCAGAGGCTCGCCTCGATCGCTCTGGATGGCGAGCCCTTGGGCGAAAACCGCTACCGCGTCGAAGATGAAGGGTTGATCCTCATCGACCCGCCCGACGCCGGCGTCCTCGACATCGTCACGGAGACCGAGCCGCACAAGAACAAAAGCCTTGAGGGGCTTTACAAATCCGGCGGTAACTTCTGCACCCAATGCGAGGCCGAGGGCTTTCGCAACATCACCTTCTTTCCCGACCGGCCCGACGTACTGTCGGTCTACACGGTGACGCTGGTTGCCGACCAGGCGCGCTACCCGGTCTTGTTGAGCAACGGCAACTTGGCGGACCAGGGCACTTCGGCGAACGGCCGCCATTGGGCGAAGTGGCACGACCCCTTCCCCAAACCCGCCTATCTGTTCGCGCTGGTTGCCGGCGATCTTGTCTCGCTGGATGACAGCTTCACCACCAGGTCCGGCCGCGACGTTGCCTTGAAGATCTACACAAGGCCCGAGGATCTGGACAAATGCGACTACGCCATGTCGGCGCTGAAGACCTCGATGCGTTGGGACGAGGACGTCTTCGGCCTGGAATATGATTTGGACCAGTTCAACATCGTCGCCGTCGGCGATTTCAATGCCGGCGCGATGGAGAACAAGGGCCTGAACATCTTCAACACCGCCCTGTTACTGGCGCACCCGGACACGGCGACCGATGCTGACTATCGACGGATCGAAAGCGTTGTCGCGCACGAGTACTTCCATAACTGGACGGGCAACCGGATCACCTGCCGCGACTGGTTCCAACTGACGCTGAAGGAGGGGCTGACGGTTTTCCGCGACCAGCTCTTCTCCGCCGACCAGGGCGACCCTGCGATCGAGCGCATCGACCAGGTGCGCCGGCTGCGCGCGATGCAGTTCCCCGAGGATGCAGGGCCGCTGGCCCATCCGATCCGGCCGGAAAGCTACATCGAGGTGAACAATTTCTACACCGCCACTGTCTATGAGAAGGGGGCGGAGGTCATTCGCATGATCCACACCCTGATCGGCGCCGAGGCTTTCCGCCGGGGCATGGACGTGTATGTCGAGCGCCATGACGGCCAGGCGGTGCGGTGCGAGGACTTTGTTGCCGCCATGGAGGCGGCCTCGGGGCGCAATCTAGGCGAGTTCCGCCGCTGGTATTCCCAGGCCGGCACGCCGGTGGTTTCGGTCGAGCAGTCGTACGATGGCGAGGCTAAGACGCTGTCACTGGTTTTGCGCCAATCGACCGCGCCAACACCTGGCCAAAAGACCAAACAGCCGGTCGTTATCCCGGTGGCGATGGGGCTGATCGGCGAGGATGGCACCGCCGTTGCGGCCAATGTGGACGGCGGGTCGAGCGCCGAGGGTGGCGGTGACCAGACACGCGTTCTGGAACTGGACCGCGACGAGCTTACGGTGCGGTTCGAGGATCTGCCCGCCGAGCCGACGGTTTCCCTAGTACGTGGCTTTTCCGCGCCCGTGCAGTTGAAGCGAGAGGACGCGGCGACGGCTCTGCCACTGCTGTTTGCCCGCGACCACGACCCCTTCGCCCGCTGGGACGCGGGCCAGCAATGGGCGACGACCTGCCTGCTGGACATCGTCTCGGCCCTGCAGTCGGACCAAACGCCAAAGACGGATCCGGCTCTGATCGACGCGTTTGGCACCAACTTCGCAGATCAGACCTTGAGCCCGGCGTTCAAGGCCGAACTGCTGACCTTGCCAAGCGAGGACTTTTTGGCCGATCAGATGCTGGTCGTCGATGTCGAGGCGATTTATCAGGCGCGCCAGATCGCGCTGGCGGCGATCGGCTCCACCTTGGCCGATCCGCTGCGCACCGCTTATGACGCGCTGGAGGATCACGGACCGTACGAACCGACAGCGGCGGCGATTGGGCGGCGTGCCTTGCGTACGCTCTCACTGGCCCTGATCACGGCCGCCGATACCGCTACGGGCATAGATCTGGCGACCAAGCAGTTTCAAAGCGCGAATAACATGACCGACACGCTGTCGGCCCTAACGG
>JBCBSH010000259.1:0-5414 GCA_039819285.1 Pseudomonadota bacterium
GAACTCGCTGGCGCTGTAGCCGAATTCGACGATGCGCACGCCGGGCGGCAATTGGGACCGCACCCGGCCGAGCGCGATCCCGCAACTGCCGCCGGTCCAGGTGGCGACGGCCGACAGGCGGGGCCAGACGTCGCGTGGATCGAGCGTGTCGCGGGATACCAGCTTTCGGCGCAACGCGTTCACCCGATCCAAGCCGCGTCGGGCGATGATGTCCATGGCGACCGACGCCGCCTCGATCTTCAGATTCTCGGTCCGGCCGAAAGCGAGCGCGTGCAGCAGCTCACGGCCTTGCGTCTCGATAATCCGCTGGACCTTCAAGAGCGAAGAGGGGTTGGCGGCAACCACGCCGGTGATGTCGTCCGCCGCCAGTACGGCCAGGGCGTAGGCCTGGTATTTGGCCTCCAGATCCCGGATCGAGAAGGCGGACGGCGGCAGCACGAACTTGCGCGCCATGATCGGCGACAAGGACCGGTAGGTGGTGCCGGAGATGGCGCCGTAGGGCTGGCCGGTTTCCAGCCGCCCTTCCTCCGCCGGGCTGGCGAAGCCGAGGATCGAGCCTTTGAAAAAGCCGGTGCCGCGCCAGAGGGATAGCGCCAGGTGCCGCTGAGCATCCTTCACTTGGCCCAGGCCGTGGCTGGTCTGCGGGATGTCCTTGCTGCGGCCGGTCGTGCCGCTGGTGCGGGCGTAGTATTCCGGCTGTTCGGCGGTCAGCGCGCTCTCGCCGCCCTGCTGGCGGGTGATGTAGGGCTCAAGCTGGTCGAAGCCGTGGACGGGTACGGCGTTGCGGTAGTCCGCAAGGCTGGAGATGGTGGCGAAACCGTGGGCGCGGCCGAAGGTCGTGTCGGCGTTTTCGCGCAGGATGGTCATCAGAAGCTGGTGCTGCGTACGTTCGACATCGCGGGCGGCACGCAGGACGGGCGCGCGCAGGGTCCAGCGGTTCCAAAGCATGAAGGCGTCGATCGCCCGGTTCGCGAGGGCGTTAGCGGCCATGATGGGTCAGTCCTTTGCCTCGGTCGGGGTCGTGAACGGCGCGGCCAATTGCGCCAGGAAGCCGTGGGGCCAGTGCGGGTTGCCGATGCCGATACGGCCCAGGCGCCGGTCCTTGGGCAGGAAGCGCGTGCCGAACACCGTGTCCCAGATGATCAGGTTGTTGCCGTAGTTGGACTGGGCCTCGGCGAGGTCGGCGGAGTGGTGCCAGCGGTGCAGTTCCGGCCCGGCGATGACCCAGTTCAGCGGGCCCAGCCGGACATCGGCGTTGGAGTGCTGGTAGAAGCCGTTGATGGCGTAGAGCACGAAGTAGGTGGCAAACACCTCCGGTGCCACGCCCAGCAGCAGGAAGGGCAGCGTGTCGCCCAGGAACTGCAGGGTTTTGTCCAGCGGGTGAAAGCGGCCGACATTGATGGTGTAGAGCTTGGTCGATGCGTGGTGGACCGCGTGCAGGCGCCATAGCGGCCCATAAGTGTGCAGCGCGCGGTGGATCCAGTAGCGGAAGAACTCCGCAATCACGACCATCAGCAGGACCTGGACCAGGACCGGCGCCCCGGTCGGCCAGATGACGGCAAGCGGCGCGTCCTCCGTCGCCGCGATCCAGACGATCGCGACCAGCGCCAATGCGCGCAGGGCCAAGGGCAGCGTGACCTGGACCAGGGCCAGAAACAGGCCGTCATTGGCGACCTCGGTTCCGAGCGGCCGCCAGTCCTCCCGCGCCGGGAAAAAGGTCTCGTGCAGCAGGATGAAGACCGTGGCCACCGCCGCGCTGAGATAGGCGGAGAACAGAAGAGGTGCGCCCGTCTCGCGCAGCCAGACGAACAGGGCGTAGCCGCCGATCATCAAGGCGGGATAGGCGGCGTAGCGCACGATCTGCGGTATTATGGCATTTGCCGACCCTTGGCGTTCACCGCCGCGCAAGGCCTTGCCGAGCACCAGCACGAAAGCGGCCAGGATGAAGTGGAACGCCGTGGACACGGCGGCTTCGAACCAGGTGCCGTCAGCCAGGCCAAGAACGCCGACAACAAGGCGGACGGCCATGACCGCGAGGTAGAGCCAGCCAATCGTGATGATGGCGGTTCCCAAGCCGGGTCGGCACGTTCGAAACGGTAGGGCGGCGATCACGCCGACCATCAGCACCAAGATGGCGAGCTGCACCGCAAGCAGCACGGGGTAGGAGACCACGGCGCTGTGCCAAAGATCGAAGGCGGGCAGGAAGGTCCAGCCGCCGTCTGCGACCGCCAGTTGGGCCGCGATGCGCAAGGCGAACAGGATCGCCAGCAGCGACAGCAGCGCTCTGTAGGAGATGGTATTTTGGTTCACGGTCTTCCGGCGGTCCTTTGGCCGCGGATTCGAAACTGTGCGCCGGCTTTGCGATCGCTTCCGACGGGCCCGCCGCTTCCTCAGAAGCCGAAACCGGCAACGCCAGAGGCCAGACGGCAAGGTCACGGACTTGGCCCGATATCGCGAGCGATCGTGACCGAGCCGCGTGAACGGGGCGTCAACCAAACCCTGCTCTGAGCAAGGGCTCGGCTGCGCGCCCCGGTTCGACCCGCTGCAGTGCTTACGGGCTGCGTTGATACGTCAACAGAACTACGCCGCTGTCATAGGGCTTGGCGTCGATCAGCCGAAACCCCTGGGCCCCGGCCGTGTCGCCGAACAGGCGGACGCCGGCGCCGATGATCGCCGGGGCCAGTTTCAACACCAGCCGGTCGATCAGGCCATGATTGGCCAGCAGGCCGGCCAGTTGGCCGCCGCCGCACAGATAGATGTCGCCGCCATCGGCGCGCTTCAGCCGCTCGACAGCGCCCAGCCAATCGTCGCGCACGATCGCGACCTCGGCATCCTCCGGCAGCCCCAGGCTGCGCGAGAGGATGTGGTGGTCCATGTGCGGATAGGCGCGTTTGCCTGGCTCAAGCCCATAGGCGTAGCCGAACTCGTAAGTCCGGCGGCCCATGATGACGGTGTCGTAGGTCTGTAGGCGCGCCAGGTAATCGTCGACATGCGCGCCCTCGGCGGGGAACAGGGAGATGTCGTCGTCGGGACCGGCGATATAGCCGTCCAACGACGTCGCGACGTCGTAAGCGATGCTTCGCATGGAAGAACTCCAGAAAATGTCGGGTCGGTCGGCCGTGCTGCTGCGCGGCCGAGATTGGCTGTCCGGTTTACCGGTGACCCTTGATCATTTTCTCAGCTCCCTAGTGAGGGCGCGGTTGTTAGCCGAGAACCGTTGCCGGCGTCAACCGGTTTCGGCCGACGGACGGTTTGGGCGCAACCGGTAAGGACATAGCCTGTGTGGTGACGCGTGAGACGACGAGACCTTCGATGGAAGTTGCCTCGGCTTAAGCCGGTCCGCTGGCGTTGAAGATCACCTTGTGGACGCGCCAGTTGCCGTCGGTGTGCTTGCGCACCAGCAGCATTTGGTCGTTCGAGGGCGCGGGCTGGTCGGGGGCGGAGCCGGCGACGTCGACCCGGATGGTGTTCGTCACGACGGCGAAGTCGTCTTGGCCGTCGAACGTCCAGTCGGAAAAGGTAAAGCCGGTGACGGCGCCCAGATCGCTGGTCGCGAAGGCGACGAGGGCCGCGCGGCCGGCGATGCGTGCATGGCCCGGCGGCATGAGGACGCCGTCCTCGGCCCAATGGCCCTGCCAGGCGGGCCAGTCGCGGGCGACCAGCGCGGAGGTCCACGCCTCGATCATGGCCTTGATCGCTTCGGTCTCGACATCCGACAAGGTGGGCATGCTCATGGGCCGATTGCCTTCCGTAGGTGATCGAGTATCCGGGCGGAAGCCTGCGCCAGTTGACCGATGGCGGCAAGAGATTCCGGCCCAGCGCGTCGCGCGCTACGGGATCTGGCGCATTGCCGCGTCGAGGGGCTATGGTTTGGCCGATGATCGGCGGTGACATGCGAGGTGAACTCATGTCGATAGAGAACAACAAGGCACTGGCGCGGCGGTCTTTGGAGATGTGGGGTACCGCAAGTGACGACCGGCCCGAGGACGTGTTCGCGGCGGAGTACGCCAACCATCAGGAGTCGGACATTCGCGGCGACGTGATGACCCGCGACCTGGCGAGCTGGAAGGACGTGGTCGAGAAACATCACGAGGCCTTTCCCGACCTTACCGTTCGCATTGCGATGCAGATCGCGGAGGGCGATCGGGTGGCGACGCGCTGGGAGTTTTCCGGCACGCATGAGGGCGCGTTCATGGGCGCGGAACCGACGGGTAAGCGCGTGACCTGGACCGGTGTGCAGATCGACCGCTGCGAGAACGGCAGGATCGTGGAAAGCTGGGTTGACTGGGACAAGTACCGGCTGATGCAGGGGGTGGGGCTTTTGCCCGGGCCGTGATCTGGTCGGGATGATCGACCTTCGGGCAAAGCCGGCGCATTCCTACCGCGACGATCCGGCGGTGCCGGCCTTCGACGACACGGCTCCGATCGTCATCGTCGATGGGGAGTGCGTGCTGTGTACGCGCAGCGCGCGGCTGTTAAGCCGGCTGGACAAAAGCGGTGCGTTTCGGATCTGCCCCAGCCAGAGCCGGCTGGGCTCTGCCATCTTGGTGCATTACGGCCTGGACCCGGCCGACCCGGACACCTGGCTCTACCTGGTGGATGGCCAGGCGTACAGCTCGCTGGACGCGATTATCCGGGTCGGGCGGCGGGTTGGCGGGATTGGCCGGGCGGCGGTCGTGCTGTGGGTTCTGCCCCGGTTCGTGCAGGACTGGCTCTATCGCCGGGTGGCGCGGAACCGCTATTGGCTGTTCGGGCGGACCGACATGTGTGCGCTGCCGGACGAGGGGCTGCGTCGCCGATTGATCGGGTAAGAGGGGGGACGTCTAGGCCGCTTGTTCAGATCGTGCGGCCAGGAAATCGTCGATGATGCCGGCGGCGGTTTGGGCGCCCTGTTCGGCCTGGATGGCGCGACCTAGCGCGGCCGCGCGGTCGATTACCGTCTGGTCGCTTGTTTGGGCGATGGCGTTGGCGAGGGCATCGGCGGTCAGCTGTTTTTGCGGCAGCGGGTCTGGGCCGGCGCCGAGGGCGGCGACGCGGCGCGCCCAGAAGGGCTGATCGCCGAACACCGGGCAGAGGATCGACGGCCGGCCCCAGCGCAGCGCCTCATGCGTGGTGCCGGCGCCGCCATGATGGACGATCGCCGCGCAGCGCGGGAACAGCCAGTCATGCGGGGCGGCCTCCAGCATCAGGATGCGGTCGGACGAGGGCGTTGCCCGCAGATCTCTGGCCAGACCGCCCCAGCCGGTGGCCAGGATGCCGCGGGCACCGGCCTGGTGGATCGCGCCGACAACGGCGGCGGTCAGGCGGTCGGCGTCCTTTGCCGGCATGCTGCCGAAGCCGACATAGATCGGGGGCGGTCTGGCCAGAGATCTGCGGGCAACGCCCTCGTCCGACCGCATCCTGATGCTGGAGGC
>JBCBSH010000260.1:0-5385 GCA_039819285.1 Pseudomonadota bacterium
CGACCAGGATCGAGGCTGGCCGCGTCCTGATCGGATAGCTTTTCAGATCGTCGCAAGCCGGCGCGCGCTTGGCCGCACCGGTCCGATAGTCGAACTGACCGTTATGCATGGGGCATTCGATGACATGGTCGATGACGAACCCGTCGGCCAAGTGCACATGCTCATGGGTGCACAGCCCGTCCGTGGCGAAATAGTCATCCTCGGGCGACCGGTAGATGGCGAAGGTTCGGCCTGCGTGATCGAACCGGATGACATCTTCCGTGTCGATGTCGTCGACCGCGCAGGCATCGATCCAGGTGGTCATCGCGCGAGCCGTCACGCCAAGGTCAGGTTGACGATCCGGGCCACGTCCGGCTCGGTCTCGATGCCGGCGACCAGCGCGATCAGACCATCGACATTGGAGACCGGCAGCGGGCGCGCAGCGTAGCCGCAACAGCGGCGGAACTTGTCGACGTTTTCATCCGACGTCAGCGGGGCGTCCGGATGGCCATACACCTGCGGCATGGTGACGTCATGCTCGGCGCCGGTCTTCAGGCGGACGCGCACCGTCTGCGGGTCCAGTGCGTTGGGGTCCGGATTGCCGTTGTCGACCACGTCGACCAGGGCTGCATAGGCGTGTGCAACCGGGTTGGCCAGTGCGGCGAGCGTCGCGAAATGCTCCAGATCAACCCTTCCGTGCGCCAGGAAGATGCCGGCGACGAAACGCAGGCACAGCTTGGCGTAGTTCGCCGCCGGCTCCGGCAGATCCGGCCGGCCGACAAGGTTTGCGACCAGCGACGGCACCTCGCAGCGGACCGTGGCGATGTCGTCGGCACCAAAGCGGTGTTCCGCCATTAGGCGTCCCAGGCCGTCGACGACCCCATGGGTCAGGCGGCCACTGGGGAAGGGCTTGTGCGACAGGCGGGCGATTTGCCATTCCGAGCCCAGCGAGGCCAGCACCGGATCTAGATCGAAGTCGCCCATCTCATAAAGGTGCAGATAGCCATAGCGACCGGTCATGATATCGTGCGGGCCGCGAATGCCGGCGGCGGCCAGGTCGCAGGCCGAGATCGCACCGCGCGCGTTGAAGCCTATCTGCAGGCCCAGCAGCATGGAGCCCTCGACATGGGGCTGCAGGGTGCCGCTGGTCTGGCCGTACATGGCGCCCAGCGCGTCCTTCATCTGGTCGCGGTCGAACCCCGCCAGCTTGCCGATCGCGGCCGTGGCGCCAAAGCCGCCGGCGGTGGCGGGCCGAAAGAACCGGATCGGCGCCTTGGAGGCCATGCCCAGGACGGCTGCCATATCAACGCCGACAGCGAGCGCCGTGATCAGATCGCGGCCGGAGACGGGCTGGCCCTGCCGAGACGCACGCTCCGCCCAGGCCATAACCGCCGACAGCATGGTGGCCATGGGGTGCACCACCGCGCCTTCATGAACACAGTCGAACTCCAGGCAGTGGATTTGATAGGCGTTCACGATCGCCACCTGCATTGCCGGCAGACGCTCGCCGGTCAGCCAGACCGTGGCCTCGTCGCCATCGCCCCATTGGGCAACGGTGCGCTTCAGCCTGTCGATGTCCGCCCCCGCGCTGCCGGCGATGCCGACGCCGATGCTGTCCAGCAGGAACGTCTTCGCCGTGTCGATCACCTCTTGTGGCAGGCGATCGAAATCGACGGCGACGATGTGGTCGACGACGTGGTCGAGCGGGTTGGCGTCCGTCATGTCGGCGCCGGCACGCTGGCCTTGAAATGCTCCGCGATCGCCAGGCGGGTCGCGCACCAGACGTCCGGCTTGGACTGCACATGGTCGATGAAACGGGCCAGCGCGCCGATGCGCCCCGGCCGGCCGATGATGCGCAGATGCAGGCCCAGCGACATCATCTTCGGCGCCGCTGCCCCCTCTTCATAGAGCTGATCGAAGGTGGCGATCGCGTAGTCCAGCCATTGGCCCGGCGTGTAGCCGGGGGCGAGCCAGAACTTCATGTCGTTGGTGTCCAGCGCGTAGGGCACGATCACCATGGGCACCTTGCCGCCATCGGTCTCGACCAGGTCCCAGCGTGGCACGTCGTCGGAATAGTCGTCCATGTGATAGGTGAAACCGGCCTCGGCCAACAGGCGGCGCGTGCGTTCCGTATGCAGATAGCGCGACAGCCAGCCATAGGGTCGCGTGCCCGTGGTCGCCTCAATGCTGGTGACAGCCTTGGCAATGAACTCCCGCTCGCGCGCTTCGTCATGGGAAAACTGGTGCACCCAGCGCCAGCCATGGCTGCACGCCTCGTGCCCGCCGTCGCGGAGCATCGCCGCGACCTCCGGCGCACGTTCCAGCGACAGGGCCGCCGCCGTCACCGTCGTCTGAATGCCGGCCTGCTTGAACAGGCCGAAGACCCGGGGCGCCCCGGCCTTTATGCCGTATTGATAGTTGCTTTCATTGCCGTAATTGCGGATCGGCAGCTTCAAGGCCACGCCCAGTTCGTCGACCGGCTCCGGCCGTTTGTCCCCGTCGGCCACAGTCATCTCCGAGCCTTCCTCGACATTGATGACGAAGGACATGGCCAGTCGCGCGCCGTTCGGCCAGGTGAAGGCATTCTCCATCAATGATATTCCTCGCCGCCGGTCACGTTGGTCGCCTCGGCCGTGATGAAGGCCGCCTCGTCGGAACACAGAAAGGCGCAGACATTGGCCGTGTCCTCAACCGTGCCTGGGCGGCCGAGCGGAATGCGGTTACGCATCGCGGCCATGTACTCGTCCATGGTCAGGCCGCGCGCCTTCGACATGAACTGGTTCTGCCAGGCGCCCAGGCCGGTGGTGACATGGTTGGGGCAAATGGCGTTGACCGTGATCTTATGCTGCGCCAGCTCCAGCGCCACGGCACGGGTGAAGCCTATCAGCCCGTGTTTTGACGCCGTGTAGGCCGAGGTGAAGGCGAAGCCCGACTTGCCGGCCTGCGACGCGATGTTGATGATCCGCCCGCCCTCGCCCTGGTCGATCATGCGCTGGGCCGCCGCCTTGGTGCACAGGAACGCGGCGCGCAGATTGACGCCCAGCACCGCGTCCCACTGGTCCACCGTGGTCTCGACCATCGGGCCGAACAGATAGCCGATGCCGGCATTGTTGACCAGGATGTCGAGACGGCCGAAGGCGCCGGCCGCGTCGGCCACCATCGCCTCGGTTTCCGCCGGGTCCAACAGGTCGGCCGTCACCGTCGTGACCTCGGCACCGCCGGCCCGCAGCTCGTCGGCGGTCGCGGCCAAATCATCGCTGGTGCCAACGCCGTGGGTCGGCGCGACGTCGCCATCAATGCGCCCGCGATCGTGCAAGACGATCCTGGCACCGTCTTGCGCCAACCTTTTGGCCATGCCCTGGCCCAGCCCTTTCGGCCGGCCGGACCCGGTGATCAGCGCGACCTTTCCGTCCAAGCGCCCCATAATGCTTCCCCCTAATCCAGCGAACTCGTCAGCATGAAGACGGGATTGTCCGTGAATGCCTGGAACTCGCCGGCGATGCGCTGCATCGTTTCGGTGGCGATGTCCCGGCCGAACTGGTCCATGTCGGCGACATCGATAATCTCGACATATTGGTACGGCGGCGGCGCGTCTGACCCGAGCAGCGCGCTCACCGGATGGACCGTGAAGCCGTCCACCGACGGCAACGCCCGCACGGTCGGCAGGTCAGTGGATCGCGCCCACGCCTCATAGGCATCCGCGTCGGCTTCGGACTTCAGATTGAACAACACCACGATCCTGGTCATCGGCTTCGCCCCCAAATTTGTCCGGACAAATCATTCGCCTCCCGACGCCTCTGTCAAGCACTGCCGATACATGTCGAGGTTTTGAGCCCTGCTAAGCGATTTCGTAACGGTCGGCTGCTACGGTTGACGATCTAAAACGCTACAACGCGACGGAGAAGTCGATGACGAGCTACATCGCGACAATGATGGATGCCGAAACCGGCGCCCAAGGCAACTATCCATTCGAGGCGGACGAGCAGCTTTTCGACAAGACCCCGGTGCGGATCGTCCGGCTGTTCATGGAGCATGTGGACAAGGACCTGTTTCCCAAACAGCATCTGGACTATGAGATCAATGCCTGTTTGAAAAGCCCGGATAAGCGCGTGGTCACGGCGATCGGTTCCCTGCATTTCGAGCACGAACCCGCGTCGCCGTTCATGTTGATGATCGCCGACGCCAAGTGACGCGGTCGGGCCGCACCCACCCCCGCCGGGCGGGAGAGCCACGGATTGTTATGCAAGGGAGAGATCTGGTGAGTGTCGTTAAAGCTTTGCCGCTATGTCTTGCGATCGGGGCGCTGATCGGCGCGCCGGCCACCGCCCAGCAATTGCCGTCATGTGGCTCGTTCCAAATCACGCTGGAACTCGATCACATCGAGTTCTTCGATGACCGCGACGAGGGGCCGAGCGCCGGGGACAGGCGGATCGGCCGCTTCGATACGTTCCTGATGGACGGCACGCCGGCAGGCGCCTTCCTGTTCGCTTCGACCACCCTGCCGGGCGGCGAGCCGGGCGACTATCACGAGTTCGGCCACGCCCGATACACGTTCGACCACGGAACCATCCACATCTCGACCCTGTACACGCTGGCCGACCCGTCGGACACGGAGCACACGGTGACCACCGACTACACCTACCCGGTCCTGGGCGGCACCGGCGCCTTCGCCGGCGCCCGCGGCACTGTGCACACGGAAGCCACCGAAGCCGGCCGGCTGCACACGTTCGATCTGGATTGCGACGAGCAAGACGAGTGAGCTGCCCTAAACCACGCCCTTGACACCGCCGAACCCCTCGGCTGAAAATTTGTCCGGACAACTTTGCCCGAGGGGAGACTTCAAACAATGCCAAGACTCGTTCCCGGACTCGTTCCGGCGCTCGCGGCCAGCGCGCTGGCGCTGACGGTCGCGCTGCCGGCCGCCGCCCAATCCCTGTTGTTTTTGGCCGAGGATGTGCCTGCCGGCCTGAACTATGACGGGCCGGCCGCGGCCATTCCGACCAGCCAGACCGGCATGGTCAATCTGATGGAGCCATTGTTCGGCTATGCCTCCGCCGGCGAGAACGAAGACGGCATCATCGTGCCGAACTTCGACGAGTTCGAGGGGCGGCTGGTCGAAAGCTGGGACTACGACCCGGATACGCTGACCTGGACCTTGAACCTGCGCCAGGGCGTGATGGGCTGTAACGGGGCAGAGTTCACCGCCGACGATGTGGTCTACACCTTCGCAAGAGCCAAGTCGGTCAGCGGTGCCGCGCCGATCGGCTGGTTCCTGTCGAACGTCGCCTCGATCGACGGCTTCACGCCGGATGTGTTCGGCGACGAGGCGGCGCGCGAGCTGGGCGACGAGGTGGTGGCGCTGGATGACTACACGGTGCAGATCCGTCAGTCGGAGCCGAACGCCCT
>JBCBSH010000261.1:0-5360 GCA_039819285.1 Pseudomonadota bacterium
CCGCCCAACTCGACAAGCCGTACGTCCTGATCCATCGCCTCCATGATTCGACGATTATAGATGAAACCGCCCGTACGTGTGTCCAACGGGCCGGGCTGCAGCCAGGCGATCGGCGGCATGGACGGCAGTCCTTAAAGCTCCGCCTCATAGGCGGCCCACGCCACATGGCTTTCGTGCAGCGTGACCTTGATCGCGGCGATTGCGTCGCTTGGGGCGCCCAGGGTCCCGGCCCGTGCGCGCGTGGTCATGCGGTCGAAAATGTGGCGGGCCAGATACTCGGTGGTCGTGTTGTGGCCGGCCATTTCAGGCAGGTCGTCCAGGTTCGTGTAGTTGATCGCCGACAGCTCCTGCTTCAGGGCATCGGTCGCCCGGCCGATATCGACCACGATGTTGGCGTCGTCGAGTTCGGCCCGGCGGAACTCCACATCGACCACGAAGGTCGCGCCGTGCAGCGCTTGGGCCGGCCCGAAGACCTCGCCCCGAAAACTGTGCGCCACCATGAAATGATCGCGGACGCAAACGCTGTACATCGACGGCTACCTCTTAGATTTGTCCGGTTTTCAGGGATTGTAGACGATCAGGTGGCAAAGTGTGCCGGCCGGGTCGTTCGACAGGTTGTGCAGCGTCTCCGGCAAGTCTTGAAACGCGCTCTCGCCCGTTATCAGCGCGTCAAACACAGGATCGCTGAGCAAGCTCAACGCCAACTCCAAGCGGCGCCTGTGAGACCAGGTCGCCCTTCTGAGCGGAGGTATGTGACCGACTTGTGACGACTTCAGGGTCAGACGCTTGGCGTGAAAGGCCTCGCCTAGTGGGACCGGTACTGGACGGTTGCCAAACCAGCTCATCTCCAGGACGGTGGCTTCGAAGGCCGCGAGGGTCAGGGCCGTCTGCAAGCCTTCGGGATTGCCACTGGCATGGATCACCAGATCGGCGTTGCCGTGCGCTGTTTCGGGCACCGCAAACTTGGCGCCGAGCGTCGTGGCAACCGGTGCTTTGCCAGGATCGGTGTCGATCAAGGTGACTTCGGCGCCAGGCATCCGCGCGGCCAATGCGGCAACCAAACAGCCGACGAGGCCGGCACCGACCACTGAAATCCGATCGCCAATGCCGGCGCCGGCGTCCCATAGACCGTTAACCGCCGTTTCCATATTCGCCGCCAGCACGGCGCGCCGGGCTGGAACGGTGCTGGGCACGGGGATGACGGCCGCAGCCGGAACCGCGTAGAAGTCCTGATGCGGGTGCAGGCAAAAGACAGTGCTGCCGGTCCGCGCCTCCGGCCCATCCACGACCGTGCCGACCGAGATGTAGCCATACTTGACCGGGGCCGGGAAATCGCCGTCCTGAAACGGCGCGCGCATCGCCTCGTACTGGCTGGGCGGCACCAGGCCGTTGAACACGAGGGCTTCCGTCCCCCGGCTGATGGCGCTGAAGCGGGTCTTGACCAGCACGTCGTCGGGGCCAAGCGCCGGCAGATTCTCGTCGCGGATTTCGCCGCGACCGGGTTCTGCCAGCCAGAAGGCCCGTGCTGTATCCGGAATAGGTGACTGCATAGCAGGCCGATCTATATCGTCTTTTGGCCTGGCCACACAGATATCCCATTTGGCCGTCAAGACAATGTGACCGCAACAAGGGTGCGATTCGGCAAACAAGTGCCTCTCGCGAGGTCGCAGAGGGTATTCTGGTGGCCGCCGAATCGTCGTCGAACGGAAGCAAGATGCGCATCAGAGCTCTCGCCCTCGTGGGTTTCATCGCCGCCATCCTGCTGGTCGCCGCACCGGCGGCGGCGCAGGGTAATCCTCAGTCCTTCAACCAATGGCTGGCCGGTGTGCGTCAGGAAGCCATCGCCCAAGGCATTTCCGCGGCGGCGATCGATCCTGTGCTGGCCCAGGTCCGCTACGATCCGGAAATCGTCGAGCGCGACCAGCGCCAGCCCGAGTTCGTCAGCACATTTTGGAACTACATCAGCCGCGCCGTCACCGACGACCGGGTCGCGCGCGGTCGCGCCGCGCTTCAGCAATATGCCGGTGTGCTGGGACAGATTGAGCAGCGCTATGGCGTGCCACGGCATTACATCGTCGCGTTTTGGGCCGTGGAGAGCAATTTCGGCGACATTCAGGGCAGCTTTCCGGTCATTCAGTCGATCGCGACCAGGGCATACGACCGCCGTGCGACGGGCGGCTTCCGCGCCCAATTGATCGACGCGCTGCGCATGGTGGCCAACGGCGTGCCGTCCAGCCGCATGGTCGGCTCCTGGGCGGGCGCGATGGGGCAGCCGCAATTCATGCCGTCGGCTTTTCTTGCTTTCGCGGTCGATTACGACAGTGACGGGTTTCCCAATCTTTGGGACAGCGAACCGGACGTCTTTGCCTCCATCGCCAACTACCTCGCCCGAAATGGCTGGCAGCGGGATGCGCTTTGGGGGCGCGAGGTTGTTTTGCCCCCGAACTTCGACTGGAACCTGACCGGCATGGACACCGAGCGGACCTTGGCCCAGTGGCAACAGCTTGGCGTGCGCCGCGTCGGCGGATCCGATCTGCCGGTGGCGGACATATCCGCGTCGATCGTGCTGCCTGCCGGGCATCAGGGCCCTGCCTTCATGGTCTATGACAATTTCGATACGATCATGAGTTACAACCGGGCGGTCTTTTATGCCCTGACCATTGGTCATCTGGCCGACCGGCTGGCCGGCCGCCCGGGCCTGTCGCGGACCGCACCAGCGGGTGAGCGCGCATTGCGTTTTGAAGAAATCAGCGAGATCCAGCAGCGTTTGAATGCGCTCGGTTTCGATGCCGGACCCGTCGATGGCATTCCGGGCAGCCAAACCCGCCGCGCCGTACGCGCCTTTCAGCAGCAGATCGGCGTGCCGGCCGATGGATTCATATCGTCTTCGTTGCTGGATGCCTTGCGGCGCTCGTCCCCTGGTTGAGTATCTGACGCCGACGGCGAATGACTATATCGCTGTACATGCGCCCCCCAATGCGGCCATACTAGGCCACCCGCGGGGATCGCGGTTCGGACTGGGGTAGGGGGACCATCTCCCTGGCGCACTGGAGTTGGACTAGGTTCGGCAATCTCACATGTGTACTGGAGCATCGCGATAGGCTCTAGGCAGCTCCTGATCGGCGAGCGGCCTTTCCGCGTTGGCACCGTCCGTCGTAACCATAGGATGAGTGGATCAATCACCAATGTCAGAGTACGTTTCGGCTGAAGACACCCGCCATGGGTTGGAAGCCGTGGTCAAGTGGTACAATCCAACCAAGGGCTTCGGCTTCGTTCAGTTGAACGATGGCTCGCCGGACGCCTTTCTTCACGCCTCGGTGCTGGAACGCGGCGGCCATGCAGCGCCTGATCCCGGTGCCACTCTTGTGTGCGATGTCGCCCAAGGGCGTCGCGGTCTTCAAGTTACCGAGATATCGTCCATTGCCGCGGCGCCACCTGGCGCGGGCGGGGATGCGCGGTCTTTCGCCCGACCGGCCGCCCATGAAGAACCGGTCAGCCAAACGGTTGAGGGCACCGTCAAGTTCTTCAACAATGAAAAGGGCTTCGGCTTCATTCAGCCGGACGATGGCGGGCGAGACATCTTCGTGTCTGGCCGCGTGCTGACCCAGTTGGGCATCGGCAATCTTGAACCCGAACAGCGTGTTCGGGTCGGTATTCGTATGGGCCAAAAAGGCCCCTTGGCGGTCACTGTCGAGGTTCTTTAGCCAGCCGATCCGGACCGGGTCGCGTTGGCGCGGCCGGCCGAGCAAAAGGCTTTGGTCGGCCGTGTTGCATTTTGGCAACAGCGTTACCCTTTGAACTCGTTAACATAATTTTGACGCTGGCGCCCTTGCCACAGGGGTGTCACCGTGGCACATGAGACAATTAGCGGGTGTGTCTTGGACCATGGCCGGGGGTCGGCTGAGGAGTGGCGTCATGATCAGCGTGAGCAAGCTTAGCGGTATCTCTGTTTCTGTTCTGGCGCTTCTTGTAGGAGGCGTGGCGGTCGCGCAGGCTGAGCCAACGGCGAGCGATACGTCCGGTACGGCGGCCAGCGGCGAGTCTATTGTAGCGCATAGCGAAGGCCAGGTGGTGGCGCCCGGAATGCCTGCCGATCCCGTGGCGGTCGCGATTCAAGGCGCCTTGGACATGCCGGGCCAACTCGTCATCGGCGAGGTGTCGGTCGGCGAGACGACATTGCAGGATGTCTATCAGGCGCGGGATTACCAGCCTGTCTGGCTGAACCAACCGGATGCCGAGGCGCGGATCGATGATCTGATCGGCGTGTTTGAGGCCGCCCATCTCGAAGGGCTGGAGCCGCACCACTATTTTGTCGATGAGTTGGCCGGCTTGCGGCCGGATCAAGCGGTAGAGGCGCAGGCCGCCTTCGACATGCTGTTGACCCATGCCGTCGCACGATACGCGTCCGATATCGATCGTGGGCGCCTGACGCCATCGTCCCTGTCCCGAGATTTCGATTTTGACCGGCCGTCGATCGACTTCCCCGCCATGATGGCGGATGTTGCCGCGGCGCCGGATGCCGGTGACCATCTGCTGTCGCTGGCGCCGAGCCATCCTGAGTATCTTGGCTTGCGCGACGCGTTGGTCCTGGCGCGCGAGGTTGCCCATGCCGGCGGTTGGCCGTCGGTTCCAGACATGCCGACATTGCGGCCGGGTGAACGCAGCCCCGTCGTGCCGTCAATCCGGGCGCGTCTTCATGCGACCGGCGAGTATGTCGAAGGTGCAGCCGCGGTGGCTGACGCAATTGAGACCGCGCCAGACCCGCTGTTGACCCCAGCATCGACTGCCGGCAGCGCCGAGACGGTGACGGTGCCCGTCCCGGCGGTGCATGTCGAGACCGACGACGCGCCTGTCGACGAGACACTGTTTGACGACGATTTGGTCTTGGCTGTGGAGCGCTTCCAGGAGGCCCACGGGCTCGACATCGATGGCGTCATCGGCCCACGAACGCTTGCGGCGCTGAACGTGACCGCCGACCAGAGGGTCGATCAGATCGTTGCGACCATGGAGCGCTGGCGCTGGCTGCCGAACGATCTGGGTGACGGCTACATCATGGTGAATCTGCCGGATTATAGCCTGCAGATCGTCGATCAAGGTGTCCCCGTCCGCTCGATGGACGTGATCGTCGGCCGGCGTGATCGCCAGACGCCTCTGTTCAGCAGCGCTCTGACCTATCTGGAGTTCAACCCGACCTGGACCGTGCCGACCAGCATCGCCTACAACGATTTCCTGCCCCGGCTGATCGACGATCCGAGCTATCTGAGGTCGCAGAACATTCGGGTCTACAGCGGCTGGCACGGTCCAGGTCGGGTTGAACTCCAGATAGGTCAGAGCGCTGCTGAACAGAGGCGTCTGGCGAT
>JBCBSH010000262.1:0-5337 GCA_039819285.1 Pseudomonadota bacterium
GTCACGTCGCGAAAGGCCGCGCGAAACGCCGCCTCGTCGGCCACCTCGATCGCCGCAACCGCGTCCGCCTTGTTGCGCACCGTGCCCCCGCGCACCCGCTTGGCCACCGCGCGCAGCTCGTTCCAGGACAGCGTGTTCAGTTCTATCGGCTCGGGCGGCTCCGGCGTTTCGGACGCAACCGTTTCGCCGGCCAGGTATGCCCGCCGCGTCGCCCGGATCGCGGCCCGGCCCTCGCCGGACTGCTCGCGCGCCCGCCGCCGCTCTTTCCAACCGCGCATGAAGCTGCTCTCCAAATGAGAAACGGCGGCCCGAAGGCCGCCGCTCCAATCCACCGCTAACCCAGCTTGTGCTTGAAGGCGACGATGCGGACATTCTTGGGCTCATAGACCCGCGTCCAGTTGGTGGTCGTCGCCAGCTCCGCATTGGTCGCGGAAACGCCGGCCGGCGTGCCGATCCACTTGACCCCGCGCGGGTGCAGCACGAACCGACGCCGGTTCACGATGTACTCAGTACCGCCGCCCGCCAGCTCGTCCCGGTCGACCGCCGCCGGCACCTTCGGCATGCCTTCCGCATAGCCGATCGCCCCGGTCGGGAACAGGTAGGTGGTGTAGACATCCGTCGCCACCGGCATGCCGTCATCGACGATCAGCCGCTTGCCCATATAGGTGGCGATCGGCGTGCCGGTCTGGCTGTCGGGCAGGAAGTCGATCAAATCCTGCTTCTTCATCACCGTATAGGTCGCCGAATGCACCGCCACGGCGGACAGATCGTCCTGATGGTCGCCCAGCTTGGCCGCCGCATCGATGAAGGCCTCGGCATCGAAATTCTCCGCCCCGCCGGTCAGGCCGGAGATGTCCAGCACGTTATCGGTCATGTTCGCAGCACCCATCGCGCCCGCCAGAACCGAGATCAGCACGTCCTGGAACCGCCGCGCCCAATAGCCGGCGAACAGCTCGCCAATCGCCTGCATCGGGTCGCTGCCGGCCATGTCGCCCGACAGGTCAGAGGCGCCGAACACCTTGCCGCGCTGCAGGACGGCGGCCACGTCACGCTCGGAGTTGATCTTGTTCACGGTCAGGTTCGCCGTGTCGTCGATCACCTCGTCCGCGCCGGTCAGATCCTGCCAAAACGGCATGTTCACCGTGCTGCCGCCCATGTTCGGGCCCAGCACATCCTGCAGGTCCGAAATGATGCCGCTTTGAAACACGGCACTTTTCGCGGCCGTACGCTCGATAACATATTGACGCCAAACGTCAGGGACGAAGACGTCCGAAAGCAATGTCGCAGCCATCAGGCATGCTCCTTCTCTATCAAGGCTGTTGTCAGAAAGTCCCGTCCACAGCCCACCGGGCGTCTGACCGGAAAAACCCGCCACCGGCGGGACGAATGAACCCTATGCGGCGCCGCGGTCTCAGCCACGCCACTCAAAACGGCCGGGCATTGGGCCGGCAACTGTCAGAGTTTGTAAGGCGAAACGACCCGCTTCAGACCGCCACCCAATGCATCAAGCCGTGCCTAGCAAGCCTCGCGCAATGGCGCCGGCGAAGTCGCGGAGAACGGGTTCTCGGTTCCAAGCCCCAGCTCCGCCAGCCCTCGATCGATCACGGTTCCCGGCGTCCCATTCGGCCGCTCGAAAGGCGAAAACGGCGTCAAGAATCCCGCCAATGCCTCGATATCCTCGTGTAGCATCAATCGCTCGTCCGGGGGCAGCTCGTCCGGGGTCAGCTCGCCCGCCGCCAACAGCCTTTTGGCTCGCACCTGACGGCAATGCTTGTCGACGATGGTCTCGGCCGTGAAGATCCGCATGCACACGGCATAGGCGCCGCGAACCCAAGCATCCCAGACCTCCTCGCCGCTCTCCGAACTCGCCAACCCCTCCCGTAGGGTGGCAGGTACGCTTTCGATGGCCGCTATGTAGTCGTCCAGGAACTGCTGCTTCAGCGTTTCGGCCGCCGATGCATCACCTGCCCGCGCCAGCAATACGGCTCGCCGCACCCAGCGTGCCGATGCCGGCGTAAACCACTCGGTCGCCGAAGCAGCGCATTCCGGCTGTTCCAATCCCTGATACGCCGCCAGCGCGCTCCACGCCGCGCCTCGCGTATCGAACCGGTAGACAACGCCCGGAATCCCGCCCTTGGCCACCAATTGACGAACCGTCGCCACCTCGGTGCCGCACATCGCCGCCAGCTCGGCCTCTCGGCAAAACCACATATCGAGATAGGTTTGAAACTCAGCGCGTTGCGCCGCGCTTTGCAAATAGGGCATCTTCCATCTCCTACCGGACCGAAGAACCACTATAGCCAGATCACCACACCGCTCATAGGAAATCATGCCCAAAATCGGGCAACAAAGCCAGTCTCGCCGCCAAGGAACCCTACATGCCCGCCTCTATCATCCGCCCGCTCGCCAAGGCCGACTACGACCAATGGCGCCCGCTCTGGGACGGCTACAACGAATTCTATGAGCGCGTCGGCCCCACGGCCCTGCCGGAAGAGGTCACCGCCTCCACCTGGTCGCGCTTCTTCGACGCCTACGAGCCCATGAACGCCCTGGTGGCCGAACGGGACGGTGCCTTGCTGGGCCTCGTCCACTACATCTTCCACCGCAACACCACGATGCTGGGCCCGATCTGTTATCTGCAGGATCTGTTCACTGCCGAGGCCGCGCGCGGCCAGGGCGTCGGCCGGGCCTTGATCGAGGCGGTCTACGACCGCGCCCGGACTGCCGGCTCACCGCGTGTCTACTGGCTCACCCACGAGACCAACCACACCGCCATGGCGCTTTACGACAAGGTCGCCACCCGCACCGGCTTCCTGCATTACGCCAAGAATATCTGACCTGCTTCGATCGCGGCTGATCCGCCGCCCCGCATGGGCTAAGCATGGGGTCCCGTCACCGGAGCCCCATTTGACCACGCCGCAGGGCAAACGCCCTCTCAAGCTGCCCGAGTTCATCACGCTGATGGCGGCGATGATCTCGTTCGTCGCCATGTCGACGGACGCCATGCTGCCGGCCCTGCCCCAGATCGGCGATGATCTCGGCGTCGGCGGCACCAATGATGCCCAGCTCATCGTGCCTCTGCTGGTGCTCGGCATGGCCATCGGCCAGCCACTGTTCGGCCCGCTGTCAGACAGCTACGGCCGCAAGCCGGCGATTGCCGGCGGCATGCTGCTGTTCCTCGTCGGCTGCGTCATGTCGATCACGGCAAGCGACCTGACCATCATGCTGATCGGTCGGGTCTTGCAAGGCATCGGCCTTGCCGGCCCGCGCACCGTCGCCGTGGCCCTGATCCGTGATCAGTATGAGGGCCGCGCCATGGCAAGGATCATGTCCTTCATCATGGCCGTCTTCATCCTGGTGCCGGCGCTGGCCCCAGCGCTGGGCGAGGTCATCCTGCTCTTCGCCCATTGGCGCTGGATCTTCATCATGTTCGTCGTCGCAGGCGTGCTGGTCTTGACCTGGTTCATGATCCGGCAACCCGAAACCCTCGCCCACGACAAGCGCGCGCCCTTCAGGCTGCGCCGCATCGCGCTGACGGTGGTCGAGATCGTCAAGATCCGCACCACCCTGGGCTACACCATTGCCACCGGCTTCGTGTTCGGCGGCTTTTTGGGCTATCTCAGCTCCGCCCAGCCTATCTTCGACCTTCAATACGGCCAGGACGACATGTTCGCGGTCTATTTCGGCATCCTGTCGCTGGCCATCGGCGCCGCCGCGATCGTCAACGCGCGCCTGGTCATGCGTCTCGGCATGCGGCGGCTGACCCGCACCGCGGCCAGCATGCTTACGGCGCTCTCGGCAATCTTCCTGGTCATCACCGTGGTCATGCAGGGCGACCCGCCCTTCTGGTCGCTGATCGTCTATCTGATGCTGGCGTTCTTCTGCTTCGGCTGGATGTTCGGCAATCTGAACGCGCTGGCCATGGAGCCGCTTGGCCATGTCGCCGGCACCGGCGCTGCCGTCATCGGCTCGCTCGCCACGATCATCTCGGTCCCGCTCGCCATTCTCATCGGCCAAGCCTTTGACGGCACCGTCCTGCCTCTGATCGCCGGCTTCGCCATCCTCACCGCCGCCACCCTCATCGTCAGCCTTTGGGCTGACCGGTCCTAACCACACTCGTCTGACCGCCCCGCCCGGCCGCCGCCTGGCGCAGCCTCTCCGCCCGCGCCGGGTCTTCCCGCTGCAGCCGCATCTGCTCCGTCAGGTTGAACCCCTGCCCCCTGGCAAACGGGTTGCTCGGCCCCGCCGGCGGCGCGCCGCCCGGCTTTGCCTCCGCTCCGCCGCCACCGCTTTGCGGCGCGGCGACGAAGTGCCGGCCCGCCTCGCCGTCGGCCCAGTCACGCACGAAATCGGCGATCTCGTCCCCGTCGATCAGCGCCTTACCCTCGACGATCTCCGCCTTGTGCTGCCGCAGCAGCAGGGCCTTGGCCGCGTCCAGCAGGCTCGGCGCCACCTGGGCCCGGCTCAAGGCCTCGGTCAGCCCATTTTCGACCAGCAGCGTGTGCAATTGCCTCTCCGCCGCCTCGGCCCTTTCCAGCGCCGTGTCCAACTCCTGCCGCCGCCGCTTGGCCGCCCGCCGCTCGATCTCGCCTTCGTCCAGGCCGCCCCGCTCCTTCAGCCGCGCATACTCCGCGCGCTCGAATTCATCCGGCCACCCGGCCAGCCGCTCATTGGCCCCATCCAGCGCCCGCCGCGCCTCCTTCAACTCCCGATCCAACCGATCGGCCGTCTGCTTCAAGGTCCGAAACGCCGGATGCGCCTTCGGCTCCGCCAGCGACAACACAAACCGGCCGTCCTCTTCGCGGTAATACCCGCGCAACGGCTCGGCTACATCGTCGAGGCTGTCGAGAACGGTGGTCAGGGTTTCCATGGGTGCCCTTTTTCCAGCGCCGCGCCATCCCCGGCCGCCAGAAAACCGGGTACGGCAAGGCTACGGACGTCAAACTCAGCATCAATGGACCGAACAACGCGCTGGCCACCCGGCGAACGTCCTGGCCGTGTGTTTGGCAGGGGCTACAACCCGCGCATCAGGCTCGCAGCCGATAACAGAAGGCGCAGGTCCAAGTCCGAAACGTCCCACTGAAAGGAGCGATCAAGTGCCAAACCGAGAACTTCCTTAGCACCAGCGCTATCGCCAATATAGGCATAGATCTCAGCAAGAGACAGAAAGTCACTCGCAAATGGAAGGCCATCATCGGTCCAGAAGAGAGCGCTCCTGCCAAGTGACAGGGTTTCGTGGGCACCGTCTTCATTTCCCGCATCCCAAAGCGCTTCGACCAGGCTTTGGACGGCCTCGATGAGGCGCTGATTCCTCTCCTCTTGCGCAAATATGCCGAG
>JBCBSH010000263.1:0-5300 GCA_039819285.1 Pseudomonadota bacterium
CTTCAAGGACACGATCCGCAGCCGGTGGCTGACCTTCAGGTCAGGCATCATCGGCTGCGTCGCTGGCATGATCCCCGGGCTGGGCGGCACGGTGGCCGAGTGGCTCAGCTACGGTCACGCGGTTCAGTCGGCCAAGGACAGCTCCATGTTTGGGCGCGGCGACGTGCGCGGCGTGATCGCACCGGAGGCCGGAACGGCAGCCCAGAAGCCGGGCGCCATCGTGCCGACCGTGGCGCTCGGCATCCCCGGCAACGCCTCTATGGCGGTGATGATGGGCGCGCTCTTGATCGTCGGCCTGCGGCCGGGACCGCCAATGCTGTTCGAAGACCTGCACATCACCTTCCAGATGACCTGGACGGTGGTGATCGCCAATCTGATCGTGGCGTTCCTCTGCCTTTGGTTGCAGCGCTATTTGATCAAGATCTGCTTTGTCCGGGCGGAGATTATCGCGCCGGCCATCTTCTGCTTCATGATTGTCGGCGCCTCAATGGCGTCCAACAGCATGGGCGACATCATCCTGTTCGGTGCCTTCGGCGTGGTCGGTTACATCTTCAAACATGCCGATTGGCCGCGCGTCCCGCTGATCATCGGCTTCGTTCTTGGTGGCCTTCTAGAGAACAATTTCTGGATCACGATCCGGCGTTACGACCTGGCGTTCATGTGGGAACGCCCGATCGTGATCATCATGGAGGTGCTGATCATCGCGATCATCGCCAGCATCGTGATCTCACGGCTGCGCCGTCAGAAGACCACCGTGAAGCCAGCCGAAAGCTTCGAGGACTAGGGGGCTCCCGGCATGGCGCTCGTTCGGCAAAAGGCCTTTCGGTCGAAGACCTGGTGGATCGGTATCGGGGTCTTCGTCTTCGCCGCCGTCACCTATGTGGTGTCCCGCGACTATGGGCGCGGCGGCATGATGCCCGGCGCCACATCAATCGCCATCATGGGCCTTGCCCTGATCCACACCGTCCACGGGCTGGTCGCCGGGGTCGTCGCCAACGATGAAGAGTGGCACGACGAGGACGCACGCAAATCCTACAACAGGCGCCGCTGGAACTATGTCGGCCTTGCGCTGGCCGTCGGCATTGGCGTCTGGCTGGTCGGCTTCCACATCACCTTGCCGATCTTCCTAGTGACGTTCATCGGCATTGCCACCGGACGATGGATCGTCGGCGTTCTTTTGGCCGTGGCGATCTGGGCATTCACCTATCTCGTGCTTTCGCAGACGCTGCACATCGTCTTCCCGTCCAGCGTCCTGCAGCGCTGGATGATCGCCAATGGCTGGTTCTGATATTTAATCCCGCAACAGAGGCACTGACTATGGCCCGCAAGCCGAACATCCTATTCCTGATGCCCGACCAGCAGCGGGCCGACATGCTGGGTTCCTATGGCGATCCAAGCGCCCGGACCAAGGCGACCGACTGGCTGGCCTCAGAGGGGCTTCAATTTGAGAACTGCTTTTGCCAGGCGCCACTGTGCATGCCGTCGCGCGCCTCGATGCTGTCGGAACGCTATGTGCGCGACCATGGCGTGTTCCAGAACGTCGCCCGCGTGCACGACACGGTGCCGACATTTGCCCAGGCCCTGCAAGGTGCCGGCTATCACACGGCCCAGATCGGCAAGACGCATTTCTACACCCACCTGCCCTGGCCCGGCGGGCACATGAACGACCAGGCGGACATTCTGCACCGCTATGGCTTTGCCGAGACCCATGAGACCGCCGGCAAGGAGGCGAGCCTCAGGGTCGACTCACTCTACACGGACTACCTGTCAAAGCACGGCCTGCTCGACGCTTACCGGACCTATCTGGCCAGCCGGAACAAGCACGTGCTGGAAGAAAACCCTGGGATGGAGGCCGCGAAGGCCTGGAACGCCGACCCGCTGCCCCTGCCGCCTCATGCGCATCAGGATGTCTGGCTCGGCGACTATGCCGCCGATTGGGTCCGCCGCTACGACCGGGACGAGCCGTTCTTCCTGCAAGTCTGCTTCGCCGGCCCCCATGACCCGTGGGACGCGCCGGAGGAGGCGCTGGCCGAGTACGGCGACCCGGAGATTACCATGCCGGGCTCGCTGGAACCGCCGGAGATCCCACAAAGCGGGCCGCTGTCCACCTTTCTGCGTGTCCTGACGGACTATTGCGATACCGACACGATGACGCCGGAAGCGATTCGCAAGGCGCGCCGCGCCTATCAGGCCAACAGCATGATGATCGATCAAAGCATCGGCAAGATTATCGAAGCCCTGCGCGAGACGGGCGAGTTGGACAAAACCTGGATCGTCTATGTCTCGGACCATGGCGAGATGATGGGCGAGCACCGCATGGTGAAAAAGATGGTCTTCTACGACCCATCGGTGCGCGTGCCCCTGATCATCCGCCCGCCGGGCGGCACGAAACCGCGCAAGGTCGAGGATATCGTCGAGCTGTCGGATGTTTCCGCCACCTTCCGCGATATCGCCGGCGCCGATCTGCCGTCATCGCAGTTTCAGTCGCTGTTGCCCGCATTCGAGGGCAAAAGCGTCGCCAAGGAGGTCGCGATCAGCGAGGCCTACGGCGTCGCCATGTTCCGCACAGCGACCCACAAGCTGGTCGTCTATGAGGACACGGGCGAGCCGATGCAGTTCTTCGACCTGGAAGCCGACCCGCTGGAGGACCGCAACCTCGTGCTCTCGGGCGGCGCTGAAGAAGAGATCGAGCGCATGATGGCGCGCTATGTCAGGCCCTTTCTCGCCATCCGCCCCCTCAGACCGACGCGCGGCATCATCGAACGCGGCTCGATGGCGAAAAACACGTTCTTCCTGCCCGACGACGTCTTCGTCCGTTAGCGCAATTGTGCCCGGGTCGACAGTTGCCGGGCATGGCCGCCGGTAGAGTCCCGATACGGTTGCGCCGTATCGAGCGCATCGCTTTGGGTTCACGGAGGGCAAAGCTATGACAACGTCGGACTTCTATCTGAAACGCGGCCAGTTGGCGCTCGGCTGGGCGGCATCCCTGGTCGACCCCGATATCGGCTTTCAGGGCGCGGGCAATGTGATCAACGCCTATTACAAGTCGATCGTGGCCATGACCACGGGCGCGCGCATCCGCGAGGCGCGGGTTTTGGCGCAGTTCGTCGAACGGACCTTCTACAAGGACGGCGACGTCAACACGCTGCCGGACGATCCAACGGCGCAAGGCCTGGCCAACTATCGCTGCGCCTGGATTGGGCGCGGGCTGCACGTGCTCGGGCGCTACGACATGGCCGCCAACATTGGCCGGCTGGTCGAAAGTCAGATGCACCCGGTAACCGGCGGGCTCGCCACGCTGGCCAATCAGCCCCCCGCCGACCGGGTCTATTGCCTTGGCAGCACGGGCTCCGCCGTTCTGGCGTTCCTGGCCATGGGCAAGGTTGAGGCCGCGCGCCGCGGCGGGGCGTTCATCGCCGGCCTGCTGGACGAACAGCCGGTGACGAAGGGCAAGTTCTACCTGCTGCGCAACGCGGACGGCGAGATCATCCGCGAGGACCGCAAGCAGGGTCTGGCCATGGTTTCCAGCATCGATATCGGCACGCCGGGCCAGGTCTATTGGTATATCGGCATGGCGATGAACGCCTGCGCCAGCCTTTATCTGGCCACCGGCGAGCAACGCTGGCTGGACGCGGGCCATAAGGCCTACGCGCTGTTTCAGAATTGCGCCGACGACATCTATCAGATCATCAGCAACGGCAAGGTCGCCTGGGGCCTCGGCTGGATGCACCTGGCGACGCGCGACCCGGCCTTTGCCAAGGCCGCGCAAGACGTTTGGGCCTGGCACTGCGACATCCAGTCGGAAGACGGTCGCTGGCTGAGGGTGGGGCAGTTCGACAGTCTCGACGTGCAACCCTTGCACATCACCCTCGACACGACACTCGAACGGGCGTTTTACATGTTCGAACTGTCACGCACGCTCGACATCTGACCAGAGGATCGCCCATGCAACCGAACATTCTGATCATCCAGGTCGATGAGCTGGCACCACAGGCGATGCGGAGCTATGGCAACCAAGTCGCCATCACCCCCGTCCTTGATGCGTTGGGCGCGCGCAGCGTCGTCTTCGATGCCGCCTACTGCAACTATCCGCTCTGCTCTCCGTCGCGCGCATCGATGCATGCCGGCCGGCTGCCCTATGCGATGCGCCAATGGGACAATGGGGCGGAGTTCCATTCCGAATACCCGACCTTCGCGCATCACCTGAAACAGGCCGGCTATTCCACGACCCTGTGCGGCAAGATGCACTTCATCGGCGCCGACCAGTTTCACGGTTATGAAGACCGGCTGACCACCGACATCTACCCCTCCGATTTCTCCTGGACCACGGACTGGTCGAACCCGATCCGCAAGGGCGGCGGCGTGCGGGTGCGCAACGTCACGGATGCCGGCATGGCGATCCGCAACCTGCAGCAGGATTTCGACGAGGAGGTTGGGTTCCAGGCCGTGCGCAAGGTCTATGACCTCGCCCGCGACCCCGACGACCGGCCCTTTCTGCTGACCGTCAGTTTCACCCAGCCGCACCCGCCCTTCGTGGCCGACAAACAGCACTGGGACCTCTATGAGGGCGTCGAGATCGACATGCCGCGTGTGCCGCCGATCCCCTACGACGAACTCGGCCCGTTCGATCAGGCCAGGCACATCGCCCAGGGCTCGCACCTGTTCGATTTGAACGAAGACCGCACACGGGCCTCGCGCCGCGCTTACTACGCCATGATGTCCTACATCGATGACCGCGTTGGCGAACTGCTGGAGGCCTTGAAGGCCACCGGGCTCGACGAGAATACGGTCATCATCTTCACCTCCGACCATGGCGAGATGCTTGGCGAGCGCGGCATGTGGATGAAGGACTGTTTTTACGAATGGTCCGCGCGCGTGCCGCTGTTCATTGCCGGGCCGGGCATCAAGCCCGGGCGCTGCGACGCGGTGGTGTCGCTGGTCGATCTGATGCCCACATTGCTGGACCTCGCCGGCGTCGAACTGCCCGTCGCCACGGGCCAGGATGGCGAGAGCCTGGTGCCGCTGCTGCATGGCGATAGCGACGGCTGGCGCGACGAAGCGATCGTGGAGTTTGCCGGCAGCGGATACCCATCACCATCCCGCATGGTGCGGCAGGGCCGGTACAAATACTGGCTGACCTGGGGGACAGACCCTGTGCTGTATGATGTGGTCGCGGACCCGGATGAGCTGAACAACCTCGCCGGCCAACCCGACCATGCGCAGGACGAAGCGCGGCTGCATGCGCGCCTGATGCGCGAGTGGGACCCGGAGGCGGTGAAGGAAGCCTGTATCGACAGCCA
>JBCBSH010000264.1:0-5275 GCA_039819285.1 Pseudomonadota bacterium
TCGAGGCCGGCCCGCAGACGCGCCCCGGCGCTCTCGGCCCGCGCCGCCAACCGCTCGCGCGCGACCACCTCCAGCACCGTCAGACCCACGGCTGCGGGCAGGGGGTCGGAGACATGGGTGGTGTAGAAGAGATAGCCGCGCTCGTGGCACACCGCCTCCACCTCCGCGCTGGCCATCACGGCCGACAGCGGCAGGCCAGCGCCCAAGGTCTTGGACAGGGTCAGGATATCGGGCACCACGCCGTGCCGTTCGAACGCGAACATCGAGCCGGTGCGACCCAGCCCGGTCTGCGCCTCGTCGAGGATCAGCAGCATGCCGCGCGCCTTGCACCGGTCCTTCACCGCGCGCAGATAGCCGTCCGGCGGTTCGATCATGCCGGCGGTGCTCAAGACCGGTTCGGCGATGAAGGCGGCCAACGCGCCCACCGACTGGCGATCGATCAGATCGAAGCCGTAATCGAGTTCCGCCTGCCAGTCATAGCCGCTCGCGCTGGCGAACGGGGAACGGTAAGGATCCGGCGGGTTGATCGCCAGCGCGCCGACGGAGCTGGGGCCATAGCCGCCGCGCCCGGCCGCATAGGTGGCGCCCGCCGCCGCCCCGGTCATGCCGTGCCAGGATTTCGTGAAGCCGACGACCTCGTGCCCGCCGGTGTACAGCTTGGCCATGCGCAGGGCGGCATCGTTGGACTCGCCGCCGGTGCTCAACAGCAAGACACGATCAAGACCCTTCGGCGTCGCCTCGCACAACGCCTCGGCCAGATCCAGCACGGGCGGCGACAGCATGCCGCTGAACAGATGGTCCAACTCGCCAACCGTCCGGGACACCACCTCGACGATTTCCGGATGGCCGTGGCCAAGCAGCGAACTCATCTGGCCGGAGGTGAAATCCAGGATTGAACGGCCTGACGCATCGTAGACGTAAGCGCCCTTCGCGCGCACGATCTCAAACGGCGCGAACGACGCGCCGTAGCGGATCAGCGTTCGCTGCGCCCGCTCCAGAACGGTGCGTTCGGCCGGGTCGATTGTCGGCAAGGTGTCCATCGCAGTACTCCGTACATGCTAAGCTACGAGTGTCGTTTGCGTGGGCAGCGCCTTATCCCACCAATCGCGCAGCGCAAGCCATCGAATTCCGACATGGCCGGGCTGATGTTGGGCGCGAGAATGGCAAGGACGGTTATGCGGACTCGCCTTCGCGCTGGCTCGTAACGCGCAGCCACCGGGCCGAGGCCGGGATGGTCCAGCCCTGAAGAACCAAGGACGCGACCACGATCACAAACACGATGTTGAAGAAGCTGACCGAAACGTCGCCGGGGCTGATCACCGGGATGATGGCCAGGAAGATGGGCACGGCACCGCGCAATCCGACCCAGCCGATGTAGAACCGCTCGCGATGGCGAAACTTCATCGGCGCCAGGCAAAGCCAGACGGCGATCGGCCGGGCCACGAACATAAGGACCGCCGCGACGGCAAGCGCCGGCACCATGGTCGCCGCCAGCTCGCTGGGTGTCACCAGCAGGCCCAGCATCAAGAACATGGCGATCTGGCTGAGCCAGGCCAGACCCTCGTTGAAATGCCGTATCCGCTCGCGCGAGGCCTTGACCCGGGTGGCCAGGGCAATACCGCACAGATAGACCGCCAGGAAGCCGCTGCCGCCGACCATGGCGGTGGCGGAGAACAGCGCCAGGGCGCCGGCCAATGCCAGGATCGGGTAAAGACCCAGGGGCAGCTTCATAGCGTTCACGACCCAGGCCAGCGCCAGCCCGCCGACAACCCCGGCGACCGCGCCTATGCCAAGCTGCGCTGCCAAGTCGGGCAGGGTCGAGACCAGTGTTGAGAAGGACAGCGGTGCGCCGGCGTCGACCAGCGCCGTCAGCACCACGGTCAGGAAGATCGCCATCGGGTCGTTGACGCCGGATTCGACGAGCAGCGTTTCCTTCACGCGACCCGGCAGTTTCACGCCCCCTTGCTGAAGCAGTAGGAACGTGGCTGCCGCATCGGTCGAGCCGACCACGGCACCCAACAGCATCCCCTCCAGAACCGACAGGCCCAGAATCGGCGCGGCGGCCGCACCGATCAGACCGGCCGTCAGCACCACGCCGACCGTCGCTAACGTGATCGCGGGTGCCGCGACCGAGGCCACAGTGCGTGCCGGCATTTCCAGGCCGCCGGAGAACAGAATGATGGCGAGCGCCAGGCTTCCCAGCGCATAGGCCGCGTCAAAGTCGTCGAACCACACGCCGCCCGGCCCGTCGACACCCATCAACATGCCGACGCCCAAAAAGATCAACAACAGCGGCGCGCCGATCCGCGCGGACAGCGGGACCAGCAGAACGCTGGCGAACACCAACAGGGCCGCGACCAGCACGAACAGTTCGGTTGGGACAATCATAAGATCGAACACCGAGAGCATCTGAGACGATGGCGGACAACAGTTAGTCGACGCCGGACGATCGGACAAGCCGGCGATGGCAAGCCACGGGTCGCACGACCAGATCGTTTGAAACCACGGCCCAAAGCGTCTACATCCTGTGCGCCGCACAAAATACCGCGACAGGTGCTCGAGCCCCGCGCCAATCGCACGACCTGTTCAAGGAGTTGCCGACCCGTGACCACCACCGGACATGACACGCTGAAAACCCGCCGCCAGATTCAGGTCGACGACAAGACATATGACTATTTCAGTTTGGGCGCGGCATCGGACGCCGGCCTGGGCGACATCTCGCGCCTACCCTATTCGCTGAAGGTGCTGCTGGAAAACTTGCTGCGCTATGAAGACGGGCGTTCGGTCTCGGTAGACGACGTGAAGGCCATGGCCGCCTGGCTTGAGAACCGCCGGTCAGATCGGGAGATCGCTTACAGGCCGGCACGGGTCCTGATGCAAGACTTCACCGGCGTGCCGGCGGTCGCCGATTTGGCGGCCATGCGCCAGGCCATGGCCTCGCTTGGCGGCGACGCCCAGCGCATCAACCCCTTGTCCGCCGTCGATCTGGTGATCGACCATTCGGTCACGGTCGACGAGTTCGGCAGCGACACGGCGTTCGAGGCCAACGTGAAGCGCGAGTTCGAGCGCAATGGCGAGCGCTATGAATTCCTGCGCTGGGGCCAGTCGGCGTTCAAGAATTTCCGCGTGGTGCCGCCGGGCACGGGCATCTGCCACCAGGTCAATCTGGAATATCTCGGCCAGACCGTCTGGCTGGATAACGACGAGTCCAAGGACGGAAGGCCGACCGTGGCCTATCCCGACACGCTGGTCGGTACCGACAGTCACACCACCATGATCAACGGCCTGGCCGTGCTGGGCTGGGGCGTTGGCGGCATCGAGGCGGAGGCGGCCATGCTGGGTCAGCCGATTTCGATGCTGATCCCCGAGGTCATCGGCTTCAAGCTGACCGGCCGGCCCAAGGAAGGCACGACGGCCACCGACCTGGTGCTGACGGTCACGGAGATGCTGCGCGCCAAGGGCGTCGTCGGCAAGTTTGTCGAATTCTACGGCCCCGGCCTGGATGAGATGAGCCTGGCTGACCGCGCGACCATCGCCAACATGGCGCCGGAGTACGGCGCGACCTGCGGTTTCTTCCCGATCGACAAGGAAACGCTGCGCTATCTGACCTTCACCGGCCGCGAACCGCACCGCGTCGCCCTGGTCGAGGCCTACGCCAAGGCCCAAGGCATGTGGCGCGACGCCGACAGCCCGGACCCGCTGTTCACCGACACGCTGGCCCTGGATCTGGGCGATGTCGAACCGTCGCTGGCGGGCCCCAAACGGCCCCAGGACCGCGTGCCCCTGTCGCAAGCCGCAAGCGCCTTCGAAAGCCACCTGGCCACTGAGCTGGATGTCGATCCCGTCGGCGAGGCCGGCGACTGGGAGGCGGAGGGCGGCGGCCCATCGGAAGGCGAGCTGGCCAGCGATCCCCTGTCCAACAAGACGCCGGTCGAGGGCGCCGATTTCTCGGTCGACCATGGATCGGTGGTGATCGCGGCGATTACAAGCTGCACCAACACCTCCAACCCGTCGGTTATGATCGCGGCCGGGCTGCTGGCGCGCAACGCGCGCGAGAAAGGCCTGACGGTCAAGCCCTGGGTCAAGACCTCGCTGGCCCCCGGTAGCCAGGTGGTCTCCGACTATCTGGAAAAGTCGGAGCTGCAGGACGATCTCGACGCGCTGGGTTTCAACCTGGTCGGCTATGGCTGCACGACTTGCATCGGCAATTCCGGGCCGCTGCCAACGGAGATCAGCGCGGCGATCAGCGCCGGCGACCTGGTCGCCTGTTCGGTCCTGTCGGGCAACCGCAATTTCGAGGGCCGCGTCAATCCGGATGTCCGGGCCAACTATCTGGCGTCCCCGCCGCTGGTGGTGGCGTACGCCCTGGCCGGTTCGATGAAGCTGGACCTGGTCAACGACCCCCTGGGCGAGGACTTCGATGGCGCCCCCGTCTATCTGCGCGACATCTGGCCGACGAACGACGAGGTCGCTTCGGTGATGGATAGCGGCCTGACGCCGGAGATGTTCCGCAAGCGGTACGCCAACGTCTTCGAGGGCACGCCGGAATGGCAGGCGGTCGAGACCTCGGGCGGCGAGGTCTATGAATGGAACCCGGTGTCGACCTACGTCAAGCAGCCGCCTTTTTTCGAGGACATGCAGCCCGAACCGTCGCCGATCAGCGACATCAAGGGCGCGCGGGCGCTGGCCAAGCTGGCCGACAGCGTCACCACCGACCACATTTCGCCGGCGGGCGCGATCAAGGCGGACAGCCCGGCGGGAACCTATCTGACCGAGCGCCAGGTGCCGCCGCGCGAGTTCAACTCCTACGGCTCAAGGCGCGGCAATCACGAGGTGCTGATGCGCGGCACCTTCGCCAACATCCGCATCCGCAACGAGCTCGCGCCCGGCACCGAGGGTGGCTTTACCCGGCACATTCCGTCCGGTGACGTGATGCCGATCTACGACGCGGCCATGCGTTATCAGCAGGAAGGGGTGCCGCTGGTCGTGGTCGCCGGCAAGGAATACGGCACCGGGTCGTCCCGCGACTGGGCCGCAAAGGGCACGTTGCTGCTGGGCGTGAAGGCGGTGATCGCCGAGAGCTTCGAGCGCATCCACCGGTCCAACCTGGTTGGCATGGGCGTTCTGCCGTTGCAGTTCACTGAGGGCACGACGCGCGGCGCGCTGGGCCTGGACGGCAGCGAGACGTTCGATATCGACGGCATCGAGGACGGGCTGGCGCCGCGCGCCAGTTTGACCATGACGATCCACCGCAAGGATGGGTCGTCGCAACAGG
>JBCBSH010000265.1:0-5226 GCA_039819285.1 Pseudomonadota bacterium
TATGCTGACAAGACCCTCGCTTGACCAAGTGAAGGACTATCGCGCCCATGTCGACACGGCGATGGCGTCGTTCCTTGAGCGGGATGTCAATCGCGAGGTCGGGGCGCTGATGACGCTCGGCCTCAATCACGAGCAGCAGCATCAGGAACTGTTCCTGACCGATATCCTGCACCTGTTTGCCCAAAATCCGCTGCGGCCTGCCTTTAAGAGCCCGGAACCGCTGGCCGTTGGCGAAGCCGACGCGGCCGAACTGTCCTGGACCGCGTTCGATGGGGGCACCGAGATGTTCGGCTATGACGGCGAGGGTTTCGCCTTCGATTGCGAAGGCCCGGCACACGAAGCCGTGCTGTGCCCCTTCTCGCTCGCCTCGCGCTGCATCACGAACGGGGAGTGGCAGGCGTTCATGGCGGATGGCGGCTACCGCACCGCGACCCTGTGGCTGTCGGATGGCTGGGCGACGGTTCAGCAAGAGGGCTGGACGGCGCCGTTCTATTGGGAACAGCGCGACGATGGCTGGTGGTCGATGAGCTTGCGCGGCATGCAGCCGCTCGATCCCGCCGCGCCGGCCACCCACATCTCCTATTTCGAGGCGGACGCCTTCGCCAGTTGGGCCGGCGCGCGCCTGCCGACGGAGTATGAGCTGGAGCGGGCCGTGCGGGATGTCGAGATCGCCGGCAACTTCGCGGACAGCGGCCGGCTGCGCCCGGCACCGGGTCCGACCGATGCCGACGGGCTGACGCAGCTCTATGGCGACGTCTGGGAATGGACGCGCAGCCCGTTCACGCCCTACCCCGGCTTCCGGCCGCCTGACGGCGCGGTCGGCGAATACAATGGCAAGTTCATGAACGGCCAGTACGTGCTGCGCGGCGGGTCGTGCGCCACGCCGCCCGATCATCTACGGGCCTCCTACCGCAACTTTTTCCAGCCCGAGAAGCGCTGGCAGTTTTCCGGTCTCCGGCTTGCCAAGGACATCTGATGCCTGATCAACAAACCCAGCGCTCGACGCTTGCCGACACGCGCGCTACCCCTTCCGACTTCGAACGATCGGTGAAGGCGGGCCTCACGAAAACGCCGAAAAGCCTGGAGCCGAAATACTTCTATGACGAGGCCGGATCGGCCCTGTTCGACAAGATCACCGAACTGCCGGAATACTATCTGACCGCTGCGGAGACGGAGGTCCTGCGCGACCGATCCGCCGAGATCGCCGATCTGGTCGGCCCCGGTGCCGAACTGGCGGAGCTGGGCAGCGGCGCGAGTATCAAAACCCGGCTGCTGCTCTCGGCGCTGGTCGAGCCTGCGACCTACATTCCGATCGACATCTCGGCCGAACACATGTCGGCCGCGGCAAAGGATTTGCAGGCCCTGCATCCGGACCTGGCCATTCATCCCGTGGCCGCCGACTTTATGCAGCCGCTGCGGCTGCCGGAGCGCTCCACTGAGGGGCGGCGCGTGCTGTTCTTCCCCGGCTCGACGATCGGCAATCTGCAGCCTACCCAGGCACGGCAGTTTCTCGGCCGCATGCACAGCGAGGCCGGCGCCGACATGCTGATCATCGGCGCCGACCTGGCCAAGGACCGCGCAACGCTGGAGGCTGCCTACAATGACGGCGCCGGCGTAACGGCGGCCTTTAACCTGAACCTGCTAGCCCGCATGAACAGCGAGCTTGGTGGCACATTCGACCTGGACCGGTTCCAGCACCATGCGCCGTATAACGAGGCCGCCGGCCGGGTCGAAATGCATCTGGTCAGCACGGTCGACCAGACGGTCACCATTGGCGACCTCACGGTGGATTTCGAGGCCGGCGAGACCATCCACACGGAGAACTCCTACAAGTTTACCATCGCTGGATTCCACCAGCTCGCCGGCCTGGGCGGCTGGCGGCCGTTGAAAGTTTGGACCGATGCGCGGGAGCGCTTCTCGGTCCATCTGATGGTGCCCGCCTAAGCGGGCTTGGTCGCGATCGCGTAGAGCACGCCGGTGTCCACCTTCTTGACCTGGTGTTCCCGGACCCAGGCGATGTTGGCGGCCCGCACGCGCGCGATCTCGGCCTCGTCCATGTGCAGCAAGGTCCATTGAAGGCCGGAGCCCAGCACGATCGCCCACCAATCCTCGGGCTGGTGGAGTTCTTGGTGGCCGTCATCCTTCACAATCTTGGACCCCGTCACGCCACCCGCAGCCAACAGGCGGCGCAGTTCATGGGCGTCGGTCAGGCGGTTCCACGGCTTGGCAGGCGCGTAGAGGTCGGGCCGCTCACGCTGGATCACTTGCCACCAGCCAGTGGACGCGGGCTCAAACAGGTCGCCGCCCCAGGTGGTGATCGCCAGCTTGCCGCCCGGCCGGACGAGCCGCCATAGGTCCGCCACTTGGCGTTCCATGTCGGGCACAAAGAAGATGCCGAAGACGCAGACCACGGCATCGAAACTCTCCTTCGGATAGTCGAGGTCGGTCATGTCGGCGACCTGGAAGGTGACGTTGTCGAAGCCACGTTCGGCCGCGTGGCGCCGACCAACCCGTATCATATCCTCGGCCAGATCGACGCCGATGACCTTGCCGGTGGGTCCGACAGCCTCCGCCGCCGGGAAGACCGACGCGCCCGTGCCGCAGCCAATGTCCAAGACCTTCGCACCGGGCTGAAGGTTCAAACGTTCCACTGTGCGCCGTCCATAGCGCGCCCAGAACGCCACCGGGGCGGCATCGAAATGCTCGGCAGCTTCGTTGTAGGTCCTGGCGGCCTTCTGTTTGGCGTCGGCGGGCAAACCGTTGTCGTAGGGCATTTTTCTCAACCTCATAACCAAATGTCAGCGCACCGAGCCGGTTCGCACGCAAACCGATTTCGGTAGCGCCAACACAGCAGAACCGTATGGGCAAGACCTGAAGGAATCCGACAGGTTTTCTGAAATGCGCGCCTTATCGAAACGCCCGATGCAGAAAATGCTTTCGAAGCTTGTTGCTTTCGAAAAGACCCGCTAACATTAATTCATGGACCTTCAGCTCAAGGCAATTGCGGACCCGACCCGGCGCGCGATCTTGTACCGTGCGTGGGATCGCGAGGTGACGGCCGGGGAGATCGCCGCCGGTTTCGACCTGACCCGGCCCGCCGTTTCCCAGCACCTGAAGACGTTGGCCGAGGCCGGCCTGTTGACCGTGCGCCGCGTCGGCACCAAGCGGCTGTGCCGGACCGATCAGGGCGAAATGCGCAAGCTGCGCGCCTTTTTGGACCAGTTCTGGGACGGCAAACTGGAGGTTCTGAAGGATGCGGCCGAGGCGAGAGCGCGGCGCCGGCGCGAAGGGCCGAAGCATGGATGACGTCCAACCCTTCCCCCAACCTTTTGTCGAAAAGACCATCTGGTTGGACGCCGCACCGGAGGATGTCTTCGACTTTTTCGTCGAGCCGAAGAAGCTGCTGCAATGGATGGGTGTGGAGGCAGAAATCGAGGCCCGCCCGGGCGGGCGCTTTCGTATCGTCCACAGCGCCGAGTTCGTCTCGACCGGCGAATATGTCGAGGTCGATCGGCCGCGCCGGCTGGTCTACACCATCGGCTGGGAGGGCGACGATAACGTGCCAAGCGCGTCGGGCACCGTGCAGGTGACACTGACCCCGGACCAGGACGGCACGCGTTTGGCGCTGACCCATCACGGCCTGTTGGAAGGCTCGCGCGAGGCCGATGGCTGGTCGGTCTATCTGCGCCGGCTGCAGGATGCGGCCGCCGGCAAGCATGTGCCCGTGGACCCGTTGACCAGCGGCGCCCTGTCGGACGCCTCATCGGCAGGCTGACGACCAGTTTCAAACCGATCGATCAGGGAGGATCAGACCGATGACCAGCGCTGCGCTCAGCACCGAGCCCAATACCGGCATCTTCAAGAATTTCCATGCGGCCATTGTCGGCGTGCCGGACGTCGACAAGGCCCGCGACTGGTATGAGGACGTGCTGGAACTGAAGCCGGCCAAAATCATCCCCGGGCAGGACGGCAACGGCTTCATGGCCATCTATCGCCTGGACACGACGACCCATCTCTGCCTGTTCCTCAGCCCGGAGGCCAAGCAGGGGTTCACGGCGAACGGCCTGATCAATTTCCGCACTGACGACATCGAGGGCGTGCGCACCAAGCTGATCGAACGCGGCACCGACTGTTCGGACACCAGTGACATGGGCGCGGTCAGCTATTTCACCGCCCACGACCCATTCGGCAACCGGATCGATGTCTGCCAGTTCACCAAGGACTGGCTGCCCTACCTCTAGCAGTTAGGTATCCCATTCAAGGTCCGTCCGCCGTTTCAGCGTCACGGTAGCGACGAGGCTGATCACGGCGACGGCGGCAAGATACCAGGCGGGTGAGGCCAGGTCGCCGGCCTCTTGGACCAGCCAAGTCGCGACCAGCGGCGCGGTGCCGCCAAAGATCGCGATCGTCAGATTGTAGCCGGTGGCCATGGCGCTGTAGCGCAGGCGGGCAGGAAACTGTTCGACCATCGCCACCGGTGTTGCCCCTTGCAGAAAGCCGCTGAAGATTGCGAACACCAGTTGGGCGATGATGACGGCGACAAGCGCGCCCGTGTCGATCCACAGGAACAACGGGTACACGACGATCGCGGCGACCAGCATGGAGGCCGCCAGGACTGGCTTGTAACCAACCCGATCGGCGACCAGGCCGGAGACCGGCATCAAGGCGACGAGCACGACCATGGCGAGCGTATTAATCGTCAAGGCCCCCGGCACTGACGGGCTGACGATATGGGTCAGATAGGTCGGCATCCAGATGAAGAGAACGTAGATGCCGACACCGAGCAGCATCACCATCGCCGCCATTTGGACCATGCGGAAGGGCATTTGGCGGATCGCGTCGCCCAGGGGCCGAACGGCCACGCGCGCCGATGTCTGAAGCTCTTGAAACGACGGCGTTTCACGCAGGTGCAGGCGCAGCCAAACCCCGATCACGCCGATCACCACGCCACCGAGGAACGGCAATCGCCAGCCGAAGTCGGCCATCTGCTCGGACGTCAGGATCAGGTGCAGCAGCGCCGCGACGGCGGACCCGGCCAGCATGCCCAACACCGTGCTAAACACCGACCAGCTGCCGAAGTAGGCGCGTCGGCCGGGCGGCGCCATTTCGACCAGGTAGGTGATCGACCCGATGAACTCGCCGCCGACCGAGATGCCCTGCGCGAGACGCAGTATGATGAGAAGCAGGGCTGCGAGCGCGCCCACCTGTTCATGGGTGGGAAGCACC
>JBCBSH010000266.1:0-5181 GCA_039819285.1 Pseudomonadota bacterium
GATCATGATGTAGACCTCCGGATGGCCGAAGAACCAGAAGAGGTGCTGGAACAGCAGCGGATCACCGCCACCGGTCGGGTCAAAGAAGGTCGTGCCGAAATTGCGGTCGGTCAGCAGCATGGTGATGGCACCGCCCAGCACCGGCACGGCCAGCAACAGCAGGAACGCGGTGATCAGCATCGACCAGACGAACAGCGGCATCTTGTGCAGGGTCATGCCCGGCGCGCGCATGTTGAAGATGGTCGTGATGAAGTTGGCCGCGCCCAAGATCGACGACGCACCGGCAAGGTGCAGCGCGAATATCGCCATGTCCACCGAGGGCCCGGGCTGGCCCACGACGTCGGAAAGCGGTGGGTAGATCGTCCAGCCCGTGCCGGCCCCCTGGCCGATGAAGGCTGAGCCGATCAGCAGGAAGAATGACGGGACCAGAAGCCAGAACGAGATGTTGTTCAGGCGCGGAAACGCCATGTCCGGCGCACCGATCATCAGCGGCACGAACCAGTTGCCGAAGCCGCCGATCATCGCCGGCATGACCACGAAGAACACCATGATCAGGCCGTGGGCCGTGATGAACACGTTCCATTGCTGGCCGTCCTCAACGAGCTGCAGGCCGGGATCCTGCAACTCCATGCGCATGAGCAGCGAGAACAGCCCCCCGATCAGGCCAGCGATGATCGCGAACGCCAGATAGAGCGTGCCGATATCCTTGTGGTTGGTCGAAAAGAGCCAACGGCGGACAAAGCCCGGCTTGTGATCGTGATGGTCGTCGCTATGGGTCCCGGCTTGTGCCATGACGGGTCCTTCTTTCTGTCGGCTTTTTGCTCTTGACTACTCTTGGCTACTCTGCCGCGGCCAGACGCAACTGCGCGTCGCGCTCAGCCATCGCCTCCGCCCACGTCGTGGTCAGCAGCACTGGCGGGTTTTCCGGATCGATGTCGGCGTCACCAACCTGCTCGATCGTCCATTGATCGAAGGCTTCCCGGCTTACGGCGCGGATTTCGATCGGCATGTAGCCATGACCGACGCCGCAAAGCTCGGAGCATTGGCCGTAATAGACACCCTCTTCTTGAATCCGCGCCCAGGTCTCGTTCCAGCGCATCGTCACCGCATCCGTCTTGATCATGAAGGCGGGGATAGCAAAGCTGTGCAGCACGTCGGCGGCGGTTACTAGTATCTGGATGTCTGTATCGACCGGCAGAACGACCGGATTGTCGACGGACAACAGGCGCAACTGGCCGGCCTCCTCGTCGATCTCCTCGTCCGGGATCATATAGCTGGCGAATTCATCGATCTGCTGATCGGGATACTCATACCCCCAATACCATTGGTAACCGGTGACCTCGAGCGTCATCTCCGGGTTCTCCACCCGGTCGCCGAGATAAAGCAGCCGGAAGGACGGCACCGCGATGACCACCAGGATCAGCACCGGCACGACCGTCCACACCACCTCAAGCAGGGTGTTGTGCGTCGTTTTGGACGGGGTCGGATTCCTCTTGGCATTGAACCGAAAAATGACGATCGCCAGCAGCGCCAACACGAATGCCGAGATCCCGATGATGATGACCATCAGCAAATTGTTGAATGCCAGGCCCGCCTCTGCGAACGGCGTCGCCGGGGTCTGTAGATTGATCTGCCACTCTCGCGGCTGCTGGGCATACGCCGATGCGCCCGCGCCAAGCGCCGACAACCCCAACAAGAACGCCAAAATGCGTCGCATACTCTCCGTCCCACCTTTCCGCCGGTTTCCCCGGCGGCGCCTCATTTCATCGACGGCTTATACGCAACTGCGCCACGCCGTGCAAAGCCGTTATCGCCGCAGCCGATTTCTTGCGCGCGCAGCCATCCCCAACAGGCGCAGAGCTTAGCGCTAGCCTGTGGAAAAGCGAAGAATTGCGGCAATCTGGCGCGCAAGACAGGCGACAAGTCGATCAAGCGTCCGCCATGCCGGTGGCAACGGACCATCGCGGCCACTATCTTGACAGGGAGTAGCAAGCCCAATCCCTCCGCGAAAGCACCCAGATGACCGCCCTGACCACCACCGACACTCTGTTCTTCGACCAGGCCGGCCTGGACCGGCACAAAACCGAGAAACTGGTTCAAGAAAGCCTCGTAGGTGCCGACGATGGCGAGCTTTTTCTTGAATACCGGCAGTCTGAGGCGATGAGCTGGGACGACGGGCGTTTGAAGAGTGCCAGTTTCGACACCAGCCAGGGCTTTGGTCTGCGCGCAATCTCGGGCGAAGCCACAGGCTATTCCCACGCCACCGAACTGAGCGACGCGGCGCTCAAACGCGCCTCGGAAACGGTTCGAGCTGTCCATGCGGGTCATAATGGCCATTTCGCCGATCCTCCGGCGGGCACCAATCAACGCCTCTACGCCGAGGACAACCCGCTGACGACGATTCCCTTCGAGGCGAAGGTGAAGGTCTTGCAAGAGATCGACGCCTATGCGCGATCGAAGGATCCGAGGGTCCGCCAGGTCAGTGCGTCGCTGGCCGGCAACTGGCAAGCCGTCCGGATCCTGCGGGGCGACGGACGCGAAGCAGCCGACATAAGGCCGCTCGTGCGGCTAAACGTCTCCGTCGTCTGCGGCGAAGGCGACCGGATGGAATCGGGCGCTTACGGCACCGGGGGGCGGACGAGCTTCGACGCCTATCTCGATCCAGGCCTGTGGCGCCATGCGGTCGACGAGGCCTTGCGCCAGGCCCTGATCAATTTGGGGGCGGTCGACGCGCCGGCGGGCGAGATGACCGTCGTGCTCGGCCCTGGCTGGCCGGGCATCTTGCTGCACGAGGCAATCGGGCACGGGCTTGAGGGCGACTTCAACCGCAAGAAGACGTCCGCTTTCAGTGGCCTGATGGGCGAACGGATCGCGTCGCCGGGGGTCACCGTCATCGATGACGGCACGATCGCGGACCGGCGCGGCAGCCTGACGATCGATGACGAGGGCACGCCGACACAAGCCACGACGTTGATCGAGGACGGCATCCTGGTCGGTTACATGCAAGACCGGCTGAACGCCCGGCTGATGGGCGTCAAACCGACGGGCAACGGGCGACGGGAAAGCTTTGCCCATCACCCCATGCCGCGCATGACCAATACGATCATGACCAACGGCGAGGCCGACCCGGGTGAGATTCTGGCCAGTGTGAAAAACGGCCTGTATGCGGTCAATTTCGGCGGTGGCCAGGTCGACATCACCAACGGCAAGTTCGTCTTTTCCGCCTCGGAGGCCTTTCTGATCGAAAACGGCAAGATCGGGGCGCCGGTCAAAGGGGCAACCCTTATCGGCAACGGCCCGGACGCGCTGACGAAGGTCGCCATGATCGGCAACGACACCGCACTCGATCCCGGCATCGGCACCTGCGGCAAGGAAGGTCAGGGCGTACCGGTCGGCGTCGGCCAACCGACATTGCGCATCGACGGCCTGACGGTGGGAGGCACGGCGGCCTAAAGGCTAACTGTCGTGCACGCCGCCCTTGGCGTTTGAGTAGCGCGCCAGGAACAGGCCCGCCACACCGCTGACGACCGCCGCCGCCAAGGCGGCCCAAGCCACCGCCGAGGGCAACGTATCCATTACGCCGCCAGGCCGTATCACCGGCGAGGCGGCGAGAAAGGCGAAGGTGCCTAGCGCAAAGGCGGCGGCGAACACCGCGCCGGTCCAGCGCCGAACCCAGGCCCAGTTTGTCTTGGAAAACACGGGCTTCCGTCGGCGCGACTTAATACGCGTAATGCTTAAAGATTGGCTCAATCGAGCCGTCCCACTCGGCGCCGTACCGCCGCAGCATCTCTTGCGCCTGCGTCTCGCCCGTTTCCAGGACGGTGTCGAGCGAATTCAAGAAGTGGGCCTCGCTCTCGCCGAAACCGTCGCGCCGGGCCCGCGACTCCAAGCCACCGCGCGCGATCTTCAGCACTTGAGCGGCGAGATCGGCCACAGTGCCTTGCCCAAATCGCGTGGCGAGGCCACGGCGCGGCACCTCTGCGCGCAGTGTCGCCCGCTGTTCTTGCGTCCAGTCCTTGACCAGGTCCCAGGCGGCGTCGAGCGCCGTTGCATCGTACAATAGGCCGACCCACAGTGCCGGCAGCGCGCAGATGCGTCGCCACGGGCCGCCGTCGGCGCCGCGCATTTCCAAGTAGCGCTTCAACCGCACCTCAGGAAACACGACCGTGGCGTGATCCTCCCAGTCAGCCATGGTCGGTGCCTCGCCGGGCAAGGCCGGCAACGTTCCGTTCATGAAGTCGCGAAAGCTCTGGCCGGAGGCGTCGATATAGCCGTCGCGGTAAACGAAATACATCGGCACGGACAGCAGATAGTCGGCATAGGCCTCAAACCCGAAACCCTCATCGAAGACGAAGGGCAGATCGCCCGTACGGTCCGGGTCGGTGTCGGTCCAGATGTGGCTGCGGTAGCTTTGAAAGCCGTTCGGGCGCCCCTCGGTGAACGGCGAGTTGGCGAACAGCGCCGTCGCGATAGGCTGCAGGGCCAGCGACACCCGAAACTTCTTCACCATGTCGGCTTCGCTGTCGAAGTCGAGATTGGTCTGGATCGTGCAGGTCCGCACCATCATGTCGAGCCCCAGACCCCCGCGCTTCGGCATGTAGGCGGACATAATGCCGTACCGGCCCTTGGGCATCCACGGCACGTCGCCGCGCCGCCAAAACGGATGGAAGCCCAGGCCGATCATGCCCAGGTCCAGCTCCGCGTTGATCTCCTTGACCTGGCGCAGATGCTCGTGAACCTCATCGCAGGTCTGGTGGATGGTCTCAAGTGCCGCGCCCGACAGCTCGATCTGCCCTCCGGGTTCTAGCGACACCGAGGCGCCGGTGTCATCGACAAGACCGATCAGCGTCTCTTTTTCGCGCACCGGCCGCCAGCCGAAGCGCCGCAAGCCGCTCAGCAGCGCGTTGACACCCTGGCGCTCGTCGTAGCTGACGGGTGACAGGTCCGAGAGGTGATAGATGAACTTCTCGTGCTCCGTCCCGATCCGCCAATCGGATTTGGGCGTCACCCCCCGCTCCAGCCATTCGACCAGTTGGCGCTTGTCTGTGATGGGTGGGGCGGCACGTGATTCAGGACCGGACATGACAGATTTCTCTTGGGGGATCGGCCGCGACGGCCGGATGCTGATCCTTCAGGACCGAAATGGCGGCCTCTCTTTGTCGGCGCCAGCCAAAGACTGGT
>JBCBSH010000267.1:0-5179 GCA_039819285.1 Pseudomonadota bacterium
AACAATCCTCGCCCCGTAACATCTCCGCAGCGGCGAGAATTTTTGTCGCCGGGCCGAGATCGTCGTCCGTCTGTACGATGCGAATACCCTTCGGCACGTCCGGCAGGTGGCCGTCATAGTCGGGGAAGCGCCGATAGTGCCGGGGGATCACCAACCAGATCTCGTCGACCTGGGCCGATTGTGCCAGCAGGCAATCCAGCGTTTTGTGGATCAGCGGGAACCTGGACGGAATCGTCGACAGGGAAATGATCCTGGTCGGCGATCCGGAAGCCACGCTCATGTCATCCTATCCTTTTTGATTGTGCTTTTTGATGAACGGGGTGCGGTGTCGCGCCAGGATCGGGTCGCGGGCCACTTCGTTGGCACGCCTGCGGCGGATTGGCAAGCGCGTCGTGGGCACTCTCAAGGTTTCCCGCGCTCCGCATCGACCCTGGCGGCGTTGAGGGCGCGCGCCCAGGGGCCTGCCCATTCTCCCAAGAACGGGGACGTCAGAGCCGGCCGGTCGCGCTTGCCGTTGGACGGTTGCCCGCGGGCGGCTAGTTTCAGACCCACTTGAATGGGAGAGCTTGAATGACAGACGCGTTCGTTGAAAGCCTCGGCCTTCTGGCCGTGATCATCATGGTGGTCAGCTACGCGCTGGAGCGCGTCGGCTCAATCTTTGTCGCCATCTTTGCGCTGGGCTGCGTGCTGGCGGCGACGTACGCCTATCTGATCGATTCCTTGCCCTTCTTGATCGCGGAGGGTGTTTGGGCGGTTGTTGCCGCGCGCCGCTGGTGGCGGGCGCGACGGGCCGAACACGCGGCTGGGGTTTGACGGCCAGACCCGACCTCAACGCCGACGATTAAGGGAGGTTTGGTGGAGCCAAGGGGAGTCGAACCCCTGACCTCTACAATGCCATTGTAGCGCTCTCCCAACTGAGCTATGGCCCCACAGGGACGCCCTGGCCTAGTGGCCCGGCGAGTGGCCGGGATAATATGGTCCCGGCGCGTTGGTGCAAGTGAAAAATGGCGGGTGGATCGCTGCTTGTGATTTGGCCGCCGCCTGGTCATGTAGGCCGGTCAGGGAGCCGATCCAGCCGTGCAAGATGTCATTGCAGGATATGCCGCCGATGCGGCCGAACTGATCGTCCGGTACGAGGCGCTCTCCCCCGCCGATTTGTTGGACCCCGTCATAGACCTGTTGCCGAGAAGGGGCCGGGTTCTAGACCTCGGCGCCGGGACCGGGCGCGACGGCGCCTGGTTCGCCGCTAAAGGTCTCCAGGTGCTGGCGGTCGAGCCCGTTGCCGACTTTCGCGAAGCCGGCGCGCGCCTGCATCCCTCACCGCGCATCGACTGGCTGGATGACAGGCTTCCCGATCTGGCGGCGGTGCAAAAGCGCGGCGGTGCGTTCGACCTCGTCCTGCTCAGCGGCGTTTGGCAGCATCTCGACAGCGATCAGCGCAAGCGCGCGATGCCGGTTATCGCGACGCTGCTTGCGTCCTCCGGCATCCTCGTGGTCTCCGTTCGGCATGGCCCCGGCGCGCCAAGCCGGCCCTGCTTTGAGGGCAATGCCGAAGAGGGGATCAGTTTGGCCGAAGCCACCGGTCTTCGGCTGGTCCGCAGGCGATGCGTGGGGTCCGTGCAAGAGGGGAACCGACGTGCCGGTGTGACCTGGACGTGGCTGGCGTTCACGTCGCCTGCTTGAACCAGGCGGCCTAACGCAACTCCGTCACCGACGCTTCGGCCTGCTCGACCTCGTAGCCATCCGGGCAACGGGCTGAGGTGCGGACGATCAGGCGCCCCGGCACCTCTGTCGTGTCGCAGCGGACCGATCCGCTTTCGATCTGGCGCATCAGCACGTCGACAGTCGCCGCGATCATCGGCGTCGGCGGCTGGTCGACACTGGTCAGGCCGTAGGACGGCCAGGCCGCCTGGGGCACGTTGTCATAGCCGACGATGGAGACGTCATCAGGTATCGCTAGGCCCAGCTTGTGGCGCAGTGTGTCCATCACCGCGATCGCCATATGGTCGTTGGCGACGAAGAGGGCGTCGGGATGCTCGTCATGGCCGAACAGGCGCTCCGTCGCCGTGACGGCGCCGGCGAAGGAATAGTTGCCGACCTCGCGCGCCCAGCAGCGCCGGCCCAGTGCGTTCAGCCCGTCGAGAAAGCCGGCCTCGCGGTCGCGGTTGGTCGAGCTGTCCGGGTCGCCGGCGATGAAGCCGATGCGCTTATGCCCGCCGGCCACTAAGAAGCGTGCCACTTGCCGCCCGCCGTCGACATTGTCCGAGGTGACGCTGCTGGCTGGAGAGTGCGGCACAGTCCGATTGAACAGGACGACCGGGATGCCGGCGTCCGCGCATTCCTGCGCCAGGCCGGATGACAGGGTGGCCGAGGCCATGACGATGCCGTCGATCTGATATTGCAGGATCTCCGGCAGGATGTGGTCGGCTTCGCCCGTATCGGCCATGAACAGCAACACGTGATAGCCCCGGCGCTGCAGCTCTTTCGACAGCCATTCCAGCACCAGCGGGTAGAATTGGTTGTCGAGATAGGCGACGACCACGCCGATGATGCGCGAGCGCTGGGTGATCAACGTCCGGGCGATGGCGTTGGGCCGATAGCCCAGGACGTTCGCCGCCTCCAGCACCTTGCGCTTGGTTTCCGCCGAGACGCTGGCGCCGGGCGTGAAGGTCCGGCTGACGGCCGATTGGGAGACATCGGCCAGACGCGCCACATCAATCGATGTGACCTTGCCTCGGCGCATGCGCTCCCCTTTCTTGGCCGCCGGCTCGATGCCTGTCAGCCGTTCCTTCGGCGGTTCACTCGGCCGCCTCGTAGGCCGCTATATTGCGTCGGCCATAGCGGCGCAAGCGGATGTTGGCCTGCTCGCCGTGGCCGGAAAAGCCCTCCAAGGCGCACAAACGCGAGCAATAGCCGCCAACCAGGGCCGACGCCTCGTCGGTCAAAACGCGCTGATAGGTGCAGGTCTTCATGAACTTGCCGATCCACAGGCCGCCGGTGTAGCGGGCCGCGCGCTTCGTCGGCAGGGTGTGGTTGGTGCCGATCACCTTGTCGCCATAGGCGACGTTGGTCCGGGGGCCGAGGAACAGGGCGCCGTAATTGGTCATGTTGGCCAAGAAATAGTCCGGGTCGCGGGTCATGACCTGGACATGCTCGAAGGCGAGCTTGTCGGCCTCGGCAACCATTTCCTCCTGACTGTCGCAGACGATCACCGCGCCGAAATCGGCCCAGGATTGGCGTGCGATTTCGGCCGTCGGTAGAATCTGAAGCTGGCGTTCGACCTCTGCCATGGTGGCCTCGGCCAGCGCTTGGGAGTCGGTCAGCAGCACGGCGGGCGAGGTCGGCCCGTGTTCCGCCTGGCCCAACAGGTCCACCGCGCAGATCTCGCCATCGACGCTGTCGTCGGCGATCACCAGCGTTTCCGTCGGCCCGGCGAACAGATCGATGCCGACCCGGCCGAACAGTTGCCGCTTGGCCTCGGCCACAAACATGTTGCCGGGGCCCACCAGCATGTCGACCGGCTCGATCATCTCCGTGCCCAACGCCATGGCGCCAACCGCCTGAATGCCGCCGAGGACCAGGATCTCGTCCGCACCTCCCAGATGCATCGCCGCGACGATCGCCGGATGCGGGCCGCCATCGTGCGGCGGGGCGGAGGCGACCACGCGCTTGACCCCGGCCACCTTGGCCGTCACCACGCTCATATGCGCCGAGGCAACCATCGGGTACTTACCGCCGGGCACGTAACAGCCCACGGCGTTGACCGGGATGTTGCGGTGGCCCAGCACCACGCCGTCCAGGGTTTCGACCTCCAGGTCGGTCAAACAGGCCTTCTGCTTTTCAGCGAAGTTGCGCACCTGTGTCTGGGCAAAGCGGATATCTTCCAGATCCCGTTTGGACACGCGCGACAGGGCGGCCTCGACCTCCTGGTCGCTCAGCCGGAAGGTTTCCGGCGCCCAGTTGTCGAACTTGGCGGACAGGTCGCGCACGGCCTCATCACCGCGTTCGGCGATGTCGGCCAGCACGCTTTCGACCGTTGCGCGAACCTTGGCGTCGGCCTCGTCGACGTCTTTCATGTCCGCGCCGCGCTTCAGATACCGCACCATGTTTCCTGCCCCAAATCGTGATCGGTTGATCGATTTGCATTCGTATGCATTACTGCCATGATACTGATCTTGGCAATGGATGGGCAAGGTTTAATCCCCATGACGGACGTGCGAGGGCGGCCAATTTGTCACAGGTTCGTGCGGTTCATGGGCAGCGCGAGATGACGCGCCCCCGCCTGCTGCTGGTGCCCGGCCTGATGTGCGATGCCCGCGTCTGGGGCCCTCAGCTTGATGCCTTGCAGACGCTCGCAAATGTCTCCGTGGTCGACCTCAGCGCGCCTGATACGCTGACCGGACAGGCCCGCGCCGTCATCGACCAGATCGGCGAAGGGTCCTGCGCGCTCGCCGGCTTTTCGATGGGCGGCATCGTTGCCGTGGAGGTGATGCGCCTTGCGCCTGAGCGTATCACGCATCTGGCGCTTTGGGACTCAAACATCGGGGCGGATCCGCCGGAGAAGCGCAGGCAGCGACACGTCCAACTGGCCCAAGCGACCGAGATCGGGCTTGAGGCGATGACCCGCAACGACTTCGCCCCCTACTATCTGGGCGATATTGCCGCCAGCCGGCCGGACCTGACCGACCTGTTGGTCCAAATGGCGCTCGAGCTTGGCACGGAGGTGTTTCGTCGACAGATCATCGCCCTGCGCGATCGCCACGACAATTGGTCGGTCCTGCCCACGATCAAGGTGCCAACGCTGATCGGCTGTGGCGAGGACGATCAGGTCTGTCCGGTGGAGCGGCACCGCATCATGGCTGAGCGGGTTGAGGGGGCGGAACTGGTGGTGGTTCCCGACAGCGCCCATCTGCCGACGCTGGAACGGCCGGAGATCGTCAACGAGGCGCTGGTCAACTGGCTGCAACGAGAGAGCGGAACATGACTGAGCAAACGGTGGGCGGCTTTCGCGACCGGCTGCTGGCTGGCGAAACCCTGGTCGGCACCTGGGTGAAGACGCCGGCAATGGCGATCGTCGAGGTATTGGCGCTGAGCGGTCTGGATGTCGCCTGTCTTGATGCCGAACACGCGCCGTTCGACCGCCGCGATCTCGATGCCTGCCTGCTCGGCGGCCGCCAGA
>JBCBSH010000268.1:0-5165 GCA_039819285.1 Pseudomonadota bacterium
GATGACCTCTTGGATCTTGTAGCTGCGTTGCGGCCTGGTCGAGCGCCGCTCCACCACCTCATCAGCGTCATCGCCGCCGACGGTTTCGACCGGATCCGCGCCGTCCTCGCCATTCGCCTCGTCATCCGAATCCTCGGCGTCGTCGCCGGACTTAGCCTGATCCTGCTCGATCAGCGCTTCGCGATCGGCGATCGGGATGCGGTAATAGTCCGGGTGGATTTCGGAAAAGGCCAGGAAGCCGTGGCGGTTGCCGCCATATTCGACGAAGGCCGCCTGCAGCGACGGTTCGACCCTGGTTACGCGGGCAAGGTAGATGTTGCCCTTGAGTTGTTTCTTGCTTGCTGTTTCGAAGTCGAACTCTTCAAGCCGATTGCCGTTGACCACAACCACGCGGGTTTCTTCCGCATGGGTGGCGTCGACAAGCATTCTGCGCGCCATAGTTGTTCTTGTCTCCGCGGCGGGGCCAATCGGCTCGCGCGACTTACGTGTCGGCGGCCCGCCGCTCTAGTATTGAAGAAACCATCGATGACCGAGGCAAAAGAAATCGAACGGCGCTTTCCAAGCTGGCCTGTTCAACGTCGACCACGATCACCGCGCCAAGCTCGCTTGCAAGCCCGGACCGGCTTCACCATTGTGGCCGCACGGCAATCACACTCGCCATCGTCGATGAACCACACCGGAAAATGGTGCGGCGGAAGGAACATTTCCAGCGACCGGCGCAGATATCACCATTCCGCATCCTTGCGGACGGGCATTGCCGGCCCACCGACTCGCGATGCGATACGAGGCAGCCCACATCCAACCTGATGTGCGCCAACCCGCCGCACGGTTTGTCGCGGGCCCACATTAGCGATAACACCGCGTTTCGACAATCCATGAAATCGTTTGCAGTGTTCTATGGCTGCCGTCCCTGGCCTTGCGGCTGAAATTAAGGCAATATCTCATTTGATGGATCGATGCCCCTGATTCGGCGCCTTTTGTAGGAAAGCCGCCGACTTGATGCTGTTTGTTGGCATGGACCGATGTTGGCTCGTTATGGTCGTTTTATTTCTGGGTATCTCATGCAAATGTTTGGTCGTAGGTGGCCGGCTTTGCTGTTTTGCAGTGCGGCGACCGGCAAAACCGGACGGGCGATGCAATTGTCGATAGGCCACGATCCCGCCATGCTTCGCAATTACTCAGCCGCGTGTGAAGTGACTCGTTTTGGACTGCCCGTCGCGGGACATAGAATAACGGCGCTGTATTTGGCTAGAACCGTTGGGCCGGCATATCGTGCGTAAACTGGGTTGGTTATTGGCGATCCTATCGTCCCTCGGCGTGCTTGGCGCGGTGGCTGGCATCGGGCTGGTCTACTATTTGAACCAGGACCTGCCGGATTTCACGCAGCTGCAAAGCTACGAGCCGGCGGTGGTGACGCGCCTGCATGCGGATGACGGCCGCATCATGGCCGAATACGCCACCGAGAACCGGGTCTTCGTGCCGATCGAGGCGATACCGCCGCACGTCGTGCAGGCCTTCGTTTCCGCCGAGGACCAGCATTTCTATAGCCATTCGGGCATCGACCCGCTGGGCATTGCGCGGGCGATCGTCACCAATGTGCGCAACGCGATCCAGGGACGGCGGCTGATCGGCGCCTCGACCATCACCCAGCTTGTCGCGCGCAACTTCCTTCTGACCAACGAGGTCACCCTGACCCGGAAGCTGCGCGAGCAGCTTTTGGCGGTGCGCATCGAACGGGTGTTGAGCAAGGACGAGATCCTTGAGCTGTTCTTCAATGAGATCTATCTCGGCCGCGGCGCCTACGGCATTGCCGCAGCGGCCCTGATCTATTTCAACAAGCCCCTGTCGGAACTAACCCTGGCCGAGGCGGCCTATCTGGCGGCCCTGCCGAAGGCGCCCAGCAATTACGACCCGCGCACCAACATGGACGAGGCGCTGGGCCGCCGTGCCTATGTGATTGGCCGCATGTTCGAGGATGGCGCGATCACGGCCGAAGAGGCGGAGGCCGCCAACGCCGAACCCCTGGTGGTGCTCGACAGCCGCAGGGCCGAATTCATCGAAACCGGCTATTTCTCCGAAGAGGTCCGGCGCGAACTGCAACGGCTTTACGGCAGCGATCAGCTCTACGAGGGCGGCCTGACCGTCTACACCACCATGGACCCGCGCCTGCAGGAAATCGCCGAGCGGGCGCTGCGCGAGGGGCTGGAAACTTACGATCTGCGCCACGGCTATCGCGGCCCGGTCGCGGTGATGGAGGCGTTCGACGACTGGCCGGGTCAGTTGGCGCTGATGGACATGCCGGGCGGCGCCCTTGAGGGCTGGCAATTGGCCGTGGTGCTGGAAGTGGAGGAGGGGGCCGACACCGCCATTCTCGGCTTCTCCGACCGCACAAGGGGCCTGATCACGACCAATGGGCTGGACTGGGCGATCCCCTGGCTGCCGGGCCAGCGGGTCGGTTCGGCACCGAATTCGGTGGATGACGCGCTGACCCTCGGCGACGTCATTCTGGTTGAGCGCTTGGCCGACGTGCCGGTGGGCGCCGACGCCACCTTGGAGGGCGACGAGGCCCCGCAGGAATTCGCCGGCCTCTACGCCTTGCGCCAGGTGCCGGACGTCCAGGGCGCGCTGGTGGCCATCGACCCCGAGACCGGCCGCGTGCTGGCAATGGTCGGCGGCTACGATTTCGAGATGAGCGAGTTCAACCGCGCCACCCAGGCCGCGCGCCAGCCAGGCTCGGCCTTCAAGCCGTTCGTCTATCTGGCGGCCTTGAACCAGGGCTACACGCCGTCGACCATCGTCTTGGACATCCCGCTCGCCATCCGCCAGGAAGGCCAGCCCGACTATCGGCCGTCCAACTATGACGGCACCCAGCTCGGGCCCGTGCCGATGCGCGTCGGTGTGGAGCGCTCGCGCAACCTCATGACCGTGCGCATCCTGCAGGAAATCGGCCTCGACCCCGTGCGCGAGGTCGCGCGCACCTTCGGCATCTATGACGACATGCCGCTGTTGTATTCGATGGCGCTGGGTGCGGGCGAGGTGACGCCGATGGCGCTGACCAACGCCTACGCGATGCTGGCCAATGGCGGTCGCCAAATCACGCCGACGCTGATCGACCGCATCCAGGACCGCTATGGCCACACCGTCTATCGGCATGACGCCCTGGTTTGCGATGTCTGCCGCCAGCCCGAATGGCGCGACGGCTTGGCGCCGCCGGCCCTGGCGGACCAGCGCGCCCTGATCAACGACCCGGTCACCACCTATCAGTTGACCTCTATGCTGCGAGGCGTCGTCCAGCGCGGCACGGCGGCGCGCCTCAACGCTCTGGGCCTGCCCCTGGCCGGCAAGACAGGCACGACCAACGATGTCTACGACGCCTGGTTCGTGGGTTTCTCGCCCAATCTCGCGGTCGGCGTCTTCGTCGGCTTCGACAATCCGCGCACCTTGGGCCCGCGCGAGACCGGCGGCTCGGTCGCAGCACCGATCTTCGGCGCGTTCATGGCGGAGGCATTGGACGGTACCGACCCAGGCGACTTCCCGTCGCCGCCCGAAGGCATCGAAATGGTCGCTGTCGACGCCGAAACCGGCCTGTTGGCGGGCGGCGGTGGTGGCCTGCTGCAACCCTTCCGCACGGGCACCGCGCCAGCGATCAGCGCCACCGAGGCGGCCGCCGGCCCGCGCACCGGCTTTGGCGAAAGCGTCGGCGCGGCGACCCAGGGCACCGGCGGCCTCTACTAGCCCCTATATCTCACCAGGACCATATCGGCGTCGCGGTCCCGCCGGTCGGGCCGCAAGGAGACGGCCCGAAGGCGATGCCGGGCGCATCGTCGAGGGCTGTCGACGCAGCGGACGACCGGCGGGGCGCGACCCTGCGGGCGGTGTCGCTCCGGCCTACAGTGTGCGTCAAACGCCTTGCCCGATGTCCCACATCGACCCGCGTCGTTTTCCTGCCCTGTAGGCCGGATCGACACCGCGCCGACATGGCCCTGGTGAGATATAGGGGCTGGGAATTCAACCCTGTGACCACCTTTACAGGCCCTGCGAATCTCCCTAAATGGCGGGCCTGACACACGATTCCCGAAGCGCACGGAACTCGCAAAATGCGTGCTGAAATCCAAAGCATGTCCGCTGAGATCGAGCAGTCCTTAGGCCTGCTGAGGAGGTCTCTTTGACTATGACCAAGCCCAAAAGCGCCTGGCCGAACTGAACGCGCTGGCCGAGGACCCGGATCTCTGGAACGACCCGGACAAGGCCCAGAAACTGCTGCGCGAGCGCAACCATCTCGACACGGCGCTCGGCGAGTTCGACGGCCTCAGCCAGGATTATCGCGACACGCTCGACCTGATCGAGCTGGGCGAGGCGGAGGATGACCAGGAGGTCGTGGCCGAGGCCGAGGCCAGCCTGGGCAAAATCCGCGACCGCGCCGCCAAAAAGCAGCTTGAAAGCCTGCTGTCGGGCGAGGCGGACGGCAATGACTGCTATCTGGAGGTCAATGCCGGTGCCGGCGGCACCGAGGCGCAGGATTGGTGCGAGATGCTGCTGCGCATGTATGTGCGCTGGTGCGACGCCCACGGCTACAAGACCGACTGGATGGAGGAAAGCCCGGGCGAAGAGGCCGGCATCAAATCCGCCACCATCCAGGTCAAGGGCCACAACGCCTATGGCTGGCTGAAAAGCGAGTCCGGCGTGCACCGCCTGGTGCGCATCAGCCCGTTCGACAGCCAGGCAAGGCGCCATACCAGCTTTGCCTCCGTCTCCGTCTCGCCGGTGATCGACGATTCCATCGACATCGTCATCGAGGACAAGGACCTGCGCATCGACACCTACCGCGCCTCGGGCGCCGGCGGCCAGCACGTGAACCGCACCGACAGCGCGGTACGCATCACCCACATCCCCACCGGCATCGTGGCCCAGTGCCAAAACGACCGCTCCCAGCACCGCAACCGCGCCCAGGCCATGGAGATGCTAAAGGCCAGGCTCTACGACGCGGAACTCAAGAAGCGAGAGGCCGAAGCCCAGGCCGACGCCGACGCCAAAAGCGACATCGCCTGGGGCCACCAAATCCGCTCCTACGTCCTGCAGCCCTACCAGATGGTCAAGGACCTGCGCACGTCGGTCGAAACCGGCAACAGCGGCGCCGTGCTGGACGGCGACATCGACATGTTCCT
>JBCBSH010000269.1:0-5136 GCA_039819285.1 Pseudomonadota bacterium
CGGCGAAGGAAGCGATCTGATCGACAGACAGGAACCGCATCAGATCAAGCATCAGCCCATCGCGCGCGACCTCGCCGACAAAGGGATGATCGTAGATGACGAGGTCATAGTCGGCGGCCGGACCATCCAAGCGGCCCTCACCGAACTCCCACAGGCTACGCCGGTTCCACGCGACCTGGATGTCGGGCTGTAACGCGCGATAGGCCGGCACGCTGGCCTCCAGCGGCCCCCAGCACCGTCTGTGATCCCACGCCAATCCGCGCAGTTGGATCGCGCTCGACATCGGCCCTCCCCTGCCTCAATCGACAGAGAGCAAACCACAGTTTTTCATTTGTGCAAAGCGTTTTCTTATATGCAAAACTCCTCGCGAGTGCCTTCGCTGTTAAGCAGCCTGTGGGCGCGGCGTGGCGGCACCGTGTTCGAGCGCGGAAATGATGTGTTCGCCCAGGCGCAGCGCGGGCGGAGACAAAGTGCCTGGCGCCCGGATCAAGGCTATTTCTGTGTCGGCCAGGTCCGGCAGTTCGGCGCCGGACTCCAGTGTCACGATGTCCGGCGGGATCATCTCGCGCGGCAACACGGTCAGGCCGAGGCCAGCGCGAACGGCGGCCTGGGCGCCAGCCAGGCTGGTGCTGGTGTAGGCGATGCGCCAGCGGCGGCCGGCCTGGTCTAGGGCCGAAAGGGCGCGCTTGCGATAGACGCAAGGATGGGGTGACACGACCAGAGGCAGCGGGTCGCGCTCCGCCATAAAATGATCGATCGCGGCCCAGACCAGAGGCTCACGCCAGACGCGGGTTCCCGCGAGGGGGCCAAGCCGTTCGCGCTTCACCAAGACCAACTCGAACTCGCCGCCATGAAACCGCTCCAGCAGATTGAGCGTGAGATCGGTGGTCACCTCCAACGCGACACGCGGATAGGCGCTGGCGAAGGCGGCCAGCACGTCGGGCAGATGCACCGTGGCAAAATCCTCCGGCGTGCCGAGGCGGACGGTGCCCTCAAGTTCCGGCTCCAGCACGCGGGCGACGATCTCGTCGTTCAGCCGCAGCAGCTGGCGGCAATAGGCCAGCAGGGTCTCGCCCTCGGCCGTGACCCGGACGCGATGGGCGTTGCGGTCGAGGATCTTGGTGCCAAGCACCTCCTCGAGCCGCTTCATCTGCAGGCTGATGGTCGACTGGGTGCGCCCCAACCGTTCCGCGGCGCGCGTGAAATTGCCGGCGTCAGCGATGGTGGCGAAGGTTCGCAGTAGATCGATGTCCAGGTTTTTCAGCGGCACTGGGGTCTTGTCCTTTCGAAGCGGGCCGATCGAAGACATCGAGGATCTAGCATTGGTGATCTCAATCCTCAATATTGCAACAATCAAATTCTCAAAAGAAAGACTTGCCCTTACTTAGACGTCCAGCGATGACCCACAGGAGGATTGAGTATGACGCGCGCCGTTCCCATCACCGTTGCCAATGGCGACGGCATCGGCCCCGAAATCATGGGCGCGAGCCTCGCCATCTTGCAGGCGGCCGGCGCCGAACTCGACATCGAGACGATCGAAATCGGCGAGAGCGTCTACCTTGCGGGCAACTCATCCGGCATCGAGCCCAGCGCCTGGGACAGCCTGCGCCGCACCAAGGTGTTCTATAAAGCGCCCATCACGACGCCCCAGGGCGGCGGCTTCAAGAGCCTGAACGTGACGGTGCGCAAGTCTCTGGGCATGTTCGCCAACGTGCGCCCGTGCGCCTCGCTGCACCCGTTCGTGGACACGAAGCACCCGAAGATGGACGTGGTGGTCGTGCGCGAGAATGAAGAGGATCTGTATGCGGGCATCGAGCACCGGCAAACCAAGGATGTCTATCAGTGCCTGAAACTGATCACCCGGCCGGGCTGCGAGAAGATCGTCCGCTACGCCTTTGAATATGCGCGCGCGCACGGTCGCAAGAAAGTCACCTGCTTCACCAAAGACAACATCATGAAGCTGACCGACGGTCTGTTTCACAAGGTCTTCGAGGAGGTCGGCGCGGAGTATCCGGATCTGGAGCAGGAGCATTGGATCGTCGATATCGGCGCGGCGAAGCTGGCCGACACGCCGGAAGCGTTTGACGTTATTGTCATGCCCAACCTCTATGGCGACATCCTGTCCGACGTCGCAGCCCAGATCACGGGCTCGGTCGGTCTGGCAGGGTCCGCCAATATCGGCGAGCACGTCGCCATGTTCGAGGCGATCCATGGCAGCGCGCCACGTCGTGCCGGCCAGAACATCGCCAACCCGTCGGGCCTTCTCTTGGGCGGGGTCATGATGATGGTCCATATCGGCCAGCCGAAGGTCGCCGAGGCCGTTCACAACGCCTGGCTGAAGACGATCGAGGACGGCATCCACACGTATGACATCTTCCGCGACGGCGTCAGCAAGCAGAAGGTGTCGACGACCGGCTTCGCCGACGCGGTTATCGAGCGGCTTGGCCAGCGTCCGGACACCCTGGCCGCAGTCAGCTACGCCTCGGACCGGCCAATCACGGTGCCGAGCGCGTCGCCACGGCCGTCGACCGACAAGAAGCTGGTCGGCATGGACCTGTTCGTTGAATGGACCGACGGCGGCGCGGACGCCCTGGCGGAACGTCTCAAGCCGATCGTCGGTAACGAGTTGCAGCTCAACATGATCACCAACCGGGGTGTGAAGGTCTGGCCTGAAGGTCTGGCTGAGACGTTCACGACCGACCATTGGCGGTGTCGCTTCATGGGCAATGGCGCCACCAACGGCGAGGTTCGGCATGAGGATCTTGCCGGACTGATCCAGCGGGCGGCGGCAGCCGGGATCGATTTCATCAAAACGGAGAACCTTTGCACCTTCGACGGTGAGCCCGGCTACTCGCTCGGCCAGGGCCAGTAGCGTCGGCGATGAAGCGCTTCAAAAACATCCTGCTGGTTTGTGACGAGGGCGGCATCCATGACGCGCTGTTCGCCCGCGCCATTCGCCTGGCCAAGCTGAACGACGCCAGCGTCACGCTGATCGACGTCATCGAAGCCGCCCCCGGAGAGCTGTCGCGCCTGTTCGGCAGCCTGCCGGGAGCAACGAAGAAGGACGTGGAGGCGGAGGTCGTGACGTTTCACAGCGCCCGGCTGGCCAAGATCGCGGCGCGGTTCCGGGCGCACCGCGTCGAAACGACCCAGCAGGTCTTGCAGGGCATCGCCTTCGTCGAGGTGATCCGAAAGGTTCTGCGTGATCGTCCGGATCTCGTGATGAAGGGCGCGGTCGTGGATGACAAGCCGCGTGCGCCCTTCTTTGCCAGCACCGACATGCATTTGTTGCGCAAATGCCCGTGCCCGGTCTGGATCATGAACCCGGGCGAGCACGATCATTACCCCAAGGTGCTGGCGGCGGTGGACCCGAACCATGTCGACGAGACGACCGAGCCGATGAACCGGCTGATCATGGACCTGGCCACCTCGATCTCGAAGGCGGACGACAGCGCGTTGAACATCGTCAGCGCCTGGTTGTTGGACGAAGAGAACACGCTGCGCGACAGCGGTTTTGAAGGGATCAGCAAGGACGATGTAGACCGGCTCGTCGAACAGAAGCGGGCCGACGCGGAACGATCGGTCAAGGATCTGGTCGCGCACTACCCGGATGTCGATCCAAGCCGCCAAATCCATCTGGTCAAGGGATCGGCTGAAACCGCAATCCCCGACGTGGCCGAGCGGGAGGCGGTGGAACTGATCGTCATGGGCACCGTCGGCCGCACGGGCATCCCGGGCGTGATTATCGGCAATACCGCGGAGGCCATATTGAGCCGGGTGAAATGCTCGGTTCTGGCCGTCAAACCGCCGGATTTCGAGACGCCGGTGACGCTGGAAAACGACGCTAAAGATCCGTCTCAGGCGGCGATTGTCGAAAACCTTCCGATTGACGGTCGCGCAAACGCGCAATCGACCTAATATAGAGGGCCGGACGGGCCTCCAGCCCGCTCCGGCACGAGCAACCAAACGAGAGACAGTCGCGCACCGGCACGCGCGGGACACCGCCCCGCGCGCTTCTCGCCGAAACTTAATCCATTCGATCGGCAGGACTTTTGAGGGCGATGGGGGCACCCGGTTCGAGCATGACTGGCACGGAAACGCATGGCGGTGGCAAGCCGCCCTCGGAACCGACGGTGCTTGGTCTGCTTTGGATTCTGCCCTCGGCCGTCCTGGCGATCCTGTTCGCGACCCTGCTGCCGACGATCGCGGCTGGCGAGGCCATCCGCGTCGGCTTTGCCTGGGTGCCCAGCCTGGGCATCAACTTCTCTCTTCTGATTGACGGCCTCAGCCTGACCTTTGCGCTGCTGATCAGCGGCATTGGCGTGCTGATCGTTCTTTATTCAAACACCTATCTCGCAGGCCACCCCCAGCTCGGGCGGTTTCAGCTCTTCTTAATGCTGTTCATGCTCTCCATGCTCGGCCTGGTGCTGGCCGACAATCTGATCACGCTGTTCGTGTTCTGGGAGCTGACGACAGTCACCTCTTACCTGTTGATCGGCTTCGATCACGCCTCGGCCAAGGCGCGCCGGTCGGCGCTGCAAGCCCTGCTGCTGACCGGCGCTGGGGGCCTCGCCCTGCTGGCCGGCCTGATCATGCTGGGTCTGGCCGCCGGTACCTTTGAGCTGTCCGAGATCCTGGCGAACGGCGATGCCATTCGGGCCCATGCCAACTACCTGCCGATCCTGATCCTGGTGCTGGCGGGGGCGTTCACCAAATCGGCCCAGTTCCCGTTTCATTTCTGGTTGCCCAATGCGATGGCGGCCCCGACGCCGGTCAGCGCCTACCTGCATTCCGCGACCATGGTGAAGGCCGGCATCTACCTGATGGCCCGCATGCATCCCGCGTTGGGCGGCACGGAGGTCTGGGTCTGGACCCTGACCATCTTCGGCGCCGTGACGGCGGTGCTGGCCTCGATCATGGCGCTGCGCCAGACCGATCTGAAGTTGGCGCTTGCCTACACGACGGTCATGGCCCTGGGCACACTGACCATGTTCCTGGGCGGTACGGCGACCGTGGCCATTGCCGCCGCCATGACGTTCCTGATCGTTCACTCGTTCTACAAGGCCGCGCAGCTGGTCGGCCTCCCGCGTGCCAGTACCGTGATCGATGATGCCGACGACCAGGAACAGGGCGGCC
>JBCBSH010000270.1:0-5086 GCA_039819285.1 Pseudomonadota bacterium
ACCGGCGAAGGGTCTAAAGCGTCTCTGGCCGCCTGCAAGGCAGCCATCGCAATATGGGCATTCCGACATCGATGGAAGCTCGACGAGGGCCATGGCCTTTGAATACTGTTAGGCATACAGCCTAGAGGAGCGCCCCTCTCGTCGGAATGCCCATATTGCGATGGCTGCCTTGCAGGCGGCCAGAGACGCTTTAGACCCTTCGCCGGTGCTCGTTCAGATGGCGGCGGGTGTGCGGCCGAACGATAGTGAGAAACACCGTCATCGCCGACATGGTCACGAGAACGGTGACTAGGGCCATGGACATGCCGGTACCGTCGGCAAATTCGCTGACGGCGATGCCCGCCAGGGCGGCGATGACCATTTGGCAAAAGCCAACCAACGCCGCGGCCCGCCCTGCCATGGTCGGGAACGGGCCGATGGAGCCGGCCAGCGCGTTCGACAGGGTCAGGCCGGCGCCGACCATGAACAGGAAAAAGCTGCCGACGATGCCGAAGACGAAAGTCTGGCTGGCCAGCGGAATGGCATCGGCGCGGGCCAGCAGGACGAATGCCAGCATCACTAGGCCGCCGACGCTGGCTGTTGCCGTGCCGCGCATCACCATGCCGTCGACGCCGATACGGGTCGAAATGCGGCCGGCGATGAACGACCCCAGAATGTAGCCAGCCACGCCTGCACCGAAGCAATAGCCGTAGGCGACAGGCGTCAGCCCGACGGAATCGATCAGCAGAAAGGCGGACCCCGAGATGAAGGCAAAGATGCCGCTGTAGATCAGCCCGACGACCAGCAAATAGCCGACATAATCGCGATGCCCCAACAGCTCGCGGTAACCGCGGATCAGCATCTCCGGCTGCATGGCCGTGGGGTCGCGCCATTGGTTGGTTTCAGACAGCAGCGTGGCGACGAGCACGGCCATCGCCGCGCTGAAGAGGGCGATGGCCCAGAAATTCGACTGCCAGCCGAGATATTCGGTCAGGTAGCCGCCGAGGATCGGCCCGGTCGCCGGCGCCAGGGCCATTGCCATGGCCATGTAGGACAGCACGCTGGCGGCCCGTTCCCTGCCGTAGACGTCGCGCACGACGGCCCTGCCCAAGACGGTGCCGCAGCACGCGCCGACGGCCTGAAAGAAGCGCGCCACGATAAGCGCCTCGATCGAGGTCGCCATGGCACAGGCGACGCTGGATAGGGCGAACAGAATGGTTCCGCCCAGGATCACAGGCCGACGACCGTACTTGTCCGACAGCGGACCGTAGATCAGTTGGCTGACGGCAAAGCCGATCATGAAAACGGACAGGGTCAGCTGAACCTGGTTCTCAGACGCCCCTAGCTGTTCCCCGAGCAACGGCAGGGACGGCAAGTAAAGGTCCGTCGACAACGGCCCAAAGGCGACAAGCCCCGTCAGCAAAATGGTGATAATCAGAGAGTCCGGTCTGGGCATGGGCCGGGTAAATACACACTCATTTGCGGGGCGAACAGACCAAACGCTCAACCAAACCTAGTCCCGCACGCAGTCTTTGTCGATCATAAGTGATGGTCGCCGCGATCCCACGGCCATGCGCTGGATTTTCCAGGTGTCGGCGGTTTCAGCCCCCGTATCGGTTCAAGTCCAAGGTCAGCCGACTTAGAGCTTTGCGATCCTCCGCGAAACCCGGGTGCAACGCCGCCACGAGTGACCAGAAGTGTGGGCCGTGGTTGGGATGGCGGAGATGGGCAACCTCATGGGCCGCGACGTAGCGGAGCACGCAGCGCGGCGCCATGACCAACCGCCAGCTAAACGAAAGCGTGCCTGCGGTCGAACAGCTTCCCCACCGTGTCTTCGGGTCTCTGATCGTGATCCGGGTGACCTTTCGGCCGATCCGATCGGCGAAGTCATCGACGGCCAGCCTGAGTTCGCGTGCCGCAAGCGCGCGCAGGTAATCTGCGATCCGCCGCGATGTGTGCCGGGCGTCGCCGGTAACGACCAGTTTGCCCGGCACGCGCGTGACCGGCGGTCCGCGTTCAGTCGACGGTACAATTGTGTGTGGTTCGCCAAACACCGGAACGGTCGCGCCGACGGCAAACGGTATTCGGTCCGGCAGTGCCTTGGCCTGCTGTTTGATCCACGCCCGATGGTCTCGCAGGAAACGCCGCGCCGCGCCTAGCTTGGCCGACGGGGGCAAGGTCAGCACAATGTCGCCCGAGCGCGGGTCCACCCGCAGGCTCAGGCGTCGGGCGCGACTGCTTGTGCGGACCGAGAGGGTGGTGCCGGCTTCGTCGCTTAACGCCGCGACGTCGACGTCACGCACCGGAAACAGCCTCCTTGCGGTGGAGGAGGCCGAACGCGACGATGCCGACCACGCCCATGATCGCCGGCGCAAGCGCCAGGGACAGCACATAGCCGTCATTCAGCGCGGCGGACAGCAGCGTGCCCAGGGCGCCGACACCCATTTGGCAAAACCCCATCAGGGCCGATGCCGACCCGGCGATGCGGGGGAACGGTCCCAAGGCGCCCGCCATCGCGCCGGGCATCAGCAGCCCGAAACCGAACATCCAAAGCGTCATGCTGCCCATTACGATTGGCACGTTGACGTCCCCCAAGGTCAGCAGAACGAATTGGCCGATGCCGGCGGTTGCAGAACTCGCCAGACCAAGCCAGACCAGCCGGATCAATGGCACGCGGTGGGCGAACCGGTTGATGGTCAAGGTGCCCAGGAAGGTACCGGCGACGGGGAACAGGCCCAGGAAGCCATAGTCAACGGCGGAGATGCCGACGACGGAAATGAGGACGAACGGCGCGCTGGCGGCATAGGCAAACAACCCGCCGACACAGCAGGACACGGCGAGCACGTAAGCGAGATAGCGCCGGCTGCTCAGCAACAAGGCATAGTTGGTAACCATCGTGACCAACCGTGTCGCCGTTGGGTCTGGTCGGACATTCGTCTCCCGCAGCCGGCGACTGGAAAGCACGAAGATCGCGATGCCGAAGATGCCCAGGATGACGAAGATCCACCGCCAACTGCCGACCTCGGTCATCAGCCCGCCAAAGACCTGGCCGACGGCCGGCGCCACGGCGATGGTCATGCCGATCACTGACATGGCGCGCGCGGCCGCGGTGCCGCTGTAGAGATCGCGGATCATGGCGCGCGCGATCGTCGGGCCGGCGCAGGCGCCGAACCCCTGGATCAGCCGCGCGACAAGCAGCCATTCGATCGATGGTGCGACAGCGGCAAGGGCCGATCCCAGGCAGTAGATGACGAGGCCCATGGCGAGGGCCGGGCGGCGCCCAAGCCGGTCCGACACCGGCCCATAGACGAGCTGGCCAAAGGCAAAACTCAGCAGATAGACCGTCAGCGTCAGCTTCGCCAATGCCTCCGGCGCCCCCAAATCCGCCGTCAAGGCCGGCATCGCGGGCAGGTACATGGTCATCGTCAACGGGCCCAGCGACGCGATCGCGGTCGCCAGCAGGGCGATCGACAGGTCTAGCCGGATTGGGCCAGTCGGGCGCTCGTTCACGCGCTGCTCGCCTGGGACGCCGCGGGTCCGTCGTGATGGGTTCGTATCAGTGGACCGGCTCAACCAGTGACGGAGGCGAACGGTCGATAGGGTGCGCGCCGCTTCGGCCGCCGGGCGGCCCGACGGTCACGAACGAAGAACCTTCAGCGACCGCGCTTTGATCGAATGATCTCAGCAACTTTGGTATCCATTGTTCCCAGTTATCACGGCTGTTAGCACAGAGTAAACATACCGTCGCGTTCAATCTTCACGAGAAGTCTTTGCCAAGTACCCTGCTTCTCCTACCCTGCGGTGTTGCGCAAATCGGCAATCAATAAGAAAGGCGGTTCGACATGGCGAAAGCGCATGTGCTGGCCATCGATCAGGGAACGACATCGACACGAGCAATCATCTTCGATCAAGCCGGTTTGCCGCAGGCCGTGGCGCAGAAGGAGTTTCGGCAGATCTACCCAGCCAGTGGCTGGGTTGAGCATGATGTGGAGGATATTTGGACCGATACGGTCGCCGTGTGCCGCGAGGCCATGGAGAAGGCGGGTCTGAGCGCGGCGGACGTCGCCGCGATCGGCATCACAAACCAGCGCGAAACGACCGTCGTGTGGGATCGGGAGACCGGAAAGCCAATCCATAACGCGATCGTCTGGTTGGACAGGCGCACGGCGCCGATCTGCGAAGAGTTGCAAAAGGCCGGCCATGGCGAGGAAATCCAGCGCCGGTCGGGGCTGCTGATCGACCCCTATTTCTCCGGCACGAAGCTGCGCTGGATTTTGGACAATGTCGATGGCGCCCAGGCCGACGCGGAGGGCGGCAAGCTGGCCTTCGGCACGATCGACAGCTTTCTCTTGTGGCGCTTGACCGGCGGCAAGGTCCATGCAACCGACGCGACCAACGCATCGCGGACCTTGCTTTTCAACATCGTCGACCAGGATTGGGACCAGCATCTCCTGCGCTTGTTGAACGTGCCGCGCTCCATGCTGCCCGAGGTCATGGACAATTCGGTCAACTTTGGCGTTACGGAGCCCGACCTGTTCGGCGGCGCGATCCCGATAACCGGCATGGCCGGCGATCAGCAGGCGGCCACGGTCGGCCAGGCATGTTTCGAGCCCGGCATGTTCAAATCGACCTACGGCACCGGCTGTTTCGTGCTGATGAACACCGGTGATGAGGTCAAGTACTCCGAAAACCGGTTGCTGACCACGACCGCCTATCGGCTGAACGGCAAGCCGACCTACGCCATCGAGGGGTCGATCTTCAACGCCGGCGTCGCGGTCAAATGGCTCCGCGACAGCTTCAAGATGATCGACGACGCCAGCGAGACGCAAACGCTGGCCGAACAGGTTCACTATGATCACGGCATCTACCTGGTGCCGGCCTTCACCGGCCTGGGCGCGCCGCATTGGCGGGCGGACGCGCGCGGCGCGATCTACGGCCTGAACCTGAATACGGGCCCCGCCCAGATTGCGCGTGCGGTTCTGGAGGCCGTGGTCTACCAGACGCTGGACCTGTTGAACGCCATGATCGAGGACGCCGCCTTGCGGCCAAGCGCCTTGCGGGTCGATGGCGGCATGGTGGCCAGCAACTGGCACAGCCAGTCATTGGC
>JBCBSH010000271.1:0-5034 GCA_039819285.1 Pseudomonadota bacterium
GCACGGAGCCGGACGCTTAACCGTTCGAGGCCAGCCTGATGCCAAAGGCGGCGAATAGCGCGCCGCTGAGCGCCGTGATCGCCCGCCGTCCGCGCTGATAGAGGGTCCGGAAGGGCGCCGACCGCATCGCCAGCGCCACCAGCCCGTACCAGGCCACACCGATGGAGACGACGGCGCCGACCGTAATCCCCTGCAGCAAAAATGGCGCCCCGAGGGGCATTGTCACCGCAAACAGGCTGGTGAAGAAGGCCGCCGTTTTCGGATTGCTTAATGCAGTAATCAGGCCGAGGCGGAAGGCGCTTTTGGAACCCTTGGCAATTGACGGTCCAGGCGCCGTTGCCGATGAACGGCGCGCCGCTGACCTGAGCAGACTGATGCCGATGAAAACCAGATAGATCGCACCGACAATCCGCACCGTGTGATAAAGCCATGCAGCGTTTTGGAACAGAAGGCCGAGGCCCGCGAGGCTGGCGGTTGCCCAGATGAAGGTGCCGAGCGCCAGCCCTGCGACGACCATCAGCGCATCGCGCCAGGACCGCGTCGCCGCAACGTGAACGGTGGCCAGGAAGTTCGGGCCCGGCGTTACCACCAGAACGGCCCACAGGCCGACGATGGTGAAAACTGCGATCCAGGGCGACAGGGCAGGGTCCGGCATCGGGTGTCCAGACTGGTGCGTTTGGGTGAGATCAGTCTAGGCTGGCGCCGGCGCATTACCGATCCGGGATTACGGAATAGCCGACATGCAATCCGCAATTGCCACTATCCTTCTGACGGTTGCGCTGGGTTCCGCGGCAACCGCGCAAGGTGTCGATGACCGCATTTGCCAAGGCCGTGAAACCTGTGAGTTGATTGCAACCCACGCCGCCGGTGTCGGCGAAAACGGCACGGTCCTGACCGTTCTTGAGCTTGGATTTGCCGCCGAGGACGGCCCCGACGATGGCGGTTGGGGCTGTCGCTTCGACGCGGATGGCTATGAGGGCGGCCGTGAGTATTGGCTGGTGACGGACGACGGCGTGCCGCCTGATCGGCTGGCAACCATTTGCAATGACGGCTATGGCGCGGCCATGGTCGGCGAGGACTATCTGGCGTTCGGCGACAATCGCATGGATCAGGAACGCTATGGCGGTTCGGCCTGGCGCTGGGTCGACGCGATCTCGATGTCGCTGCGCCCGCGCCGGTTGCTGACGCACTATCTGTGCTCCGCCTATGGCCCCTGGACGCGGAATGTCGCGGCGACGGACTGGCGGCGCGCGGTCACTTGGTACGCCTGGTCTCCGGCATCACCGGAGGATGAAACCGAATGGTGCCCCGCGCTCGATCCGACAGAGGCTCAGCCGGTCGTGCCGGAGCCCTATCTGCTCGGCGCCATGGTCCCAGGTTATGAAGTCGGTGGCCTGTCGCGGTCGATCGCCGTAATCGGCTCGTGCGGCCTGCATTTGGCGGACGCCGAAGGGCCCAAGGTTCCCGATGAACCAAGCTTGGCGTCGCTTGCCGTTGTGGCCCTGTCGGACACCGACGCCTTGACCGTTCGCATGGTCGTTGCGGTCAGCCGGGACCTTTTGGCAAGCGCCGGCGACATTCGGCTGGATGTCGCCCGGGCCGAATACGAGGCGCTGGACTGGCTTGCGGGCGAGCGGGAGGAGCCGTCACCCTACAGGACATTCAGCTTCCCGACCGACGCCTCGTCAGGCGCAATACGCCAGGACGAATGGCGCCTTTCGGCCGGCACCGGCGGACCCGACCATGCGATCTTTTTCCTCGACCGAGATCCGGCCGCCGACCGGCTGGAGATCGACTTGCTGGGCGTGGTCGTCACCATCATGGACCGAGGCGATCCCATACGCCCGTTGGTCTCGACGGTGACGTGGCAAGACGGCGCGCCGGCCCATACGCCGCCCATCGCATGGCGCCTCGTCGGCGAGGGCTGGCCGGCCTGCCGGCTGAGCGACGAGGGTGTTCTGGAACTGGACGGGCCGGCGACGTCCAACCCGTTGGACACTTATTAGGCCGGCGACTGGAACCGCCGCCGATCGGACGCGGCTTCCTCCCTTATCACACAGCCTTCGAGATGGTCGTTCACCAGGCCCATGGCCTGCATGAAGGCATAGACCGTGGTCGGACCGACGAAGCGCCAGCCCCGCTTTTTCAGATCCTTGCTCATCGCTTTCGCCGACGGGCTGGTTGTTATGGCGCGCATGGCTTCGTAGGTGAACTCACTCGGGCGCTCTTTCGGCTCGGGTTCGAAGCCCCAGACATAAGCCGCGATTGAGCCTTTCTCGTCGACAAGCTCGCGGGCGCGCTGTGCGTTGTTGATCGTGGCCTCGATCTTGCCCCGGTGACGGATGATGCCGGCATCCTTCAGCAGGCGTTCGACATCCGCCTCGCCGAACTCCGCCACCGTCTCGAAATCGAAGCCGGCAAAGGCGCGGCGAAAGTTCTCACGCTTGCGCAGAATGGTCAGCCAACTCAGGCCCGCCTGAAACCCCTCCAGGCAGAGCTTTTCGAACAGGCGCCGGTCATCAGCCACCGGGCGGCCCCATTCGGTATCGTGATAGGCGATGTAGTCGTCGTGCCCGCCATGCCACCAGCAGCGCAGGCGTCCGTCCGGTCCGGCGACCAGCCCGTCCTTGATATCAGCGCTCACGCGGCTTCGGCGGCGAAGGCGGCGACGGTGCCTTGTTCGAGGCGAAAGACGGCGTCTTGCGGTTCCGGCAGGCGGACGATGTCGTCCGGCATCAGCCGGCCATAAAGCCCGCGCAGGATCTGGCTGACAATGCCGTGGGCGATGATGATCAGCCTGCCATGGCCGACCGCTTCCTCAAGGAACGGCCGCAGGCGCGCGGCCACCATGGCGTAGCTCTCGCCCCCCGGCGGGGCAAAGCGCCAAGGGTCGGCCTCGCGCTGCTCAAGCGCGTCGGAGAAATTGTCCTCGATCTCCCAATGGGTCAGCCCGTCCCAGCGGCCCCAGCTCATCTCCTTCAGGCGCCGGTCGATCCGGCAGGCCTTGGGGTCGAGCCCAAGCTCGCTGGCGATCAGTTCCATGGAGTGATAGGCCCGGCCCAGCGGGCTGCAGACGAGGGAGAAGTAACCAGGCTCGTCGATCAGCGCCGCCAGTGTCATGCCGGCCCGGCGCGCTTGGTCTTTGCCATGGCTCGTCAAAGGGGAGTCCAGCCGGCCCTGCAACCGACCCTCTCGGTTCCACAGGGTCTCGCCATGGCGGGCCAGATAGAGCGTAGGGCCATCCGTCGTTTGACGGGGCCGAAGTTCGGCGACCGGTTCCGGCAGTTTCTCGCGTACGGTCATGTCTGGTACCTTGACTCCGTCCAGGCCCCGAGTCCACGCGCACTATCGCAATTCGACGCGTGCGGGCGAATTTTTCTCGCGTTCGACTTCAAATGCGAGATTTGTACCGCCGAAAGGAGACATATGTGGCCATTCCGGTGATCGATATCGCGCCTTCCGCCCGGTCCGAGTCGGCGCGGCGAACCGTCGCGCAGGCCATCGGCGGCGCGTGCGAGACGATCGGCTTCTTCGCCATCGTCGGCCATGGTGTATCTGCTTCGGTCGATCAGGGGTGTTGGGATGCGGCCCGTGCCTTCTTCGACCTACCGCTGGCCGAACGCGAGCGCGTGGCCTTTCCTTATGTCGGCTATCCGTATGGCTATGCGCGCCTGGCCGGCGAAACGCTGGCGGTCTCGCGCGGCGAGGCGGCCCCGCCGGATCTGAAGGAGTCCTATTCCATCGGCCCGCTGAAGCATCCAGCGCACGAGCCCGAAGACCCGAGCGAGGCGTTCGTCTACTCCGCCAACCAGTGGCCCGGCCAACCCTTGGGCTTTCAGGCAGCGTGGGAGGCATACTACCGGGCGATGGAGGATTTGGCCGCGCGTTTGATGACGCTGTTTGCGGTCGCACTCGACCTCGCGCCCGACTTCTTCGACGACAAGATCGACCATCACATCAGCGCGCTTCGCGCGCTCAACTATCCGGACCAGCAGACGCCGCCCCAACCGGGCCAACTGCGCGCCGGCGCACATTCGGATTACGGCAGCCTGACCATCCTGCGCCAGGAACAGGCGCCCGGCGGGTTGGAGGTATTGACCCGGGACGGCCAATGGACGCCGGCTCCCGCGATAGAAGGCGCCTACGTGGTCAACATCGGTGACCTGATGGCGCGCTGGACCAACGACCGCTGGGTTTCGACTGTGCATCGCGTCGTGAACCCGCCGCCCGATGCGGCAGGGTCGACGCGGCGCCAATCGATCGCGTTCTTCCATCAGCCAAACTGGGATGCCGAGATCAAGTGCTTGCCGACCTGTTTGGAGGCAGGCTCGGTCGCCACATATGGACCGGTTCGGTCGGGCCCCTATTTGATGTCAAAGTTCACCAGCACGGTTGACCAGAAGGCGGAGATGGCGAACTAAGGCCGGCGACGCGAAGATGCGGATGATCAAGGAACGATGATATGGCCGGCTATTCCGGCACGCCCCTGACCAAGAAGCTGAATTTCAAGGACGGCCAGGCCCGCTTTGTCATCGGGCTGCCCGATACGCTGGTCGACGCCATCACCGAGGAAGGCGCCTCCTGGTGGGCGACCAGCGAGCATGTGCCGGAGGGCTTCAATCAGTTCGGCCGGCTGGATTACATCCATTATTTCGTCAAGGACGCCGCCACCCTGATAGAGAACCTGCCGACCTTGAAGCAGATGCTCGATCCGGACGGCATGATTTGGATTAGCTGGCCGAAGAAAGCGGCCGTGAAGGCCGGCGGGCCGAAAAGCGACATCACCGAGGACATCATCCGCCGCAAGGCGCTGGAGATCGGCCTGGTCGACGTGAAGGTCTGCGCCGTCGACGAGATCTGGTCGGGCCTGAAGCTGGTCGTCCCGCTGGCCCTGCGTCCCAGAAGAGCCTGACTACCCGCGTTTAGTGTAACGTCAGTTCATGACGATGGTGCCGGACGCCGCCGCCACTGATCACTTCCGTCGCGCCGACCTTGACAGAATGCAGCACCGCATCGATATCGCGAGATCAGAAG
>JBCBSH010000272.1:0-5012 GCA_039819285.1 Pseudomonadota bacterium
CGAAGAGCGGGTCACAAGGGCCGCGGAGATCTTAAAACTCACCGACTACTTGTCGCGTAAGCCGCGACAGTTGTCGGGCGGCCAACGCCAGCGCGTCGCCATCGGCCGTGCCATCGTGCGCAACCCCAAGGTCTTCCTGTTCGACGAGCCCCTGTCGAACCTCGACGCCGCCCTGCGTGTGCAGATGCGCATCGAGATCGCCAAGCTGCACCACGATCTGGACGCGACCATGGTCTATGTGACCCACGATCAGGTCGAGGCCATGACGCTGGCCGACAAGATCGTCGTGCTGCATGGCGGCATCGTGGAACAGGTCGGCTCGCCGCTGGAACTGTACCATCACCCGCGCAACCTGTTCGTCGCCGGCTTCATCGGCAGCCCGAAGATGAACTTCATCGCCACCAAGGTGACGGCGGTGGACGATGGCGGGGTGTCGGTCACCCTGCCGGGCGGCGAAACGATCAAAGTACCGGTCAATGGCGAGAACGTGCAGCCCGGCGACAAGGTCACCTATGGCGTCCGACCGGAGCACATGATCGAAACCGGTGACGCCGACGCGCATATCGACGGCGAGGTCTTCGTGGTCGAACGTCTGGGCGGCGACACCTATGCCTATGTCCGGGCCGAAGGCACCGAGATGATCACCGTGCAAACCAGTGGCGACAGCCATGTCGGCGTCGGCGACAAGCTGCATATCGGCGTGTCGGCGGCGACCAGCCACCTCTTCGTGGCCGATGGCGACGCGCTGCCGCTGCTCGCGCGCAATCCGATGGCGGACGCGCGCAAGGGCGGCATGCTCAGCGACGCGCCCGGCCCCAAGGCCGAGCCGCACTAATCGACTGTTAAGAGTTCCAGTGAAGGGGGTGCGCCCATGCCAGGGCGCGCCCCTTTTCCTTTATGGGGCCAATGCCGTCCCCAATGCCGTCAACCGACCGCCAGCTGCCTGACCGGCGCACCCCGCTCGATCCAGCGGATCTTGGTGTCGAGGCGACGGGCCCTTTCCGGCGCGGTCGCCCGCATTCTGGCCTCTTCGACCATTAGCGACTCGAGAGACGTCAAGCGCTCGCGCTGCTCCTCCGTCAGGCCTGGCCGCCCCAGCAAGGCCCGGATCGTCGCCAGCCGTTCGCCCAGCATGAATGGTGTGATCTGATGCTGGGCCGTTTTCACCTTTGCGTTCATGGTTTTACCCTCCCAATTGGGAGCCGCGATTCGACGCGACCCTATGAAGATGGCGCACTCTGTGCGCACTTTCAACAGAAAAGCGCACAAGGTGCGCACCACCGACGCCTCAGGCATTCGTGACGCTGAGCCCTGGACCGTCACAAAACCGTCAAGAATCCCAGCGTTCGGTCGCTATCCGTTACGTCATCACGTGTTGCCTGCGCCGATATTGACGCCGTGCAGCCGCCGTAATCACCCGTTGGCAGAAGCATGCATAGCGGGCAGATATGTCCGCAGGATTTCGCAATAGACGGCGATATGTTTCAGTTGTTTCGGCTCCCATCACGCGACCCACACCGACATGCCTTGGCGCATGGTTGGGCGGGGCTTAGTGTGCTGGGTCTTCTCTTCCGCTAGCCACGACAGACTCAGAGCGTGCCAACAGCAGACGCCTCATGGGTGCAACGCGCGCCCGTCGCCCAATTTGCCATCGTCATGGGCTTGGCCGGTCTCGGCCATGCCTGGACCATTGCCGCCCCCATCCTGGGCATGCCGGACGTGGTGGGCAAAGTCTTGCTCGCGCTTTCCGCCGTGGTTTTTGCGCTCTTGCTGGCTGTCTATGCCACCAAACTCGTCCGCTATCCTCGGGCGGTCGCGGCCGAGTTTGGCGACCCCGTCCAGATCAGCTTCTTCCCGACCTTTTCGATCAGCCTCTTGCTGCTCGCGGTCGCGGCCCTGCCCTATAGCCGCGGCCTGGCCATGGGCGTGTGGACCATCGGGGCCGCGCTCCAGCTCATCCTGGCGTTGTCGATCATCAATCTCTGGATCACGCGCAACGTCGACATCACGCACACCAGCCCGGCCTGGTTCATTCCCGTCGTCGGCAACATCGTCGTACCGCAGGCGGGCGTGCCGCTCGGGTTTATCGAACTATCCTGGTTTTTCTTTGCCGTCGGCATCGTATTCTGGTTGGTTCTCTTCACCATCGTGCTGTACCGCATCATCTTTCACGATCAGATGCCAGCTCGGTTCCTGCCCACCCTGTTCATCCTGCTGGCGCCCCCCGCCCTCGGTTTCATCGCCTATCGATTGCTGACGACAGGAAACGTGGAGACGGCCGCCCTGGACGGGACCGCCCGCGTTTTGATCGGCATGGCGTTCTTCTTGACGCTGTTGCTGGTGAGCATGGCTGGCTCGTTCAGGCGCGTCCCATTTGCCATTAGCTGGTGGGCCTACACGTTTCCCTCAGCCGCGATGGCCGTGGCGGCCTTGCAGTATCATTTGGCCGTCCGCTCAGACTGGACGGCCGCGATCGCAGCCGTGCTCTTGGCGGCCGCGACGCTCATTATTCTTGGCGTCGCCTGGCGCACTTTACGGGCTCTGTTCGGCGGCACGCTGTACTAGGCTGCCAGGATCGCGGCAATTGCGAAACCTAAACGGGGAGACTGGAATGGCTAAGGCAACGGGAATCGGCGGCGTCTTTTTCAGGGCCAACGACATCACGGCGACCGCGCAGTGGTACGAACGCTGCCTGGGCCTCGACGTCAGCACCTGGGAAGGCGGCGCCTTCAGCCAGTTCAATTGGCGCGAGGCGGACAACCCCGATGCCAAGGGTTACACCATCTGGTCACCCTTCAACCAGTCAACCAAGTATTTCGACCCAGGCGGGGCTGACTTCATGGTCAATTTCCGCGTCGACGACCTCGATGCGGTTCTAGAGCATCTGCGCGCCCAGAACGTGGAGATCGTGGGCGATATCCAGACAGAGCCCTACGGCCGATTTGCCTGGATCATCGATCTTGACGGCCGCAAGGTCGAACTCTGGGAACCGGCGGACGACGACCCGGCAAAGTAGTCGCGGGGCCGTCGTTCGAAACCGGCCTGGACCCAGCCGATTAGCTGGCCCGCTTCAACTCCGTCTCCACCATCGTCGCGAACCAGCTCGCGCCGATCGGCAGGATCTCGTCATTGAAGTCGTAGCGCGGGTTGTGGACCATGCAGCCAGACGGCCCTCCGGCCTGGCCCATGGCGATGTAGGCGCCGGGACGCTTCTCGAGCATGTACGAGAAGTCCTCCGCCCCCATTACCGGCTGCATGTCACGGTCGACCTTGCCCTGGCCAAGGACCGCCTCAGCCACGCGCGCGGCCTTCTCCGCCTGCTTTTCGTGATTGACGGTGGCCGGATAGCCGCGCCGGTAGAAAACCTCTGCCTCGCCGCCATAGGCGTCGGCAACCGACTTGGCGATACGCGCCATGCCAGCCTCGATCTCGTCCTGGACCTTTTCGTCGAAGGTACGCACCGTGCCGCCCATCCAGCCATCATCCGCGATGACGTTGAAGGCCGACCCGATATGCATCTGGGTGACGCTGATGACCGCTGGGTGCAGCGGATTGGTATTGCGGCTGACAAGGGTTTGAAATCCCTGGACGATCTGCGTCGCGATGATCACCGGATCGACGGTATAGTGCGGCATCGCAGCGTGGCCACCGGTCGCCTTGATGGTCACCTTGAACTCGTCGGCGGCGGCCATCATCGGCCCCGGGCGCAAACCCGCCTCGCCCGCCTGAAGCGGCGGCCAGTTGTGCATGCCATAAACCTCGTCGCTGGCGAAGCGGTCAAACAGCCCATCATCGACCATCGCCTTACCGCCGCCCTTGCCCTCCTCGGCCGGCTGAAAGATGAAATGTACCGTGCCGTCGAAGTTCTTCGTCTCCGCCAGATATTTCGCCGCGCCCAGCAACATGGTCGTGTGCCCGTCATGCCCGCACCCGTGGAACTTCCCATCGTGCTTGGACTTGTAGGCGAAGTCGTTTTCCTCCTGCATCGGCAGGGCATCCATGTCCGCCCGCAGGCCGATCGACTTGTCTGAAGCGCCCCGCCCTTTCAAGACACCGACCACGCCGGTCTGACCCACCCCGCGATGGACCTCGACACCCCATGATTCCAGCTTCTCAGCGACCAGATTGGACGTGCGGAATTCTTCGAAACCCAGTTCCGGATGCATGTGGATGTCGCGGCGCCATTCGGTCATTTCGTCCTTCATGGCGGCGATCGAGTTGATGACGGGCATGGGAGTTTCCTTCAAAGAGCAGCGAGAACGAGTGGCTAAAGGCTAGATTGGGGCGCGATCAAAAGGCCGCAAGGTCGATCACGCCGGTATCCTCCGGCGCCCCCCGACGAAGGGCCACTGTACCGTTCTTAACCACCATAATGTGGTTGGCTGTATCGGCCGCCCTGTCGATATCTTCCGTCGGGTCGCCATCGACGATCAGCAGGTCAGCGGCCATGCGTTCGTCTATCTGGCCACTGTCAGAAAGGCCCATCAATTTGGCCGCGTTCACGGTCGCGGCGATCAGTGCGTCCGCTGGCTTGATGCCAATATCGACCATGTAGGCCAGTTCCAGCGTGTTTTCGCCATGGCGGTTGAACGGCGTGCCGGCATCCGTGCCCATTACCAAGGTGCCGCCGGCATCATAAAAGTTCTTGATGGAGCGCCGATGGTGCACGGCGACCCGTTCCGACTTCTCCACGATGTAAGCTGGAATGCCGCTGCTCGCGTTGCGCAGAATGTTGTTGATGGCGGCAAGCGTCGGCACGAGGACCGTGCCGCGCGCCAGCATCTCTTCGATGCACTCGTCGGTCATGAAGATGCCGTGCTCGATCGAATCGACGCCCGCGCGCGTGGCGTTCAGGATGCCGTCGGCCCCTTGGGCGTGGCTGGCGGAATGGCGGTGGAAACGATGGCCCTCGGCGATGCCAGCCCGCAGTTCCTCCTCGCTGTAATGCGCATCCTCGGGGTTCACGCCGGGCGTCATGACACCGCCCGTCGCCATAATCTTGATCAGGTCGC
>JBCBSH010000273.1:0-5008 GCA_039819285.1 Pseudomonadota bacterium
GTTGGTCTTCGATGACCGCGGCAATCTGAAGACCCACGCCCCGTCGACATACAAGATCCCGTGCGCGGGCGACCGGCCGGAACGGTTTTCGGTCCGCCTCTTCGACAACGAAAACAAGGAAGGCAACCTCTACCAGTCCAAGGCGGTCGGCGAGCCACCCTTGATGCTGGCGATCTCTGTCCACTCCGCGCTCTGTCACGCCGTCTCAGGCGCCGGACCGGACCGCTGGTGGCCGAACCTGGACGCACCGGCGACACCGGAACGCGTGTTGCGCGCCCTGACCGAGGCCAAGGCGCAATGACGGCAATCAAGGTGATTGTCGCCGAGACCCTCGGCTCCGCCCCGCGCGAGGCCGGCGCGGCGATGATCGTCAGCGCCGAGGGCCAGGTCGGCTCCATTGGTGGCGGGGCTCTGGAAAAGCGCGCGGTCGAGGCGGCGCGCGAGATGCTCAGCGAAGGCACGCAGCACCAGCAAATGCGGCTACCGCTGGGGCCGACATTGCAACAATGCTGTGGCGGCTACGTCATCCTCGAACTGACGGCGACCGAACAGCGCGACGTCGCACCCTACGACCAACGTGAAACGCTCTTCCTCTACGGCGCCGGCCATGTCGGCCGGGCGGTGGTTCAGGCTCTGTCGGCCCTTCCGTTCGACATCATCTGGGTCGACGCACGCCAGGACTGGCGGCCAGTGGCCGGTGATCATTGTCGCGCCATTTCGGGCGACCCTCTGGCCGTCGCACGCGAGGCCACTTCTGACGCCTACCACCTGATCATGACCCATGATCATGGCTTGGACCTTGAGCTTTGCGATGCCCTGCTGCGGCGCGACGACACGGTTCATGTTGGCTTGATCGGGTCGGCCTCGAAAAAGGTGCGTTTCGTCAGCCAGCTCCGCGCCCGCGGCCTGACCGAGGCGCAAATCGGACGGTTGGTCTGTCCAATCGGCGTCATCGGCATCAAGGGCAAGGAACCGGCCGTGATCGCCGCGGCGGTGGCGGCCGAACTGTTGCTGGTGCGCAGTCGGCGCATGCGTATGACCGATCAAGTAGACGGCGCGCTGCATGCCTGACGCCCCGCTATTGGAACTGGTCGGCATCACCCGGCGCTTTCCCGGTGTCCTGGCCAACGATGACATCGACTTCGCGATCACGCCTGGCGAGATCCATGCGCTGTTGGGCGAGAACGGCGCCGGTAAGTCGACCCTGATGAAAATCATCGCCGGGCTGCTGGCCCCGGACGAAGGCGAAATCAGGTGGCAGGGCCAGCCGGTCACCATCCGCTCGCCCGTCGCAGCGCGCGATCTCGGCATCGGCATGGTGCATCAGCATTTTGCCCTGTTCGAGGGGTTGAGCGTGGCGGAGAACATCGCGCTGAGCCTTCCCAAGGCGGCGCCGGGGGCGGTGCTGACCCGGCGGCTGAACGTGGTGGCCGAGCAGTACGGCCTCAAGCTGAACCCGGACGCGCACGTCTTCGAACTGTCGGCCGGCGAGAAGCAGCGTATCGAGATCGTCCGGACATTGCTGCAAGAACCCAAGCTTCTGATCCTGGACGAGCCCACCTCCGTGCTCACGCCGGGCGAGACCGAGCAGTTGTTCGATACGCTGCGGCGGCTTGCCGCCGACGGCACCGCCATCGTCTTCATCTCGCACAAGCTGCAGGAGGTGCGTCGCCTGTGCGATCAGGCCACGATCCTGCGCGGCGGCCGGGTCGTGGCCGATTGCCGGCCCGCCGATGTGGACGCCGAGCAGATCGCCGAGTTGATGCTGGGCGACCGGCCACCGGCAACGAAGCGCCGCGACCGAGAGGCGGGTGCAACGATCCTGAAGGTCAAAGACCTGGAACTGGCAAGATCAGGCGGCGCCAAGCCCCTGATCGTCGAGGAACTAAGCCTGCGGGCCGGCGAGATCGTCGGCGTCGCCGGCGTCGCCGGCAATGGTCAAGAGGCGCTCTACCGCGCGCTGTCGGGCGAAGACCTCGCCCTGCGCCCGGACGACATCGTCTACACCGACAAGCCGATCGGCCGCAGCGGTCCAAACGCGCGCCGCGCCGCCGGCATCGCGTTTCTGCCGGAAGAACGGCTGGGCCATGCCGCAGTACCGAACTTCACGCTGACCGACAACGCTCTCTTGTCGAACCTGATCGACCGGCGGCTGCGCCGGCGCGGCTGGATCTTCCGTGGGCGGCTGTCCCGCCGGGCCCAGGACATCAGCGACGGTCACGACGTCCGACACAGCGGCATTGAGCAATTGGCCAGCGGTCTTTCGGGCGGCAATTTGCAGAAATTCGTTGTCGGGCGGGAACTGGACAAGCAACCCGCCTGTCTGATCATCGACCAGCCGACTTGGGGCGTCGACCCTGGTGCTGCGACCCGCATCCGCGACGCGCTGCAGCGCCTGGCGGCGAATGGCGCGGCCATTCTGGTGATCAGCCAGGATCTGGACGAGTTGATCGGACTGTGCGACCGGCTCGCCGTCTTGCATGAAGGCGTACTGTCGCCGACCCGGCCGGTTCAAGACTGGACCATCCACGCGCTGGGCCTCGCCATGACCGGCGCCGAGCCGACGGCGCCAGCCGAGACCGAGCCAGCACCGCTGAGGGCGCTGCCATGATCCGGCTGGTGCCGCGTACGCGACCGTCGTTGCTGCTGCAGGCCGGCACCAGTGTCCTGGCCGTCCTGCTGACCCTGCTGTTTGGCATGATCATGTTCGCGCTCTTGGGCAATCCGCCGTTCGAGGTCTTGTCGGTCTTCCTGACCAGCCCGCTGTCCAGCCTGTTCGACATCAGCGACCTGCTGGTCAAGGCCGGCCCCTTGATCCTGATCGCGCTGGGCCTCGCCGTCGGTTATCGCGCCAATATTTGGAACATCGGGGCGGAGGGTCAGTTCCTGCTCGGCTCCATCTTCGGCATGGGTGCCGTGCTGGCGCTGGGCAATCCGGCGACGGTTTGGGCGGTCCCGGTCGTTTTGATCGCGGGCGCGATTGGCGGCATGCTATGGGCGGCGATCCCGGCCGCTTTGCGCACGGCGTTCAACGCCAGCGAACTGCTGACCAGCCTGATGCTGGTCTATGTCGCCCAGCAGTTGCTGTATTTCATGGTCAATCAGGTCTGGAAGAGCCCGCTGTCATTCGGCTGGCCGGAGACGGTGGAGTTGCACGAGGCCTTGCAATTGCCGGCCTTGGTCGACGGCACCGGTATCCATGCCGGACTGATCATCGTCGTCACGATCGCTGCCGTTCTGGCCATCCTCACCTTCCGCACGACCTTCGGCTATCGCATGCGCATGGCCGAACTGACGCCGAAGGCCCTGCGCTTCGCCGGCTTTGGCGAGAATGCGACGATCTGGATCAGCCTGATGTTGAGCGGCGGCCTCGCCGGCCTGGCCGGCGCCATCGAACTGTCGGCGACGTTTGAGAAGCTGAACGATCAGTTCAGCCTCGGCTATGGCTTCACCGCCATCATCGTCGCGTTCCTCGGCCGGCTGAATCCGATCGGCATCGTGCTGGGCGGCCTGCTGGTCGGCTTCACCTTCGTCGGTGGCGATTGGATCAGGGTGTCGCACGGCATCAACGACGCGGCCGCCGACGTGTTTCAGGCCAGCCTGTTGTTCTTCGTCCTGGCCTGCGACCTGATCACCCGCTACCGGCTGCAGTGGGTCCGCCATGGCCACCAGAAGCGGGTGCCCGCCGAATGAGCGGCCTGTTTGAATTCGTGATCAGCAACCTGCTGACGGTTTCCTTTGCCGTTGCGGTCATCGGCGCCGCGACCCCCCTGCTATTGGCCGCCACCGGCGAGCTGATCGTCGAACGGTCCGGCGTCTTGAACCTGGGCGTCGAGGGCATGATGCTGGCCGGCGCCCTGGCAGCTTCGCCGCTTCGCAAGAGTTGAGCTATGCGGTCGGCATTCCGGCCGCCGCTCTGGCCGGCGCCCTTTTGGCGCTGATTTTCGCCTTTTTCAGCCAAACCCTACTGACCAACCAGGTGGCCACCGGCCTGGCGCTGACCATCTTCGGCATCGGCATCACCAAGCTGATCGGCGAGCCCTATACGGGCACCCCGCTGGAACCCATGGGGCCTCTGTTCCCCGAAAGCCTGCAGCAGATGCCGGTGATCGGCCCGATCGTCTTCGGCCACGACCCGTTCGTGTACCTGTCGGTCATCGGCATCGTGGGCACCTGGTACTTTCTGTTTCGCACCCGCGCCGGCCTGATCCTGCGCGCGGTTGGCGAGGACCACAGCTCCGCCCACGCCCTGGGCTGTCACGTGGTCGGCATTCGCTACGCCGCGATCCTGGTCGGGGGCGCCTTTGCCGGGCTCGGCGGCGCCTACATGTCCATGGTCAAGACGCCGCAATGGAACGAGGGCATGACCGCGGGCTCCGGCTGGATCGCGCTCGCGCTGATCGTGTTCGCGACCTGGCGGCCGATGCGGCTGTGGTTGGGCGCCTATCTGTTCGGCGCGCTTCTGGTCTTGCAACTGCGCATTCAGGGCACGGGCGTTTCGGTCGGCGTGACCTACTTCCTCACCATGGTGCCCTATCTGGCGACCATCCTGGTGCTGGTGATCATGTCGTGGGACAAGGTGGCGCTGCGCCGCCACGCCCCCGCCAGCATCGGCAAAATCTTCAAACCGGCCTCGTGACGGGGCCAGTTCCACTCCCCGAGAAACCATCGCAACAGGAAGGTAGATGATGAAGGGTTTGAAAGCAGTTCTATCGATTGCGGCAGCAGCGGCCGCCTTGACTGCATTTGGGCCGGCGTCGGCCCAGGACGATCCGTTTCGTGTCGCGTACATCTATGTCGGCCCGATCAGCGACCATGGCTGGTCTTATCAGCACGATCAGGGCCGGCTGGCCGTGGAGGCGCATTTCGGCGACCAGGTCGAAACGCAATATGTCGAGAATGTCGCCGAGGGTCCGGATGCCGCGCGCGTGTTGCGCCAGTTGGCCAGCAGCGGGGTCGATATGATCTTCGCCACCTCATTCGGCTTTGGGGACTCTGTGATCGAAAT
>JBCBSH010000274.1:0-5006 GCA_039819285.1 Pseudomonadota bacterium
TGGTCAGTGCCGCTGTCATCGGAGTGGCGACACGTCAGCGTGCATAGCTGTGGTTTGCGTCCATTGGCACAAAGCCGGGCCCCGGAGTTTTCCGTCGGCACGGTCGTATTATCGTTGCGTTTGTTCGCTCATAAGAACGATTGCGGTCTTCAAGACGGAGATCAGCACGCAATGCAATGCGACCGCTGTGTCGGCCATCACAGGCGCGTGATTGCCTGTGATGGCTAAGCCAGGACATAGAGCCCACGCCGTCGGATCGCCGACCGACTTCTAGGGAACCAGGCGATAGCCGCCAGGCTCCGTCACCAGGATCTGGGCGTTGGACGGCTCCTCTTCGATTTTCTGCCGCAACCGATAGACATGTGTTTCCAGCGTGTGGGTCGTCACGCCGGCGTTATAGCCCCAAACCTCGCCCAAAAGCACATCGCGGCCGACCACCTTTGGACCGATACGGTAGAGATACTTCAAGATCGCCGTCTCCTTTTCGGTCAGGCGGATTTTGCGTTCCGTGTCCTTGTGGACCAGTTGCTTGGCCGCCGGCCGGAACGTGTACGGGCCGATCGTAAAGACCGCATCCTCGCTCTGCTCGAACTGACGCAACTGGGCGCGGACGCGGGCCAGCAGCATGCCCAGCCGAAAGGGCTTCGTCACATAATCATTGGCGCCGGAGTCCAGGCCAAGGATTTGGTCCGCATCGCTGTCGACACCGGTCAGCATGATGATCGGACTGCGCACGCCGTTGCGGCGCATCAGCTTGCACAGATCACGGCCATCCATGTCCGGCAGGCCTACATCCAAAATGATGCAGTCGAAATGGGTGTCCTTGACGTGGGCCAGGCCCTGCGTGCCCGTCTCCGCCTCAACGGTCGTGAACTCCTCAAGAAGCTGGATCTGCTCGGCCAGAGACGCGCGCAGCGCATCATCATCATCGACCAGGAGAATTTTCTTAGCTGCCGTCATCGCTCGATCTCTTCTCTCGAGATCGTAACATGTCGGAGATATGTCCTTAGCCAGTTCCAATAGCAGGCCCTCCGCCTGAGCGAAACCTCGTCCCAGAACCAATCGATCACCGAGGCGTCGCCATAGCTATGCTTTAGTGGGTTGGCAGGATTGCCATTGCCAAGCGGACCCCCAACGTCCCATCTAGGGAGTTCCAGTATCTCTGGCAATTGACCGATGTCCCGAAACGACCAAGCACTCTCCAGTTCGGAGTCGCCAAGCGGAGTGCCGTCCCAGCGCTTCAGCCGCCAGGCGAGCCTTCGCGCCGTCGACCGCGCGACCGGCGATTTACGCCGCGGCGACCCGGTGCTGGTGCGGCCGGATGTCGGACCGGCGCTGCTGATCATGGCGGCGGAATCGGCCGCCGATCAGGCCCTGGACCGCATGATATCGCTGGGCGGCGGCGTGCCCTCCATCATCTTGACCGGACAGCGGGCCGTCACCTTGGGCCTGAGCAGGAAGCCCGACGGCGTGCTGCTGCTCCGTCTGGCGAAACGGCCAGAGGCGGCGTGGATCCGGGCCATGGCTGACCCGCTGGAAAGTGTGCCGGAAGGATCGCTGAATGGCCTGGAAGGCCCGCATTTCGACGAGGACAGCAAGACCGGGGCGGTGGCGGCAACACGGTTGTTAAAGCTGGCGCGACTGCTGCCGGCGGCCCTGGCGATCGAGGTCGAACGGCCGCTGGCGACCGACCGGCTGGCAGCAAACAGCGATACTCTCTCCGTCGCCGCCTTTGACATCGATCATTATCAGGCCCATGCCGCCCGCAGCCTTCGCCGGGTCGCGGATGCGCGCGTGCCCTTGGACGGCGCCGAGGTGACCGATATCGTCGCGTTTCGTCCGACCGACGGCGGTCAGGAGCATCTGGCCATCATCATCGGCACACCGGCGCCCGACCAACCGGTCTTGGTCCGCCTGCATTCGGAGTGTTTTACCGGCGACCTCTTGGGCAGCCTGCGCTGCGATTGCGGCCCGCAACTGCGCGGCGCGGTCGGCGAAATCGCCAAGCAAGGCGGCGGCATCCTCCTCTATCTGGCGCAGGAAGGCAGGGGCATCGGCCTGATCAACAAGCTGCGGGCCTACCGGCTACAGGATGCCGATTTCGATACCGTCGATGCCAACGAGATGCTGGGCTATGACGCCGACGAGCGGCTGTACCTGCCGGCCGCCGAGATGCTGCGCCAGCTTGGCTTCAGCAGGGTGCGTCTGATGACCAACAATCCGGAAAAGGTCGGGGACTTGAATGCCATGGGCATCGACGTCATCGAACGCGTGCCCCACATCTTTCCGGCCAATGGTCATAACGAGTTCTATTTGCGCACCAAGAAGCTGCGCACCGGGCACCTGATCTAGCTGGCTTGGGCCGCGCTATTGCCCGTCCGTGGGCCGCTGGCCGAACACGGCGGAACCGACCCGAACCTGGGTCGCGCCATGCCTGATGGCGGTCTCGAAATCGCCGCTCATGCCCATCGACAGGGTTTTCAGCCCATGGCGATCGGCCAACTCCGCCAGCAGGGCAAAGTGCGGCGCCGGCGCCTCATCGATCGGCGGAATGCACATCAAGCCCTCGATCGGCAGATCCAACGCGTCGCGACATAATTCCACCAGGGCGGCGAGATCGGCAGGGACGACGCCCGCCTTTTGTGGTTCCTCGCCGGTGTTCACCTGGATCAGGCAGCGCGGCCGCTTGCCCGAGGCGGCCATTTCGCGCGCCAAGGCGCGTGCGAGCTTTGGCCGATCGATCGACTCGATAACATCGAACAGCGCGACAGCCGGCTTCACCTTATTGGTCTGCAGCGGGCCGATCAGATGCAGAATCAGGTCGGGATGGGTCGGCCGCAGCCCGGTCCAGCGGGCCTCGGCCTCCTGAACGCGGTTTTCGCCAAACCGGCGGTGCCCGGCGCGCAGGGCTGCCTCGACCCGTTCCAGTGGCTGTTTTTTGCTGACCGCAACGAGCGTCACGGAGCCAGGGTCGCGGCCAGCCGCGATGGCCGTCTTGTCGATGCGGTCTTGCAGGCGGGCGAGCGCGTCGGCGACTGTCATGGGGTTGAACCTGGGCAAAAGCCAAGCCTGTTGCAAGGTCGTCGCGGCTGATCCAAAAAGGCGCTAGCCGCCACAGCCCACAGCCGGAACGACACGGATCGACATGGCCGACCGCATTGCCTCACTCGCCGACATCCTCGCACCCATGAGCGAGGAGACCTTCATGCGCGACTATTTCGGCCAGAAGCCGCTGCATCTTGAGGGGGCGGCAGAGAAGTTTCAGCCGGTCATGGACTGGCCTACCTTGACCGACCTGGTCAATCAATCGGCCATCTGGTCATCGAAGTCTCTGGCGCTGGTCATGGATGGACGTCGGCTGGCGCCGGAGGAGTATTGCCGCCGGGACCTGTCGCGTCACGGCATGGAGCTGATGATGGCCGATATGGGCCGGGTCAAGGAGTGGCTCGGCAAGGGCGCCTCGATGGTCCTGAACGAGATCGACCAGCTTACCCCGGGCCTGCGCGAGGCGGCCGGCGCTCTAGAACAGGCGCTGAACGGCAAGGCCCAGGGCAACCTCTACTGTTCCTGGAAGGCCCATCCCGCCTTCGGCTCGCACTTCGACACCCACGACGTTTTCGCCATTCACGTCGCCGGCGAAAAGGTCTGGAACGTCTATCAGCGCCATTTCCTGGATCCGATCGCACACCCCCGATTCAAGAACCTCGATCACGCCTTCGACGAGGCCCATAAGGGTGCCCTCGAACAAAAAGTCCGGCTGACGCCCGGCGACCTGCTCTACCTGCCTCGCGGGTTTTATCACGATGCGCTGGCCGAAAGTGACGCGGCGGTGCATATCGCGTTCGGCGTCACCTATCCGATCGGCCTGGACCTTATCGGGCCGCTGCACGCCAGGCTGGTGGAGGATGAACTATTCCGTGCACGTCTTCCAACCGGCGATCGGGATGCTCTTGACCGGCATGTCGATACGCTGGCGGAACGGCTGCGCGAACTCGCGACGGAAGCGGGTGTCGGCGACCAGCTGTATCGGATCGCCGAAGACTTCCGCTATGACCGGACCGAGCTGTCACTGCCAGACGATGGCGGGACCGGCACCTCCTACCGCGTGGATCTGCCGGACATCCAGATCGCGACGGTTTCCGGCAAGCGGTGCATGGTCCGCAAACAGCAAGCGGTGCCAATTCCGGCCGGTCTGGAGCCCCCGATCGCTTGGGTGTTGAAATCTAAGACTTTTCGGGAGAACGATTTGGCAAAAGCACACCCTGAATTGTCCGAGCATGCGCGTCAGAGGCTACTGCAGAACCTTAGAAACATGGATGTTATCTCTGAAATCTAACGATTTTGTTCGTATTGGGGCATAAACTGTGGCCCATCGGCCACACTGCCAAACGAATGTGGCTTATCCGCCACTTTGCTTATTGTCGTCCGGCGCTTCGGGTGGGTATACGCTTAGTCAGGCTTTCGTGGTTGTCCGCGGCAGCCGCGTTTTAAAGCGATTCGCTTGTAACTCGGGGCCGGGCAACGGCCTTAAATGGAGGTTGAAGGATGAAGAAAGTTCTTCTGGGTAGCAGCGCCCTTGTTGCCGCTGGCCTGTTCGCCGTTCCGGCGGCCGCGCAGCTTGAGCTGACGATCAGCGGTTCTGTCGACGTCAACTTCGGTGTCGTCGATGAGAATGGCGAGTTCGAGATCAATGGCATTCCTGTTGATCGTCGTGACTATGGCGGCCGCACGGACGTCTCGCTGAATTTCAATACCGTGGCAACAGCAGACAACGGTCTGCGTTACGGTTCTCGCATCAACATTGACGATAGCGACGACAATGTCAGCGACGCGTTCGAGTTTGATGAGGATGGCAACCCTATTCTGCAGGCTGCTGCCGCGAACAACGCCTCGACGTTCAGCATCGACGAGGCCTGGATCTTCCTCTCCGGTTCGTTCGGTGAGGTTCGTTTAGGTGACAAGGAGGGCGTTGCGCCGAACTTCCGGCTCACAATCCCGACCGTTGG
>JBCBSH010000275.1:0-4996 GCA_039819285.1 Pseudomonadota bacterium
CTTCTTACAAAAACGGTGTTATTGGGCTATTAATCAGGCTCAACGAGCGCTTGCCAGTGTATTGTGTCGACTGAGTGCGTTTCACGCGCGACGAATTGACGGTGCAACAGCGATGGATATCCCCGCCCAAGGCGACGTCGGCGCAAAACCCGCCCCGCTCTATGTCGCCATCAAGGAACGGATTGCCCTGGCGATCGACAGTGGTGCTCTTGCGCGTGGCACGATCCTCACAGAGGCCCCCTTTGCCGCCATCTTCGGCACCAGTCGCACGCCTGTTCGCACGGCGTTGAACGAGCTTTGCGATGGCGGTCTCGTCTCTCGCTTTGAGGGCCGCGGCTTCGTGGTCGGTCAACCCGGTGAGGCGCAGCCGCACAGAACCCGGATAACCGGTGCCATGTTGGGGTTGAGCGCGCCGGTTTCGGCAGAGCCGCCGCGCGTCAGTGCCGACCGCATTGCGCGAACGCTTGAGAAGAACCTGATGCTGGCCTTGCCCTTCGGGCTTCATCGGATCAACGAGAAGGCGGTCGCCGACCATTTCGACGTCAGCCGAACGGTGGTGAGAGAGCTGTTCTCCCGCTATCAGGATCGCGGTCTCATCCGCAAGGACCGAAGCAATCACTGGACGATCGGGCCGCTGACCGCCCGCGACGTGTCCCATTTCTTCGCCATCCGCGGGCGTTTGGAACCCTTGGCGCTGACGGACAGCGCCCCGCGCATTGGGGGGGCCGAAATCGCCAGAATGCGGCAGGCCCTCGACGACGCAATCGACGATGTCGGCGCACTTGATGCCGATCGGATCGATGCGCTGGAAACCGACATCCACATCACCCTGCTGGCGCAGTCGCCCAACGCAAGCCTGCTGCGCATGATTCAGCAAAGCCACATCGCGCTGGTGGTCAACCAGGTCTTCGCCTCTTTTGTCGGCCCGCGACCTTTCGAGATCGGCTTTCGAGAACACGCCATGATCCTGGACTTTCTCGTTCGGGGTTCGCACACCGCGGCCGCGCAGGCCTTGGAAGAGCACATACGCCTGTCGTCGCACCGCACCCGCCAGCGCCTGATGGCGATTTCCGTCTTTCCCGAGCCGGAGCTGCCGCATTACCTGGTCCGTCAATCGCCATAAAGCCGGCGGGCCGGCGACCGGTTCAGTGCGCTCTGCCAGCTTCGCACCAGATAGTTATGTTCCATCATGATCGTGTCCCAGACGACGACCCGCGACATTCGGGTTTCGTAATCGCCGCCTTCTCGAACCTCGCCTTTGTCGAAGATCACGCGGCCGTCCTGATCACGGATGTCCTCGGCCGCCGATTTGCCGCCATACCAGAAATCCCACTCCGCCTCGCTCAAGTGCGGTCGTACGGCGTAAGGGTTGGCGACGTAGGCGCCCGCCCGGGCCATCAGCGCGCCTGGACGGCCACTGAGCCACCAGTTGAGATAGTCGTAGGCCGCGTCCAGCTTCCAGCCCGAGACCCTCGACGACAGCGAAAGCCCGCCGAACCAGCCGCGATAGCCTTCCTTGGGCGTCGTCATGCGCGCGTCGATGCCGCTTGCCCGCAATTCGGTAAGGCCCGACCACCAAAGAGAGCCGATCATCGGTTGGCCGCTGCCCAGGGCGGCAATCGCCTCGGATTCGTCGGCCCAGCAGCACTTGAAATGACCGTCTTGAAGGTAGCCGCGAAGCTTCTCAGTCAGGAGATCAATCTCCTCCAGACTTAAACAGCCGATATCGGCAACCCGCATCTTCCCCTGTGCCCGGAGTGCCAGAAGCATGTCCAGCGTGCCGATCGCGGCGTCGCTTTGCAGAATGGCGCGGCCGCGCCACCGGTCGTCGAGCAGCACCCCCCAGCTATCGAGCTTCTTCGGGTCCGCACCGATCACGGCGAAGCTGTCGGCGTTGTGCACGGTCGGCACCATGCTGATCCAATTCGACGGCGTATCACCAAGCGAGCCGTCGAGTTGAACAAACAGCCGCTTGGACGGATCGCCACCGCGCGGGCGCGCCAGTTCGGGCCGCAACCGTCCCTGTTTGGGCAGCGCGTTGATCTCATCCCATCGATCGATCCGCGACAGGTCGATCGGCTGGATCGAGCCGGTCGGCCAGGTGAGATCAATGTCCTGAAACCATTGGTCGTAAACGTCGAAGCCGTCCGGTTCCAAGGCGCCCATCCGCTGGGCGGCGGTGCCGTCGCGGGTGATGAACTCAAAGGCGACGCCAAGGTCACTTTCGGCCGCCTGGCAAATCGCAGCGGTCTGCGTAACAGAGGTGCCTAGAACTCGAAGCGGGTCGGGCTGGCGCCGAACGCGCGGCGCCGCGACCCCGAAATCGACGATCTTGTCGCCGGCACCCATGTCAGCCGGCCACGTCCTGAGGCTCAACGATCTCGACTTCCATGAAGGCGAGATCGGCGTCACCGGCATTGACCACATTGTGTTCGACCCCGGCCCGCCTGGCATAGGGCTGATGCTGGGTCAGTACCGCCGTGCGGCTTTCGCCCCCCGGCTCCTCAAGCAGAAGCGTGCCATCGGTCAGCGGCATCACGACATAGTCATGCGCGTGGACATGCCAGCCCGTCTCCGCCCCCGGCGCGAAGCGCCATTCGGTGACAATCACCCGCCCGTCATCCACATGGACGATCGGTGTCGCGGCTGGTCTTGTCGCCATGGTCTCAAGCCCGCCGATCACGGTCGACCAGGCGCCAGATCGCCGGCAATACCGCCGCCGCCAAGGCGATCTTGAACGCGGCACCGGGCAGGAAGGGGACCAGACCCAGATCGAGGACCGGCTGATCCCAGCCGATGAAGGCGCCAAGCCACAATACGCCTAAGGCAAAGATGATTGCCGTTCCCGCGACCATCGCGGCAAGCGTCGGAATGACGCGGCGATCCCAGCCGCGTTCGGCCAACCAGCCGACAACCAAGGCTGAGAAAAAGAAGCCGACAAGGTAGCCGCCCGTTGGCCCCATCATGTAGGCAAGGCCAATGCCGCGCTCCGGCGTACCGGCAAACACCGGCAAGCCGACGGCCCCCTCGGCAAGATAAAGCAGGATGGTCGCGCCACCAAGCCGCCAGCCGAACGCCATGCCGATCACCAGCACCACGAAGGTCTGCATGGTCATCGGCACCGGATAGAAGGGAACCTGGATCTTTGCCGACAGCCATAGGGCCAGGGAGCCGACCACCGCCAGCATGATGTTGCGCAGCGCGGCATTCCCGCCGATCGGCAGCGTCTGAACAAGCGTGTCGTTCGATTTCATGCGTCGGTTCCTTTTCTATCTAACCCCGGCCTGGGCCAGCACTGCCTCTATCGCCAGACCAAGGCGGAACAGGCGTTCGTCCTGTCCGCCCGGGACGCTGATCAAAAGGCTGGTCGGTAGGCCCGTCGCGTCGCTGCCGTTGGGCAGGGTGAGGCCCGGCAGGTCGAGGAAGTTTCCGAGTGACGTGTTGCGCAGGGTCTTCAGATTGACCCTATGAAACAGCGCGTTGTCGGCCTCCAGCGGCGCGATCTCGGGCGCTGTCATGGGCGTGGTCGGCATCGCGATCAGGCAATCCTCGACACCCGCGATCGTTTTGATCAGCCGCGCCCGCCCGCGCCGCAGGGTGTCTACCGCCGTCTCGCTCATGGCGCGTCCGATCATGATGCGGTCGACGACGCGGCTGTCGATGCGCGGGCAGTCAGGGCCGTCAACCAAAACCTGGTGTTGCGCGTAAGCCTCCGCGCCGACGATCGTGCCGTTTTCGGCAATGAGCGTCGCGGCCTCGCTGATCACGTCCGAAAGGCCCGTTTCGATCCGCATGCCGGCGCGTTCCAGCGCGCGAAGGGCGCTCTCGAAGTTGCGCGCCACCGCATCGTCCAAATCGTCCAGAACGACCGCGTCCGGCACGATCAGTCTTTGGCCCGACAGGTCGCCGGGCGCCACGGTCGCCACAGCGGCGCCGCGCAAGGCGCGGTCGAGCAGGATGCAGTCTTCGACGCTGCGGCCAAGCGGACCAACCGTGTCGTGTGTTCGCGACAGCAGAAAAACGCCCGTGCGATCGATGCGGCCCTCGCTCGACTTGTAGCCGACCAGCCCGTTGAACGAAGCGGGGATGCGGACCGAACCGCCGGTATCGGTGCCGATCGTGCAGGGCGCAAGACCAGCGGCAACCGCCGCCCCCGATCCTGAAGACGACCCGCCCGGCACGCGGGCGACACGGTCATCATGCGGATTCTGCGGCGTTCCGAAATGTGGGTTGAGGCCAAGTCCGGAATAGGCGAATTCGGTCAGGTTGAGCTTGCCCAGCGTGACCATGCCGGCGGCACTGGCATTGGCGACGGTCGTGGCGTCGGCGGCCGCCGGTTCGGCATGGCGGTAGTAATCCGATCCGCCGGTGGTGGTTTCGCCCTCGAAATCGAAGAGGTCCTTCCAGGCGATGGGCACGCCGTCGAGCACGGACAGGGCACGCCCGGCCTTGAGCCGCGCGGCACTCGCCTCTGCTTCCTTCAGCGCGCGGCCGCGCGTGACGGCCAAGAAGATCGCAGAGCTCTGTTGCTCGATCTTGGTGAGGTAATGCTCCGCCAACACCACCGGCTCAGCCTCGCCGGCAGCGAGCGCCCGGCCGATCTCGGCCGCCGGCCTGCGGGACAGGGCGTCAAGATCAGTCATGCCAGATGGTCGCGGATGCCGGCCATCAACGCGGCACGGTCTGCCCGCGCCCGCAGCGCCGTCGGCATGTCGACCTCGACGAAGCTGACGGGCTTATGGGGCTGCAACTGGCCGATCAGGTCCATGTCCGCCGAGATCACGGTGCCGATCATGAAATATCCGCCGCCGGAAACGGCGTCGCGGTGCAGGACGATGGGCTCGGTCCCGCCCGGCACCTGGATCGATCCGTAGGGGTAACAGCCATCGACGATGTTGGACGGATCGGAGCCGGCGCCGAAGGGTGGTTCGCGATCGACGAATTCGAGCTGGCGGCCGCCCTGGAAGCGGTAGCCCATGCGGTCGGCTTCCGAAGC
>JBCBSH010000276.1:0-4991 GCA_039819285.1 Pseudomonadota bacterium
AGTTTGTCGGCGTGCTCAACGTTCCAACTGGTCAGCTTGAACATGTCCATGGCTGCTCCTCCCCCCCAGTTTCCGTAACGCTCCCTTCTTGTACCGGCTTTACGTTAACTCAACGTCCATTTCTCTTGGAGAAATGGGTGGTCATTGTGGACTGGCCGATCCAGAAAGGTTCGATCCGACCAAGCAGCGGCTGCCCGCCTGGTGTGCCGGATGTCGCTGGCGTTCCGCGTCCGCCCTTCCTATATTCCGCGCGATGAACAGCCTCGGTTTCGATAAACAGCCAAACGACACGCGCGTCGTCGTCGCCATGTCGGGCGGTGTCGACAGCTCGGTGACGGCCGCCTTGTTGGCCGAACAGGGCTACGACGTTGTCGGCATCACGCTGCAGCTTTACGACCACGGGCTGGCGGTGCAGCGCAAGGGCGCCTGCTGTGCCGGGCAGGACATCTACGACGCGCGACAGGTGGCCGACCAGATCGGCTTTCCGCACTACGTGCTGGACTATGAGAGCCGCTTTTCCGACGCGGTGATGGACGACTTCGCCGACAGCTATCTGCGCGGCGAAACGCCGATCCCCTGCGTGCGCTGCAATCAGCGGGTCAAGTTCCGCGATCTGCTGGCGACCGCGCGCGACCTTGGCGCCGACTGTCTTGCGACCGGCCATTATGTCCGCCGGGCCGACGGACCGGCGGGGCCGACGATGCTGCGCGCCGCAGACGCCAGCAAGGACCAGAGTTACTTCCTGTTCGCCACGACGCCGGAACAGCTCGACTTCCTGCGCTTTCCGCTTGGCGGCCTCGACAAGGCCGAGACACGGGCGCACGGCGAGCGGCTGGGCCTGTCGATTGCGGAAAAGCCAGACAGCCAGGACATTTGCTTCGTGCCCGACGGGCGCTATGCCAGTGTCGTCGAACGGCTGCGCCCGGGCGCTGTGGAGCCGGGCGAGATCGTTGACCAGGCGGGCAGGGTTTTGGGCCGGCATGACGGCATCATCCGCTACACCATCGGCCAGCGGCGCGGCTTGCAGCTCGGCCATCAGGTATCCGGCGGCGAGCCGCTCTACGTCGTCGGCCTGGATGCCGAACGGCATCGCGTGATCGTGGGGCCGAAATCGGCGCTTGGCCGCGACCGGGTGGTCGTGCGCGAGGTCAACTGGCTGGGCGATGCACCGCTCGGCCAACGGGTCGAACGCGTCGACGTGAAGCTGCGCTCTGCCCAACCGGCCGTATCAGCTAATGTGCGCGGGCTCGGCGACGGTAGTGCCGAAATCTTGCTCGACGCGCCGCAGGATGGCGTGGCGCCAGGGCAGGCGGCGGTGTTTTATCGTGGCGACCGTGTGCTGGGCGGCGGCTGGATCGCCAGTGCCCATCTGACCGAAGCCTTGGCGGCCTGACGACATGACCGATGCAACCAGCCTCACCGCGCTGACCGACCGTGTGCGTACTTTGGTCGGCCAGCAATCGCCCTTGGGCCATACACTGACCCTCGATCTGGGCGACACCGGCCGCGTCTTCGTCGACGGGACCGGCGCCGACAGTGTGGTCGACAATCGCGAGACACTCGCCGCGTGCACGATCACGCTATCCGCCGAAACGCTCGCCGGCCTATTGGACGGCACCGTTGACGGCGGTGCGGCCTTCATGAACGGCCAGATCAAGATCGCCGGCGACTTCCAGGTTGCGCTCAACCTGGCCGGGATGCTCTCCGACTAGGTCGGCCTAAATCCCGGTCTCGATAACGACCTTGCCGTGGGACGTGCGCGGCGCCTTCAGATAGTCCCAGGCATCCCGATACTGCTCCATCGGATAGACCCGGTCGATGCGCGGCGCGATGGCGCCGGATGCCAGGGCGTCATAGACGAACGCCTTGCCCTTGGCGCACATCTCCGCGTCTTCGACATAGTTGAACAGCGAATACGGGTGGAACCAGGCATTGGCCTGAAACAGGTCGACCATAGGCAGGGTGGGGAAAGCCTCGTCCAACGTGCCGTAGCAGAAGATCTTGGCGTTCTTTGCCAAGGCCGGGCTGTATTGCCGGATCATGCCGGCGCCGACCGGATCGAACGCGGCGTCGATGCCCTCGCCGCCGGTGACGTCCCGAAGCTGCTCCGCCACGTTGCCGCTGCCGGAGACGATCACGTGATTGGCGCCGACCTCCTCCAGATATGATCGGTTGCGCTCAAACCGCGTCGTGGTGATCATCGTGGCGCCGCGCATCCGACCGATTTCCAGGGCCGCCGTGCCGGCCGTGCCGGTGCCGGCGGTGGCCAGGAAGTGCGTACCCGGCCCGGCCTTCGACAATTCCACGACTGGAAAGTAGGCGGTCATGCACTGCATCCATACCGACGCGCTCTCCACGGCCGACAGGCCAGGTGGGGCCTCCGTGACGTAGCGCGCATCGACGATCGCCGTCTCCGCGCTGGTCCCCTGGTTGTAGTAGAAATAGGGCAGGGTGCAGACGCGCTGTCCCAGCTCGATGCCAGTCACCTCCGGCCCGATGGCGTCGACGATGCCGGCGGCTTCCATGCCGATCCGGGCCGGCAGGCGATGAAAGCTGAACGAGTACATGTCGCGCATCAGGTTCATGTCGCCCCAGTTGAGAGCAAAGGCCTCGACCCGAAGCCTGATCTCGCCAGGGCCCGGTTCCTGCTCGTCGCATGCCTGCAGCGTCAGGCCCTGATAGCCCGAATAGTCGTGGATGACCCATTCACGTGGCATCGCAGACCTCCCCCTTCTTATACCAACTTGCGATGATAATGACTCATGTGACCGCGTTGTCTTGTTCGCTGGTCAGGCGCGTGTCGCGCCGTGGTATGGATATACCACAAGCGGCGCGCAACGCAGCCGGCGGACAAGACAACGCGGCCTTCGGTGGGGCCAAATCGCTCCACGGCAGCGTTGCGCCGCTTGCCCGATGCTAAAAGCATCGCGCTGCGCGACGCGCCTATCCGTGAACCGATTTGGCCGCCATCACAAGGGTCATTATCATCGCAAGTTGGTATTCGATCGCCCTTTCACCGCGCGACAATGTGGCGGTCCAGCACATCGTCGATCTTGCGTTTGAACCGTTCGATCCTAAGCGCGCTGACGGTTTCGATCGAATAGAGCGAAAGCACGCGCAGCCGAGCTTTCGGGGCACAGCCTTTCAGCAACGCAGTCTTCAGGTTGCGGCGCACGGGCTGGCGCATGACCAACTGGTCGACCCATTTTGGCGATCCGAGCGTCGTGATCGCCAGGCAGCGTTTCAGCCTGGTCAGGCGCGGAATAATCGCCTTGCCTTCCGGGTGGTTGTCGAACGCCACGCCGGGTGCCCAGACGCGGTCGAACCAGCCTTTCAGCATCGCCGGATAGCCGAACCACCAGGTCGGAAAGATCAGCACCAGGGCATCGGCGCGCTGAAGGGCGGCGGCTTCCCGCTCGATGCCGGGCCAGTCATAGCCCTCGACGTAATAGTTGGCCCGTTCCTCGCCCGTCAGCGCCGGGGCAAAGCCGGACTGGTAGAGATCGAGACGTTCCACGCTGAGCGTGCTGCGCTCCAGCCGCTCGACCACCCGGTCGGTCAGGTGGCGGCACAGACTGTCCTCCAGCGGATGGCAGGATACGACGAGGCAGGTGCGTTTCTGTGCTGGGCCGTCGGTCATGCCGCGCTGGCCCTGGTGTCGCGCACGTCCTTGGCTACCATGCCGGCACGGCGTGCCGCCTCTAGGCCTTCATCACTGTCCTCGAACACGAGACATGCGGTTGACGCTGTATTGAGCCGGCGCGCCGCCTCCAGGAACACATCGGGCGCGGGCTTGCTGTGCACCACGTCCTCAACGGTGACGATGGCGTCGAACAGCGGCAGCAGGTCCAACGACCGCAACGTGGCTTCCACAATCAGCCGCTGCCCGCCAGAGGCCACCGCCATCGGTACGCGGCCGTGGAAGTGTCGGGCGACCGACGCGACCGCATCGAAGGCGTCGACGTGATGCAGATAGTCAAAAAACAGCGCCCGGCTGCGCTCTGCCAAGGCCGGTCGGTCCAGCTTGGCGCCGAATTCGCGCTCGAACTGGTCAAACACCTGGTCGCGGGAAAAGCCGATGCGGGCGAAGTACCAGGCGCGGTCCATGGCATGACCCTGCTCGGCGACGGCCTCGCTGAAGGCGCGATAGTGGACCGGCGATGTGTTGGCGAGCGTGCCGTCGCAGTCGAAGATCAAGGCGTCAAAGCGCTGCTCTGTCGCGTAGCGCAGCAGGGATGTCACGAGACGCCTCCGGCTAACTTGTGCCTATCGTCGCCAGATTGCTACACGCGCAGATGTCAGGTACAGCGACGAACCGGAATGGGAGGTCTGACGCGGCCGGTGATGGTCAGCCAGCCGCGTCGGAACACTCGGCTCAGTTTGAACCGGTCAGGTTCATCCGAAACAGCGAGAAGCCCTCCTCGTCATCCTCCACATAATCGGCGTGCGGAATGGTGTGCAGATAGTTCTGCGCCGCCGGTCCGCTGACGAAGATCACGTTGGACGCGTTCGCCATTGGCCGGAACGACCAATTGTTGTCCGCCGACGGGTTGATCGTGCCCTGGTCGACGATGTAGCGCACGATCACGTCGCGGTTTGTGTCCGGCCCTTCGAACACGATCACCTCGCCGCCGATGCCGGGGAAGTTGCCGCCGCCGCTGGCCCGGTAATTGTTGGTGGCGACGATGAACTCCCGGTCGTCGTCGATCGGTTGGCCGTCATAGGCCAGATCGACGATCCGCCGTGCGTCCGGATTGATCAGATTGCCCTCGGTGTCGTAGCGCGAGGGCTGGGTCAGATCGATCTGATAGGTGACACCGTCGATGACGTCGAAATTGTAGGACGGGAAGTCGGTGTTGATCAGCACCTGTTCGGTATCGCTGTCCTCGATCTGGTTGAAGATGCCGGCCGACCGTTCCAGCCATTCCCGCACGTTGGCACCGTTGATGCGCACGGCCCGCACCGTGTTGGGATAAAGGTAGAGGTCAGCG
>JBCBSH010000277.1:0-4981 GCA_039819285.1 Pseudomonadota bacterium
TCCAAGCCGCCGGGCGGCGGCGGATCGCCATCCAAGGTCATTTCGCGCACACCGTCGACGGCGGCTCGGCACTCCAACACCTCAAACCGGTTTGCGGGCACCAGCACCGCCTCCGACGCCTGGTCGAAGCGGTGATTGGCCCGGCCGATGCGCTGCAGCAGGCGGCTGACCCCTTTGGGCGCACCGATCTGCATGACCAGATCGACGGCCCCCCAATCGATGCCGAGATCAAGCGACGAGGTCGCCACCACGGCGCGCAGCTTGCCCGCCGCCATGGCGGCCTCGACCTTGCGCCGTTGCTCGACGGCCAGGCTGCCATGGTGCAGCGCGATGGGCAGATCGTCCTCGTTCATGCGCCACAGGGCCTGGAACACCAGCTCCGCCTGGGCGCGCGTGTTGACGAAGACGATGGTGGTGCTGGCGCGGCGGATGCGGTCATAGATCTCCGGCAGGGCGTGCATGCCCATATGGCCGGACCATGGGATGCGCGCCGCCGGCTGCAGGATCTCGACCTTGGGCGCCGGCCCCGGCTTGCCGATGACACGGTGCACCGGTGCGGCGTCGAAACCGCCCAGCCACTCAGCCAGGGCGTCCGGATGGGCGGCAGTCGCCGACAGGCCGATGCGCCGACTGTTCGGCGCCAGGCGCCGCAACCGCGCGAGGCCGAGTGATAGCAAGTCGCCGCGCTTGGTGCCGACCACGGAGTGGATCTCGTCGATCACGATCGTCCGCAGGGGTCGGAACAGGCGGCCGGCATCGTTGTAGGAGAGAAGCAGCGCCAGGCTTTCCGGCGTGGTCATCAGCAGGTTCGGCGGCCGTCGCCGCTGGCGTTCGCGCTTCGCTTGGGGCGTGTCGCCCGTTCGGGTCTCGTGGCGGATCGAAAGCCGCATCTCGGCGATCGGCATTTCCAGATTGCGGTGGATATCGACCGCCAGCGCCTTCAAAGGCGAGATGTAAAGCGTGTGCAGGCCCTCGCGCGGCCGTTCGGCCAGCTCGATCAGGCTGGGCAGGAAGCCCGACAGGGTCTTGCCGCCGCCGGTGGGTGCGGTTAGCAGGACGTCACGCCCAGCCTGCACAGCGTCCAACACCGCCAACTGGTGTGCGTGCGGATGCCAGCCGCGCTGGCGAAACCAGCCGGCGAATAGAGGCGGCAACGATAGCGCTTCCGATCCGGCGGTGTTTTGAGCCAAACTCATGGGCGTCACTATAGCCCGATCAGCGATGCATACCGAGGAGCAGGTGCAGCCATGTCCCGACCGGTTGGATTGATCTCTGCCTTGCCGGCGGAGTTTTCGTATTTCGAAGACTTCGTCGACAGCTCGCCCGTGGTGCGAGAGGCTGGTTGGGAGTTTCGCAAGGGTGCGCTGGAGGACATCCCCCTGGTCATCGTCGAGGCGGGCATGGGCAAGGTCCAGACGGCGGTGGTGGCCACGTTGCTGATCCAACAGTTTGGCTGTGGGGGGCTGATATTCTCAGGTGTCGCGGGCGGCCTGTCGCCCGATTTGGCCATCGGCGACGCCGTGGTCGCAACCCGCGTGATCCAACATGACTATGGGGCGCTGGCCGCCGACGGCTTCGTTCGCTATCAGCCGGGTGTGCCGCCGCTGCCGGGCATTCCGACCGATCATGGCTATGCCCTGGCCGCGGACGTCGTGGACACGCTGAAGAGCACATTGCACGGGTTTCGGTTGCCTCGCCTGCCCGGCCATTTGCCCATTGAGGATCGGCAGCCGACGGTTAACTTCGGGACGATCTTGACGGGCGATCAGTTCGTCAACAGTGAGGAAGCGCGTGACCGCCTGTTCGGCGAAACCGGTGCGTTGGCCGTTGAGATGGAGGGCGGCGCCATGGCCCAGGTCGCCGAGCGCTTGGGCGTGCCGTGGCTGGTGCTGCGCACGCTCTCGGACCTGGCCGGCGTGGACAGCCATATCGACTTCAACGTGTTCACATCCGCGGTTGCAAGCGGGGCCGCGGCCTTGGTGCGGGAAGTGCTGCCGATCATCGTCGCGAAGGCGGACGAGGGAGAACCGGCCAAGCGGTGATGGCCCGCGCGAGTCCGCTACATCGCCTATTTCGGCTGGCTTGGATCGCCCGCCTCGACGAGATCGGGCAGCCATCTTGCGGCCAGACGGCGCTCACGTTCGCGCGTCTGTGCCTCTTCGCCCAACAGGAAGTCGACGAAGGCGCTTGCGGCGGGTGACAGCGAGCGGTGGCGAATGCGGATGATTCCGTAGGACAGCTTGAACCAGGGTGCGATCAAGGGCAGGACGGCCAGGCGGCCCTGGTCCAGCCGCTCTTCCGCCAGGGTGAACGGTGCGACGATCAGCACGTCTGATTGGCCGACAACCGCCAAGGCATCCATAAGATCGTCAACCTCGACGCTGGGCCGCAAGACTGAACTGGGCGATGTTCTGTAGGTCGTAGCCTGTCGGCGATTGAAGTGGCCGGCGACCCGCTCGGGCACCGGCGTGCCGATGATCGGAAAGCGGACAATATCGTCAAAAGACGGTGGCGTATCCTTCAGCAGCGGGTGGTCGGGACGGGCGAAGAAATAGAGCTGGTGTTGGCCGATCAGGCTGGTTTCTAGGTGATCAAGTTCCTTGGCGTGAGAGATTTCCGCAACCGCCAGGTCGACATCATGGTGGGCGACGGCGTCGGTGACGGAGAGCCAATCGTGCTGTTTGGCGCGGACCCTGAGGTTGGGCCGTTCGGCCAGAAGGCGTCCCAGCGCTGGCATTACCGAAAGGATCATGGGGTAGGGGCCGGCACCAATGGCCAGCGAACCGACCTCCAATCCAAGCGTGAGGCGTACTTCGCGCTCAAGATCGTCCAGTGCCTCTACGATCTCCGCACCGCGCTCAACCACCAATCGGCCCAAGGTCGTCGGCGCGGTGCCGGAGCCCAGCCGATCGAACAGCCTGGTGCCGAGATTAGATTCCAGCGATTGGATGCTGCGCGACAGTCCCGCCTGCGAGATCTGAAGCTGTTCCGCCGCTTGGTGAAAGTTGCCGTGCCGTGCCAGCTCGACGGCATGGCGGAGTTGCGAGGCCTTCAGCGCCATAATGCGCTCCGGTTATCGAAGGAAGGCCCAGATTATTGAACGGTTATTGCCGCGCCGGCTACCACAATCCCCAAACGCTTGGACCGATAGAATCGAAAAGGGTGACTACGCGGCCAGATAGGCCTGCAGTTCCGCATGCAGGGCCTCTTTGCGTTCCGGCGTGGCGAAACTTGCCTCGATCGCGTTGCTTGCCGCGATCGCGACGTCGTCTCGCGACAGGTTCGGCCCATCCATGACCGCTTGGAAATTCTCGTTCATATAGCCGCCGAAATAGGCCGGATCGTCGGAGTTGATGGTCACCTTCAAACCGGCGGCCATCATGCGGCCGATCGGGTGGTTTTCGATCCGATCGACGTTCTGCAGTCTCACGTTCGACAGCGGGCAAACGGTGAGCGGAATGCCGGCCTTGGCGATGCGTGTCACCAGCGCGTGGTCTTCCATGGCGCGATTGCCGTGATCGATGCGCTGGACCCTCAAAAGATCAACGGCCTCCTCAACATAATGGGCAGGTCCTTCCTCCCCAGCGTGGGCGACCAAGGCGAAACCCTCGTCGCGGCAGCGCGCAAACAGCCGTTCGAAGCGCGACGGCGGATAGCCGAGTTCGGAGGAATCGAGGCCGACACCGTAAATCTCGTCCCGATGGGGCAAGGCCTGCTCCAGCGTCGCAAATCCGTCCGCTTCGCTGAGATGGCGCAGGAAGCACATGATCAACCGGTTGCTGATGCCGAGATGTCGCTCCCCATCGTCGAGCGCGCGTCTGATGCCGCTCAACACCGTCTCAAACGCAATGCCACGGCTGGTATGGCCTTGCGGGTCGAAGAAGATTTCCACATGGCGCGTATTCTGCGCCGCCATCCTTTCAAGATAGGCCCAGGTCAGGTCGTAGAAATCCCGCTCGGTTTGTAAGACCGACATGCCCTCATAGTAGAGATCCAGAAAGTCCTGAAGCTGCGTGAACTGATAGGCCTCCAACAGGACGGCCTCGTCTTTGTGGATCAGCGGGATGTCGTTGCGCTTGGCAAGCTCGAGCATCATGCCGGGCTCCAGCGATCCCTCGATGTGCAGATGGAGTTCGACCTTCGGCAGGCCGGCGACGAAATCGCTGATCTCCATGGTTCCTCTCTAGACGCCTTGGACAGGGCGACGCGTTTACACCGCCCCGTCCGCCGCGTTCTCGGCCCGTCAGTTCGGCATACTGCCGGTCACGCCCTCAACGAAATAGTCCATGGTCAACAGCGACTGGTCATCCAAAACTTGCCCCTCGGCCACGATCTCCGACCCGTCTTGGGCGAAGATGGGACCTTGGAACGAGTGGCGCTGCCCCGAAACGATTGCCTGCTCAAGCGCTGCCGCATCCTGGGCGATGCTGTCGGGCATGTTGGTGTAGTCAGCCATGAAAACCATGCCGGCGTCGATATCGTCCCACGTGTCCATCGACTCCCAGGTTCCGTCCATCGCCGCTTGGACCCGATCGATGTAGTATTGGTTCCAGTCGTCGACGATGGCCGTCAACTGCGCGTCGGGCGCGAATGCGATCATGTTGGACGATTGGCCAAAGCCGTATACGCCGCGTTCCTCCGCGACCTGCAGGGCGGCCGGGCTGTCCGTGTGCTGGACGATGATGTCCGCCCCCTGGTCGATCAGCGCAGTTGCCGCTTCAGCCTCTAGTGAGGGATTGTACCACGTGTTGGCCCAGATCACATCGACCTCGGCGTTGGGATTAACCCGGCGCAATTCGATCGCGAAGGCGTTGATGCCGCGCACCACCTCCGGGATCGGGAACGACGCGATATAGCCGATCTGGTTGGTCTCGGTCAGTTGCCCAGCGATATTGCCGAGGATAGTCCGGCCCTCATAGAAGCGACCGGAATAGGTCGAGACATTGTCGGCACGCTGATAGCCAGTGGCGTGTTCGAAGTA
>JBCBSH010000278.1:0-4965 GCA_039819285.1 Pseudomonadota bacterium
AAGGTTTTCCGTTGCGGTGAAAACGGCCGTGTATTCGTCAAGATCGGGCCAGGGCGAGTTGGCCGAAAGATCAAAGACGTCATGCTGAATTCGGGCGCACCCGAATGCGGCCTGCGCATTGGCAACGGCCAGCCGCGCCGGCTTATCCGATGTATCGGAAACAATGAGCACACGTTGCATCGACGTATCGACACCCATTGTTGACATGCGGATTCGACTCCAATGCGAACTGACGATGGCCTTCAGGGTAACTATAGGCGAACTTGATAACCGGTCAGCGGCTGATTGTCAGAAAACAATGATCCGCTCGTAGCCGAACCGTCACAGATTTGATATTTCGTTCCATGCTGGAATTTATTGGCTATGGAGCATCCCATGACACTGACGCAACATATCTGGCTGCCGCTGGTGGCCGCCACCGCGCTGGCCACCAGCATGGCGGCCGCCCAGGACACCACACTCAGCTACATGATGTGGGACCCCGAGCAGCTCGAAGCTGAGCGGGCGGCGATCGCGGAATTTGAAGCGAGCAATCCCGGCGTAACGGTCGAAGCGCTGGCCATGCCTCCAGAAGACTACTGGCCGCGGCTGTCGGCGCTGGCGGCGGCGGGCGACCTGCCCGACGTCTTCGCCATGTCGTCCGGCTTCGTGCAGAGCTGGGCCGAAGCCGGTAACCTCGCCGACCTGACCGGCCTGATCACCGACGAACAACTGGCCCAGTACTACGACAGCGCTGCCTCGGTCGGCGTCATCGGCGATGCCCGTGTCGCGTTCCCGCAGAACTGGGTAGCGCCGGTCATGTACTACAACATCGACATGTTCGACGCTGCCGGTGTCGAGCATCCGCAGGCCGACTGGACGTGGGACGATTTCTTGGCTGCGGCACAAGCGCTGACCGTCGACGAGGACGAGGACGGCACGCCCGAACAGTACGGCATGTGGCTCTATGGTCGGTATTCGCATATCGAGCCGTGGATCTTCCGCAATGGCGGACGGCTGTTGAATGATGACATGACGGCGCTCGATCCGTCGCCGGAGGCGGTCAACGCGCTGGAGTTCCTGACCTCGCTCGTCAACGAGCACGGCGTCGCCCCGGCCCCCGCCGAGATGGAAGGCATCCGCCAGCAGGACGTGTTCCCGCTGGGCATGGCGGCCATGTGGGTCGACGGGTCCTGGAACATCGCCAATGTGCGCGACATTGCCGGCGACAGCTTCCAATGGGGCATCGCGCAAGTCCCGGTCGGGCCGGACGCGACCGAGGAGACCGCGCGCGCCTATGCCTGGGCAGACATGCTGGCCATCGCGACCAACTCCGAACAGCCCGATCTGGCCTGGGACTTCATCCAACACATGGTCGGCGAAGGGCGGACGGCGTCCGATTTCCTGGGCGGCAAGATCCCGGCGTTCCAAGCGATCGCCGAGAGTGAGGCCTGGCTGGAAGCCGACATGCAGCCGGCCAACAAGGGCCTGTTGCTGGAGATCGGCACCCAGCCGGTCGAAACCGGGTTTTCCCGCGACTGGAGCGCCTGGCGCGGCTATGCGGCTTCAGGCTCCGGCGGCATGAACGGGGAGTTGGACGAGGTGTTCAACGGGCGCAGCGAGCTCGACGAGGCCATCGAGAACTTTGTCGCCTACGGCAACGACGTCCTAACCCGGTAATCCGGTCAATTGCGGGGCCGCCGAGGTGAAGCGGAATGGTCACCCTTCCCGCTTCACCCGGCGGCCCCCCTGCCCTTAGCGCGACATGACCCCTGCCTGGCGGCGCTACGCACCGGCGCTGATCTTTCTGCTGCCGGCGCTGGTTGGATTGGCCGTATTCCGGTTGGTTCCGATTCTGTGGTCGTTCGTCCTGTCTTTCTACGACTGGCAGATCTTCGACCAGCCGTCCTTTACCGGCCTCGACAACTACATCCACATCCTGACGTCGCCGGTGTCGGGCCAGGTGCTGCGCAACACGGCCGTGTTCGCGCTGATCTACGTGCCGGGGTCCATTGCCCTGTCTCTGGTCCTGGCGTCGGTACTGAACAACGCCCTGCGCTCATCGGCCTTTTTTCGCAGCGCCCTGTTCCTGCCCTACATCACCTCCACCGTGGCCGTCACGCTGGCCTGGAAATGGATCTTCTCCACGCGCTTCGGCCTCTTGAACAACGCGCTGGCCGCGCTTGGTATCGATGCGGCCCCCGCCTGGCTCGCCGACCCGACCTACGCCCTGCCCGCCGTCGCCATCGTGTCGATCTGGAAGGATGTGGGCTTCTACATGATCCTGCTGTTGGCTGGGCTGCAGACCATTGACCCGACCTATTATGAGGCCGCCCGTATTGACGGGGCACGCGTGGTGCGCCGGTTCTTCCGGATCACCGTGCCGCTGCTTTCGCGCAGCCTGTTCTTTGTGCTGATCATCGCCATGGTGCGATCGACCCAGACCTTCGAAATCACCTACGCGCTGACCGAGGGCGGACCGAACCGGTCTTCCACGACACTGGCCTATTTCATCTACGAGAACGCCTTCATTCACTTCCAGATGGGCTACGCCGCGGCCTTGGCCTACATCCTGTGTTTCCTGCTCGGCCTGCTGACACTGGTGAACTTCTATTTCCGGCGGCGGTGGGTTCATGAATAGGCGCGTGTCTGGCCCCGGGGCCCTGCTGGCCCTTTACGGCTTTCTGGTCGTCTATGCGGCCCTGTCGCTGATGCCGTTTGCCTGGATGCTGATCACCAGCTTCAAGGAGCAGGCCGCACTCTTCCAACTGCCGCCCAGCTTCAGGCCGTCGCTGCTGTTCACCGACACGCCGATGGCCAACTATTCGGTGATCTGGAACGAGCGCAACTTCGTCACCTTCTTCCGCAATTCCGCCTTCGTCTCGTTCATGGCCGCCATCGGCCAGGTCTTCACCTGCGCGCTTGCCGGCTACGCCTTCGCGCGGCTGCCCCTGCCCGGCAAGAATGTCATCTTCGCGATCATCCTGGCGACCGCCTTCGTGCCAACGGAAGTGACGATCATTCCGGAATTCCTGCTGATGCGCGGGTTCGGCTGGCTCGACACCTTCCTGCCCCTGATCGTGCCGTCCTTCCTGGTCGGCGCGTTCGGCACATTCATGCTGCGCGAGTACTTTGCGTCCTTGCCGCACGATTATGCGGAAGCCGCGCGCATGGACGGCGCCAGGGAGTTCCGGATCTTCTGGCGCATCTATCTGCCGCTGGCCCAGCCGGCCCTTATCTCGGTCTTCGTCATCGCGTTCATCAACAATTGGGACGAGTTGCTGCGCCCGCTGCTCTATCTCACCTCGCCCGACCTCTACACGGTGCCGCTGGGTCTCTTGAGTTTCGTCAGCCAGTACGAGGCCGCCTGGGGCCAGTTGATGGCCGGATCGGTCATATCCACACTGCCGTTGATCATCATCTATGTGCTGACCCAGCGCTACGTGCTGGCAGGCTTCTCCGGTGGTGGTGTGAAGGGATGATGGCGATGGAGCCAAACCGGTTCAGCCCACTACTGCGCCAGGCCCTGTCCCGGCTGGCGCAGCGCGGCGCGCTGCCGCGCGCTGTCCTGGCCGACGAGTTGGGGGCCTCGCCGCAGACGATCATGCGGCTTGCCGGCGCGATGCGCGATGCGGGGCTGGTGACGGAACGGCGGCAATCGGCGACGGGTCGCGGCCAGCCGGGCCTGGAACTCGATTACCGGCACGGCGCGCTGGCCACCGTCGGCCTCTCGATCGCTCAGCACCAGATCGCCATCGCGCTGCGCGATGTGAACGGCGCGTGCCTGTACGCGTGCAATCTAGACCGGACATTTGGGAGCGTGACGGCATCTCAAGAAGCGGTGGAAACCCTGCTTGACGAAGCCAGGGCAGCGTGTCCGGCCGGCTGTCGGATCGTCGGCCTTGGCGCCGCACTGCAGGGCTATTTCATCGAAGCGAGCCGACGGGTTGTTGCTCGTTCGGATCCGCAAGGCTGGGCCGGCCTGGACATCAGACAGTGGCTGCGTGGCGTGATGGATGTTCCAGCAGTGATTGCCAATGACGGCCGCATCCTGGCCGGTAGCCTGATTGCTGATGCCTCGACACGAAACTTCTTCGCGGTCTGGCTCGGGGTCGGGGTCGGCGGCGGCCTGGTGCTCGACGGCGAACTCCGAGAAGGCGCCCACGGCAACGCGGGAGAGATCGCCGCCCTGCTGCCACACATCGCAGCCAGGCCCACGGAACCCAATTTCCGGGCTGCGGCCGGTTTCAAAGACTGGTCGCAGTGGCCTGGTCTGGCCAACTTGGCGCCAAATGCCCGCGCATCACTCGAGCACTGGGGGGAGCTCGCCGCCCAAGAAATGAGTCGAGCCCTCAACGCCATCCTGGCGATCGCGGACATCGACCATGTCTATCTTACGTCGCAGATGCCGACCGATCTGATCGAGTGGTTCTGCGCAAAAATCAGATGGCGCCCTTTGGGCGAACGGTTCGTCAGTCTGCGTCGCGATGCATCGCTCCAACTACCCGGCCCGAAGATTATTGTCCGCGCGCCGCGCCCCATGGCGACATTGGCGGCCGGGCTTGCGGCCCAGCAATTCTTCGCCGACAGCTTCGAGGAAGGCGAGGCAAATGTCTGAACTGACGCTGCATGAAGTCGAAAAGCGGTTCGGCAACACGGAGGTCCTGCGCGACCTCTCCTTGACCGTCGGGTCGGGGGAATTCGCCTCCTTCGTCGGGCCGTCGGGCTGCGGCAAGTCCACGCTGCTCAGGATCATTGCCGGATTGGAGCGCGCGACGACAGGCGAGATCCGCATCGACGGCCGCGATGTCGGCCGGCTGGAGCCTGTGGAGCGCGGCGTGGCCATGGTCTTCCAGAACTACGCGCTCTATCCCCACATGACGGTGCGCCAGAACATCGCCTTCCCCTTGCATACGATCCGGCTGCCGCGCCGGGAGGTCGACCAGAAGGTCGCCGAGGCCGCACGCATGTTGCGCCTGACAGCCC
>JBCBSH010000279.1:0-4961 GCA_039819285.1 Pseudomonadota bacterium
GTCGGTGACGAATTGCAGGCATTCGGTCGCGATCACCTTGGCCTGGGCGGCGTGGCGGCCGGCATCGCGATCGGTGGCGATCAGCCAGGCGAGATGGAGATGGCTCATCCTGGCCTGGTCGACGCGCATCTGCATGTCGGCCAGCCGGTGGGCGATCACCTGAAACCGGCCGATCGGCCGGCCGAACTGCTCGCGTTCCTTGGCGTAGGCCAGCGCCAGGTCGACGGCGCGCCGCCCCAACCGCCGCCGCAGACAGGCCGGAGCGGGAGTAGCGCAGCGTCTGGCCCAGATGGCGAAAGCCCGCGCCTTCCTCACCCATCAAGGCCTCGGCGCCGACCTCGACCCCGTCCAGCCCGATGTCGAAACTGGGCAGGCAGTTGTTGCCCACCTTGGGCAGTTCGGTCATGTGCAGCCCGGCCGTGTCGCGCGGCACCAGGAACATCGACAAGCCCTCGCGCCGCTCCGATCCCGGCGCGCTGCGGGCGACGATCACCAGGAAGTTGGCCCGGTCGGCGTCCGAACACCAGGTCTTCCGGCCGGTCAGCCGCCAGCCGTCGCCCGTGCGTTCGGCGCGCGTCGCAATCGCCGCGGCATCCGAGCCGGCCTCGGGTTCGGTCAGCGCCAGGGCGAACAGCGCGCGGCCGGCAATGATCTCGGGGATCAGCCGCTCGCGCTGCTTTTCGGTGCCATAGGTCATCAGCGACATGCCACCGAAGCCCAGCGCCCGGTTCATCAGCGACCCGGCCATCCAGGCGCGATACCCCAGCCGCTCCTGAACCAGCGCCACCGTCCGCCAGTCCCCATCCAGGCCGCCATAGCGCGCGGGAAACGGCAGGGCCAGCAGCCCCATCTCGGCCATCACCGGCAACAGGTGATAAGGCGGATCGTGCGCCGCGTCACGCCGCTGCTGTTCGTCGGGCGGCAGGTGGCGCGCGGCGAACCGGTCCACGCTGTCCAGGATCTGCCGCTGCTCGTCCGTCGGTGCGAGATCGATCACCGCTGCGCCCCCACGCATGGTTCGACTGATGAGGCGGCACAAATCGCCCGCCGCCCCTGCGCTAGCATGTCCGACCCGCGCCGGCCAGGGTGATGGCCAGAGCGATGGTCAGTCCGGTCAGACGCCTGGGCGCTGAATTACGGGCGCCGCGCGCCCTTGCAGCTTCACATTGATGCAAGCCGGCCGTCCGGACGCCAGTGATCGTCTCAGCGCGGGGTCAAGCTGGGCCGCACGTTCCACATGTTCGCCGTGGCAGCCAAGAGCACGCGCCGCCTCGTCATAGCGGGCAGGCGTGAGGGAACAGCCATGCAGACGGTCGGCGCCATAGTCGCGCAGCTGGATCTGATGTTCGGCGTTCCATCGCGCATCGTTGCCGATCACGGCCACGAACGGTGTCCCGCACCGCGCCGCTGTTTCAAACTCCGCCAGGTGAAACCCGGCCGTGCCATCGCCCATGAACGCGATGACGGTTGCCTTGGGATCAGCCAGTTTGGCCCCGATCGCGAACGGCAAACCACCGCCGATGGCGCCGGCGGGGCCGTTGATGATCCGCCGCCGCGACGTCAGGCAAGCCTGCACCCATTGACCAAATTCGCCGCCGTCACAAACCACGACCGTGTCGGGGTGTTGGTCGAGAAATGGCTGGATTGCGTAGCCGATCCGCGCCGGATGAACACCCGCCTCCCCATCGCCTGCCTCGCGCCAGTCGGCGGGCCGATAGGCGGCCGCCTCCCGAACCCGACGCATCCAATCCCCCGCATCAATCGGGCGGTCGAAGCGGGTCGTCAGGGCATGCAAGACCGTGCGAGGCTCGCACGCCAACGCCATCTGCAGCCGCGCGCCTAGATTGGTCTCAGCGAGTTCCAGCATCGCGCGATCCCCGTCGACCACGACGAAACCGGCGGTCGACGCGAAAGGGCCACCAAAGCCGATCCCATAATCGGCCCGCTTGCCCGCCAGCACGATCAGATCGGCCTCCGACACCAGGCCCGACACGACGCCGGCCGATGGATCAGCCAGCCCTCGCGGGCTTTCCATAAGAACGATGGGAACCTCCAGCCTTCTTTCCGCAGCGGCAATGTCGAAACTGCCGCCCGGCTGACCAAAGACCGGGCCAGCCAGTATCAGCGGCCTGGACGCCGTGCGCAATGCGTCGGCCAGGGACGCCATGTCCGCCGCATCTGGGGGTTCCTCAGACGACGCGGCATCGCCGATCCTTGCGCTTGGCGCCGCGGCCGCCAAGACATCTGATGGTATCGCCAAATGGACCGGCCCGGGACGGCCTTCGCACGCCATCGCCAGACCCCTTTGGGTCATGACCGCAAGGTCGTCGGCGCTGTTGACGGTGGCTGACCACTTCGTGAAATGCCCGGCGATCTCCGCCTGGCGCATCTCCTGAAAGGCGCCCTTGCCCGTTTGCGCCAGCGGGGCGAGTGCGCTGATCAACAGCAGCGCGCTGTCGGACTGGCGTGCGGTGTAGAGCGCGGACAGTGCGTTGGCGAAACCGGGGCCTGCCGGCACGAGGGCAACGCCGGGCCCGCCGGTCATCCGCGCGAAGGCATCCGCCATGTGAACCGCCGCGGCCTCGTGGCGAACGTGGACCAGCCGTGGGCCGGTATCGACGAAGGCGTCGAACAGCGGCATCAGCTGATTGCCCGACATGGCAAACAGCGTGTCCAGGCCCGCGTCCGCCAAGACGCGCGCAACGACGTCAGCCCCTCGCGTCATTTTCGCCCTGAAACGACAGCGCGATCCGCATTCGGCTCGGCCGACAGCAACGCTTGGGTGTCAGGATGGTGCGGACGGGCAAACAAGGCGCGCCTTTCGGCGATCTCGGCAATGTGGCCTAGATACAGAACGGCGATCGTATCGGCAATGTGCATGACCACGTATGAATGCGGCTTCGTGAACGAGGCCCTCACGCCAGGCGAGCTTGGCCGGGAAACTCGGACGTTTTGACGACAACCCGTCCGGCCCGGGCGCGGCGGCCGCTCGCGCCACGACGGCCAGCAACGGCGGCACCTGCAATGCTGGAGGCAGACGCATGAGCGGGGCGAAGCAGATGCAACGGCCAGACCAAGATATCGGTGTTCATCAGCTTGCCGAGATGCGGGACACGGGCGCGGCGCACACGGTGCTGGACATTCGCGAGCCGGATGAACTGGCGGTGTGCATCATCGACGGCAGTGTCACGATCCCCATGCAGCGGGTTCCGGACGCGCTCGATGGGCTGCCGCGCGAGACCCCGCTGATCATTGTCTGCCATCACGGCGTGCGCAGCGCCATGGTAACGGCGTTTCTGCGCCGGAACGGTTTTGACAACGCCTTGAACCTGGCCAGCGGCATCGACGCATGGGCACGCGATGTGGAGCCGGACATGCCCCGCTACTAGCGGCGACTTGCGGTCGTAATGACGCATGTGACCTCAGGGTTGAAGGATCGGTCGTTGCCGTTCTGCGCCTGACACCGTATCTCCATGCACGGCCGATCAGCAGGACGGGGGAACCAGGTGAGCCTTCAGGACAATGGGAGCGGAGAGCCGTCCGGGGACGACGACGACATTCTGGTCCTGCGTGAGCCGGACGACTGGCACGTCCATTTCCGCGACGGGGACATGCTTTCTTTCGTCGCCGACCATACGGCCCGCCAGTTCGCGCGCGCCATCGTGATGCCCAACCTCGTCCCGCCTGTAACGACGGTTGCCGCGGCCGAGGCGTATCGCACGCGCATTCTAAGCGCGCTGCCCGAAGGCCGCCGGTTCACGCCCTTGATGACCGCCTATCTCACCGATGAGATCGATGCTGAGGAGATCGCGAACGGCTTCAAGGACGGTGTCTTCACGGCGTGCAAACTCTACCCGGCGGGCGCCACGACCAATTCGGCGGCCGGTGTCACGGATGTGCGCAAGATCTGGCCGGTGCTGGAGCGCATGCAGAGCATCGGCATGCCGCTGCTGGTCCATGGCGAGGTCACCGCGCCCGATATCGACATCTTCGACCGGGAGGCGGTGTTTCTTGAGACCGTGCTGACCCCGGTGCGGGCGGCGTTCCCCGGTCTGAAGGTGGTGCTGGAGCACATCACCACCGAGGACTCGGTTCGCTTCGTCGAGGCGTCGGGACCGACACTTGGGGCGACGATCACGGCGCACCATTTGCGGATCGATCGCAATGCCATGTTCGTTGGCGGGATCAGGCCGCACGCCTTCTGCCTACCGGTCGCCAAGCGCCGCCGCCACAAGGATGCGCTGCGCAAGGCGGCGACGTCGGGCAACCCCAAATTCTTTCTCGGAACCGATTCCGCGCCCCACCCGAGGCACGAAAAGGAAAGCGCCTGCGGCTGCGCCGGCATCTTCAGCGCGCCGACCGCGCTGGAAAGCTATGCCCAGACGTTCGAGGAGGAAGGCGCGCTGGATCGGCTGGAGGCGTTTGCGTCGGAGTTCGGCCCGCGCTTCTACGGCCTGCCGCTCAATACCGGGACCGTCACGCTGCGCCGGACGGCGCAGGACGTGCCCGACCAGATGGGCAACGACACCGTCCATGTCGTGCCGTTCCATGCCGGCGAAACCCTGGCCTGGCGCTTCGAAGGCTGAGGAAACCGGACGGCGCCGAGCCGGTGCGGACGCACCGTCAAGTTGGCGGCCAATCGCGCCAGCGTGACGGCGTCATCCGAACAATGGGCGCCAGGCCGGATGCCAGGTGCCTCTCGAACCGCGCCCCCTTCGCCAACAGGTCGCCGGCGCGTCGACCGGAGGCTTGACGCCTTGCAAGCCTCTGCGGGTCGCGAGCGTCCGGCCCGGAAAAAGGCGAGCCTGACAAGCGGCGGTTCATCCCCGCGCGTGCGGGGAACGGCACCGCGGTGCGGGCAAACCACAAACGGCGCGCAACGCAGCAAGTGGATTTAGGACATATACGCCATTGTGCCATTAACGGCCCAATTGCTGAGACTCAACGGGTTTTCGTCAGGC
>JBCBSH010000280.1:0-4954 GCA_039819285.1 Pseudomonadota bacterium
TGCGGCTGCCGGGAAACCGGTGCATGGTGACCAGCCAGGCCGTCGTCACCCCCATCGACCCGGCCAACACCGAGACACCGACAATCAACAGCACCGTGTTCACGATGTAAGTCGGCAGAACCGTCGACGCCAGGTGATCCCAGGCGCCGCCTGTATCCTGGAAAATGCGACTGACGACGATAAGGACAGGCAGCGCGACCAAGAACGCGACCGTTAGAGTTACCGCCGTCCAGCCGTTCCATCGCGGCCGCACGCGTTTCAGGGGGCTGGCTTGTAACTCTATCGTCAAGGTTCGGACCATCGTGAGGGAGAGCTGCCGGTCTCCAGGCCAGAGACCGACCGCCATCTCACCCAATGCGCAAAATCAACTACCGAACCGCGAACCTAGTGCGAATGACTTGCAAATGCAATTTGCCCATGCCGGACCTTGTCAGCCGCCGATCGTTTGCTCCAAGAAAGCCAGCGTCCGCTGCCAGGCGAGCTGCGCGTCCTCACTGTCATGGGCCGCGCTGGTTGGATTGGCGAAGGCGTGATCCGCGTCGTAGGTGTGCAAATCGTGGTCGGCGCCGGCCGCCTCGAGCGCGCCTTGGAAGCCCGCGACCATCTCCGTATTGATAAACTGGTCCCGGCTGCCGAAATGCCCCAGCACAGGACTTTGCAGCGTGGACAGCGCGTCCGGGTCGCCCGGAACCCGGCCATAGTAGATGATGGTGCCATCGACGGGCGTCGCCAAAGAGGCCTGCAGCGACCAGCCGCCGCCAAAGCACCAGCCGACGGTGGCGACCTTGCCGTTGGTCAGGTCACTTTCCCGCAGCCAATCGATCCAGCCAACCAGCGTTTCGATGGCTTCGCCTTCCTCGACCGCGGCCACCTGCGCCTGCGCGTCCTGAGGTGTTTCGGCGACGTCACCGTCCATCAGATCGACGGCGAGCGCCACATAGCCCTGGTTCGCCAGTTCGGCCGCGACCGCGCGGATCTGGTCGTTCAGACCCCACCACTCATGGATCAGAAGCACCGCGCCCGCCGGCGTCTGGGCCGGCACCGCCAGCGACCCGCTGGCGGTTCGCCCGCTCGGCAGATCAAGCGAAACTGTGTCAAGGCCCTGGGCCACAGCCTGGCGCAAAATCGGATCGGCGAGCACGGCGGCCAACGGCAATCCGGCAACGGCGCCGGTGGCGGATTTCAGTACGGTGCGGCGTTGAAGCATCGGGTGTCTCCCAAAAGAGCGTGAGATGAGGCAAACGCCAACACAGCATAACGGCTATTTGGTGCCGAACATCCGGTCGCCAGCGTCGCCCAGTCCGGGAAGAATATAGGCGTGATCGTTCAATTCTCGATCTAACGAGGCCGTGAACACGCGAACGTCCGGGTGGGCGGCGTGCACGGTCCGAACGCCCTCCGGGGCCGATACCAAAGCCATGAACCGGATGCGCTCGTCCGGGACGCCGTGCTTGTTCAAGACTTCGATGGCGTGAACGGCCGAGTTGCCGGTTGCCAGCATGGGGTCCACCAGGATGAAGATGCGGTCCTCGGCCTTGGGCAGCTTTACCAGATACTCCACCGGCATCTTGGTTTCCGGGTCGCGGTAGAGCCCGATATGGCCCTCGCGCGCCGACGGGATCAGCTCGTGCAGGCCCTCGACCATGCCGATGCCGGCCCGCAGGATCGAGACGATGGCAACCTTCTTGCCGGCTAGCACCGGCGCGTCCATTTCCTCCAGCGGCGTGCGGATGCGCTTGGTGGTCAGCGGCAGATCGTCGGTGATCTCGTAACCCATCAGCAGCGCGATCTCGCGCAAGAGGCTGCGGAACCCCATGGTCGACCGCCCCTCGTCACGCATGTGGGTCAGCTTATGTTGGATCAGGGGATGGTCGATGATGAACAGGTTTGGGTGGGCATCAAGTCGCTTCATCGGTGTCGTTGACCTTCGATTGGGTTATCGTTCTTGCGCGCATTGAAGAAAGGACGGGCATGCCGGCCGACCATACTGTTCCCGCCCACAAGCGGCTAGCGTTGAGACCGGGCAAGCGCGCCGTCACCGAAGCCTATATCCTGATCACGACCATTCTGGCCTCGGCGATGGTGTTCATCGACGGCAATGTCGTGACCATCGCGCTGCCCGAAATCCAGCGTGACTTCGATGCCAGCCTGGCCGGCCAGCAATGGGTGGTCGAGTCTTACTTGCTGACCTTGACCGCGCTGATGCTGACCGGGGGTGCGCTGGGCGATCTGAAGGGCCGACGGCGGATTTTCGTGATCGGCGTCGTAATCTTCGCGGTCGCCTCGGCGGCCTGCGGTCTGGCCCAGACGATCGGGCAGTTGATCGCCGCCCGCGCCTTGCAAGGCATTGGCGGCGCCCTACTGGTGCCGGGCAGCCTGGCGATCATTACGTCGTGCTTCGAGGAATCGCGCCGCGGCAAGGCGATCGGCACCTGGTCGGCGTTCAGCGCGATCACCGTCGCCGCTGCCCCGTTGCTAGGCGGCTGGTTGATCGAAACGGTCGGCTGGCCGTGGATTTTCTGGATCAACCTGCCGCTGGCGGCGGTCGTCATCTATCTCAGCCTGACCCATGTGCCGGAAAGCCGGGACGAGGACGCCTGCGGCATCGACTATGCCGGCCTCTGCCTCGGTGCAGTTGGCTTGGGCAGTTTGATCTTCGCGTTGATCGAGGCGCCACGCCTGGGCTTCCAATCGCCATTCGTCTGGGGCTTTGGCCTGGTCGGGATCGTTTCGCTGATCGCCTTCGTACGGATCGAGACCAAGGTGCGCGATCCGATGATGCCGCTCGACGTCTTTCGCAACCGGGCCTTCAGCGGCGCCAATGGGCTCACGCTTCTGCTCTATGGCGGTATGGGCGGGGTCCTGTTCTTCTTGCCCATCCATATGATCAGTACGCTTGGCTATTCGGAACTCGAGGCCGGGATGGCCATCTTGCCCTTCATTATTCTGATCTCGGTCTTCTCGCGCATGACCGGCGGGCTGGTCGACCGCTTCGGCGCGCGGCTACCTCTGACCGTCGGCCCGACCATTGCGGGACTGGGCATCCTGGCCTTGGCCTGGCCGGGGATCGACGGGTCCTATTGGACCACCTTCTTCCCCGGCATCACGGTCCTTGGCGCCGGCATGGCCCTGACGGTGGCACCGCTGACCACCGCCGTGATGAACGCCGCGCCGCGCGAGCATGCCGGCGTCGCCTCCGGCATCAACAACGCAGCCAGCCGCCTCGCTTTCTTGCTGGCAGTCGCGGTGCTGGGCATCGTCGCCGCCGGTCGCTTTGAGCCTGCCTTCGGCGACATCGCGGCCGGCTTGGCCGTCCCTGACGAGATTATTGCCGCGATGGGCGACAGCCTGCGCCAGCTTGCCGGCACCCAGCCACCGGAAGGCCTGTCGGAGGAAATGACCCAGACGGTCCAGTCGGCAATCGATCAGGCGGCGCTGGCCAGCTTCAGGGCCATTATCATCGTGTGCGCGATCCTGTGCTGGATCGGGGCCGGGATCATCGCGCTGACGTTCGGGCCAAGGGGCACGAACCGGGCTGCGTAGTCAGTCGACGATCCATTCGGCACGGGCTTCGGCCAACCGGTCGGCGGCGATGGCCGCGCGCACCTCGCGCAACAGGCGGTTCATGGTGAAGACGTTGTGCAGCGTGACGAGCATGACGCCCAGCAGTTCGCCGACGCGCACCAGATGGTGCAGATAGCCGGCGGAATAGTGTTGGCAGACTTCACAACCACAGGTCTCATCAATCGGGCCATTGTCGTCGCGAAACCTGGCGTTGCGCAGGTTGACCCGTTCGCCCGGCGCGCCCTTCTTCAGCGCCCAGCCATGGCGCGCGACGCGCGTGGGATGGACACAGTCAAACGTGTCCATGCCCAGGGCCACGCCCTCGAACACGTCCTGGAAGTTGCCGATGCCCAGCAAGTGGACAGGCCGCTCGGGGTGCAGATAAGGGCTGCACATGCCCACCACATCGTACATCTGCGCCTTGTTTCCACCCAGCGTGCCGCCGACTGCGGTGGCGAAGAAGTCGCGGTCGGCGGTGTACTCGGCGCTTTCGCGCCTTAGCGCTGGATCGGTGCCGCCCTGCACGACGCCGAATAGCGCCTGTGACCCGTCGGCGCCGCGGTCGAACTCCTCGAGACAGCGGTCACCCCAACGCATGCTCATGGCCATGCTGTCGGCGATGTAGTCTGCGCCGACATGGTAGGGCGTACACTCGTCCAACTGCACGATCAGGTCCGCCCCCAAGAGCCGCTGCAGACGGATCGATTCCTCGGGTGAAAGGAACAGCTTCTCGCCATTGAGATAAGACCGAAACTCCGCCCCTTCCTCGCTGATCTTTACCAGGGACTTCGGCCGTTCGGACCGGTTGCGGCCCTTGATCTCGTCGGCCACGCCGCCATGACCCATGGAGAAGATCTGAAACCCGCCGGAATCCGTCAGCATCGGCCCCGACCAGTTCATCATCCGGTGCAGGCCGCCCAGCTTTGCCACGCGTTCGGCACCCGGCTGGATCATTAGGTGAAATGTGTTGGCCAGGATGATGTCGGTGCCGGCGGCCCGCATCTGTTCGGTCGTGGCGCCCTTGATCGCGGCCTTTGTGCCGCAGAAGATGAAGTTCGGCGTTTCAATCGTGCCGTGCGGCGTCGTCAGCCGGCCAAGGCGGGCCCGGCTGTCGGGTGCCCGGTGTCGAACCTCAAAGCCGAAATTCGGGTAGCGGGACACTCCGTTCAGGCGGCGGCCGGTGCCGGTTGGCGCACCGCGTAGCGCGCCAGATAGACGAACGGCGTGTCAACGAACGCGACCACGATGCGCAACAGGTAGGTGCCCAGGATGAAGGTGAAGACCAGCGTGGTGAAATCCAGCGGCTCCGGCGCGAACACGACCCAGGCGAGGACACTGAAGATCGTGTTGTCGATCAGGGCCGAAATCCAGGTCGAGGCATTGTTGCGCA
>JBCBSH010000281.1:0-4898 GCA_039819285.1 Pseudomonadota bacterium
TAGGGATGCCGCGCGCGCCCACAGGCTCGATGCTCGATCGAACGGACGCCCTCGGCTGGCCGATCTCAGCGGCTTCCAACGGCAATTGTCGCCGGGTGAACAAAGCCTGTGGGGCATTCGCCTTAGTCTTTCGGTCAAGAGGCGGACCATCGTCCGCTCCGGGTTAACAGACCCCGACAGCAACGTCCGGGGCTGACAAACGGGAGGAGAAGACATGAAGGGCCCAATGACTGTCACGCGCCGTGCGACCTTGGCGAGCGGCGCATTTGCCTTGGCGCTGGGCGTTGCCGGCATGGCAAGCGCGCAAGAGGTCAGCTTCGAAGGCGAGACCGTCGACATCATGGTCAACTTCGCGGCCGGCGGCGGCACTGACACGGCGGCCCGACTGGTCGCACCCTTCGTGGCGCGCCATCTGCCCGGCTCGCCCAGCGTGATCGTCACCAACCGAGGCGGCGCCGGGGGCACGGCGGCCGTGGACTATCTGATAGACTCCGTACCGCCCGACGGGCTGCATATCGGCTATTTCGCGGGCACGCCGATCCGCTGGGCGCTGGGGCTGCAGCAGGTGCCCGAGGGCACCGCCGATCTGCCCTTTGTCGCCGCGCGCAGCGTCAACCAGATCTTCCAGGTTCGCACCGATGTCGGTCTGACGGCGGACACTTTCCACAACTACGACGGGCCGCTGTTCATGGCCGTCAACAGCGCGGACAACCATGTTTCGATCCGCGCGCGGTTCCTGTCGGACGCGCTGGGCGCCGATGAGTTCGAATTGATCACCGGCTATCGCGGGCAGGGCAACATGGTTGCCGCCGCCCGTGCCAGAGAGACCGAGCTGGCGCAAACCAACGACTCCTTCTTCGGCGCCAACCGCGAGGCGATCACCGGCGACGGTGTGCTGGAGGCCTTCGGGCAGATGGGCGAATATGTTGATGGCGAAATCATCTCTCAGGCTGGACTGGAAGACATCCCGGTCTTCGATGCGATGTGGCGTGAGTATTCCCCCGACACGCTCGACAGCCCGGCCTACGAGGCCTGGGAGGCGATCCACATCGCCATGTCGATCCAGAACGTGTTCGTGCTGCCGCCGAATACGCCTGAGGAGTACGTGCCGGTCTGGGAAGCGGCGATCCTCGCTGCCTACAACGATCCGGACTATTTGGCCCAGCTTGCGACCGCTGGCGTGCCGGCCCCGGCAGCCGTCGGGACCGACTCCGTCTTGGAACGCATGAACGTCTTGCGGGGCGTGTTCCAGGACGACTCGGTGCGCGGGGCTGTGGAGGCCGCGATTGCACGCAACAACGAATGAGGCATGGCGCGAACCTGCCGCTGATACCGTGGCGCGATCGAGGATGCATTCGATTCCGCGGCCGAGGTGACGGTATCCGCCGGCAATGACCTGCTGCCCTTCTCGTGCCGGTTCGTCCGCGCCTGCTCCGTCCGCCGCGGCCAGGTCGGCACGGGATGCAACAGACACGGTGCCAGACGATGCGGTCCGCCTTCCTGGGGCGCGCACGACGGTCGGTACAAATGACTCGATTCTGCCACGGGATGGCGAGAAGCCGGCGCGCGTCGTGCGGGTTCGCCCCTTCGCCATCGATCGCGCTGCCGTCACGGTGGCCCGGTTCCGGGATTTCGTGGAGGCGACGGACTACCAGACCGAGGCTGAACGGTATGGCTGGTCCTTTGTCTTCCACGGCTTTCTTCGAGATCCCGACCGGCACGCACCGTTGCCCAGGGCCGACTGGTGGCGCGCTGTCGATGGCGCGACATGGGCCCATCCCGAGGGTCCGCACAGCAACACCGACGGGCGCGAAGACCATCCGGTCACCCATGTCTCGCACACCGATGCCGTGGCCTTCGCGGCCTGGGCCGGTGGGCGGTTACCGACGGAGGCCGAATGGGAGCACGCAGCACAGGGCGGCTTGAACGGCGCCAAGTTCCCTTGGGGCGATGCCGAGCCGGATGATACCGACCATTTGCCCTGCAACATCTGGCAAGGCCGCTTCCCGGTAAGCAACACGGGCGCCGACGGCTATCTCGGCACGGCGCCGGCGCGAAGCTATGCGCCGAACGGCTATGGACTGTTCAACATGGTCGGAAACGCCTGGGAATGGACCTCCGATCCCTTTCGCATCCGATCGCTTTCCAAGGCGGCGAAGGCGGTCCGGGCGGCCGTCGCCGGCGAGACCCGATTTGTGGTCAAGGGCGGGTCGTATCTCTGCCACCGGTCCTACTGCTATCGCTACCGCATCGCCGCCCGCAGCAGCAATACACCAGACAGTACGACGGGCCATACCGGCTTCCGGCTGGCTTATTCGGTCGCTGGTTGATTGGTGCCGGCGCGCGGGGGGCCGGTGCGTGTCCGATGGCGTTCCATCGGGCCGTCCGCGGTCAGAAGCGTGTTGGCGAGGGCGCCGTAGCCGTTGCGCTGACGCCAGGCCAGGATGGCCTCTGCCATCGCCATTCTTTGTCCGTGATGGACCGGGTCGCCTGACAGGTCGGCCGTCTCCGCCGGGTCGTTCGCCAGGTCGAAAAGCAGCGGCGGCAGGCCTGCGAAGTTCACGTACTTCCAGTCTCGCTCTCGACGAACGGTGGCCGTGCACGCGTCGCTCGGCAGGCCGAACCGGGTCTCGGCTTCCTGGTTCTGCGGGTCGCGAAAGTCGAAGGACCAGTGGACGGCCTCGCGCCAGCCGCCCGGATCGTGGCCATCAAGCCACTGTGCGAGGCCGAAACCGTCGCATTGTCCGGGCGTCGGCTGCCCGATCCAGTCCAGTATTGTCGGCACGACGTCTACGGATTCGGTGAATGCGTCGACCGTCCTGCCGCGTCCTGCCATCCGTCTGGGGTCGCGGATGATCAAGGGAATGCGATAGGACTCGTCAAAGAAGCCGAGTTTTCCGAGCAGGAAATGGTCGCCGAGTTGCTCGCCATGGTCGGAGGTAAGCACGATCAAAGTATCGTCGTAACGGCCGATATCGCGCAGGGTCTGGAACAGGCGTCCGAGATTGTCGTCGACCTCGCGCAACAGCCCCGCATAGGTGGCGCGCAGATGGGCAATCGCATGATCGTCCAAATCGGCCGCGAGACCTTGGCCGCCGGCAAAGTAAGAGGCTTGGGGAATGCGGCCCAGTTGCCAGCGCAGGAACGGATGCGCTGCCGCCGTGCCGCGTCCGCGAACGGCCGGCATATCGGCCGGATCGAACAGCGTGTTGTACGGTTCGGGCGCGATCCAGGGCGGGTGCGGGCGCAGCAACGACAGGTGGATGAAAAACGGCTCCGCGCTGTCCCAGTCCTGCGATCGCCGCAGATGGTCGATGCACTGATCGACCAGCCAGGCAGTGTCCGAATGGTCGGCCCGATAGGGCGCGGGCTGGCGCGTCGGGGCTGCTTCATCGTCAGCTTGAAGGGGGCGAAAGATCGCGTAGCCGGGGCCGGGCACCTCATACCCCTGTTCCTCAAGAAACGACAGCCAGGGCAGATTGTCCTCGATTAGCAGGCAGGCCTGGTCAAAGCCCGGCAGAACGCCCTGATAAGTGAACAGTGCCGGGTCGCCCTCTCCGTGGTGGCGCGGATCCGCTGAGGTATCGGTGTAGCCAAACAGCTTGGGCGCGTAGCCCCGTTTTCGTGCCTCCAGGGCGAGATTGGTGAAGCTGCCGTCCAGCGGTGTGCCGTTCAGCACGGATCGATGGTTGTGGGCGTACATGCCCGTGAGCAGGCAGGCTCTTGACGGTCCGCACGGGGTCGAATTTGCGAAATGGCTGTCGAAGCGCGTCGCATCCGCCGCCAGCCGATCGATGTTCGGCGTTGTCGAACAGGGGAACCCGCTGGCCGAGCAGAAATCCCAGCGCCATTGATCGGCGGTAATCAGCAGAACATTGCCCAAGCCCGCTTCGCCTGGCGCCTTGATCTCAGACATCGTGCCGTCCCCCTTTGACGGTCGTTGCGCCCTGCTGCTCAACGGCGAAGTTGAAGAAGTCGTTGATCGGGCTGAGTTCGAATCGTTGTTTCAGACATACGACGCCTTCCATGACCGTCTTATGAACGCGTGCGAGCCTCACTGGCTTGATCCGGGGGTCGCCGGTCATGTCTTCCGACAGAATGAAGCCTACGCCGATACCATTGGCCACGGCCTCGATGGCCGCCTCCCGGCTTTGCAGCCGCAGGGCGGGGTGCACGGCGATGCGCTGGTCGCGCAGGGCCTCGTCGGCAAGGGTCTGTGTGAACGACGCGGAGGTTCGGAAGATCATGGGGTGCGAGACGAGTTCCGGCAGGCTGACGCTCGCCCGCGACGCCAATTTGTGGCCACTCGGCACCAAGGCCATCAGCCGTTGGCGTACCACGGGGCGGGACAGGAGACGCGGATCATTGCCGGCGAGAGGGAACAGACCGATATCGGCCTCGCGGTCGATCAGCTTGTTGAGCGCGTCATGGGTGCCGCCGACAAACACGTCGAGATCGACATCCGGATACCGGGCGCGGAAGCGCGCCAGCAACGGCATGAAGACCTGGGGCGACGCGGTCGCGATACGCAGCCTGCCGCTGGTGGTCGCCCGCTGGCGCCGCAGGACGCCGAGGGCCATGGCGTTGATGTCGTCAAGCGCCTGAGTGATGCGGAACAACCGCTGGCCGATTTCGGTGAGGTCAACGCCGCCGCTGCCGCGCCGTTCGAACAGGACCACCTCGAACGCTTGCTCCAGCTTGCGCACCTGCTGGGTCACCGCCGGCTGGCTGACGCCGAGCAGGCGCGCGCCCTTTGAGAAGCTGCGCTCGCGCGCGATGGCGTTGAAGGCGCGCATCTGCGCTTCGGTCAGTTGGAATGGATCGATTCGGGACATCGTCGTCTCCCGGCCCGTCATAACTCACGATGTAAGGCCGTCAACCAAACTTATAATACAACA
>JBCBSH010000282.1:0-4814 GCA_039819285.1 Pseudomonadota bacterium
CCAGAGCTGAACGCGGCCAAAATGGGCGTGTCTTTCCTGGCCCAGAACGCCGGCAAGAAGTCCGTCACGCTGAACCTGAAGCATGAAGACGGCAAAGCGCTGCTGAAGCGCCTGGTCGCCACGGCCGATGTACTGGTTGAGAATTTCAGGCCCGGTGTGATGGCAAGGCTGGGCATCGACTACGCGGTTTTGAAGCAGGCGAAGCCGTCGCTCGTTTACTGTGCCATCTCCGGCTTTGGGCAGGACGGGCCGTGGGTGGGGCGCCCGGCGTACGATCAGATCATCCAGGGCGCGTCCGGCGTCATGGCCATTACCGGCGATGAGGCCAGCGCGCCCTTGCGGGTTGGCTATCCGATCGCCGATACGATCGGCGGCATGACAGCGGCATTCGCCATAACCGCCGCCCTGAACGATCGTGAACACGGGGCCTTCATCGACATCTCAATGCTTGAGGCCACGATCGCGACGATGGGCTGGGCGGTTTCCAACTATCTGATCGCCGGTGTGGAGCCGGCCGCCCACGGCAACGAGAATACGACATCCGCGCCTTCCGGCGCCTTCCGCGCCGCCGACGGCCTGGTCAACATCGCCGCCAATAAGGATGAGCAATGGCATCTCGTTGCCCGCCATCTCGGACGCGACGACCTGATTGACCGGCCAGAATATGCCACGCGCGAGAAGCGCAAGGCGAACCGCCTGAAACTGAAGACGGAATTGGAGGAGACGCTGATGACCAGACCGGCCCGGGAATGGGCTCGCGAACTGAATCGGATCGGCGTGCCGGCGGGCGCGGTGCTGACGGTGCCAGAGGTGCTGGCCCATCCCCAGATCGCTGATCGCGGCATGCTGGCCAGCTTCGCCGACGTGCCCGGCGTCAAGCGGGACATCTCGGTGGTCAGGACGGGCGTGAAGCTTGATGGCAAGGCGCCGGCCGTGGACGCGCCGCCGCCTGAGCTGGGTCAGCACAATGATGAAGTCTACGGCGCGCTGGGTGTCGATCCGGGAGAGATGGAGCGGCTGAGCCAGGAGGGCGTGATATGAGCGATGTCGCCGACTGGTGGCGCACCGACATCATTGACATGGCGCCGGGCAAGATCCGCCTGCGCGGCCAGCCGATCGAGACGCTGATCGGCAACGTGTCGTTTCCGCAGATGATCTGGCTCATGCTGCGCGGCGACCTGCCAAGCGACGGGCAGACGGCGCTGTTCGAGGCGGCGCTGGTCGCGGCGGTCGATCACGGCCCACAGGCGCCATCCATTGCGGCTGTCCGCATGGCGGTGACGTGCGGCCTGCCGCTCAACAACGCCATGGCCAGCGCGGTGAACATGCTGGGCGACGTGCATGGCGGCGCCGGCGAGCAGGCGATCGAGCTTTATCGCATGGTCGACGAAGCCGGCGGCCCGGACGCGGCCGAGGTGACAATCGAACGCTGGCGGAGCGACCGCGGCGCGTTTCTCCCCGGCTTCGGCCACCGCTTTCACAAGCCGGTCGACCCACGCGCACCCAGGCTTCTCGCACTGGTCGATCAGGCGGTCGGCGACGGCGTCTGCGACGGCCGCTTCGCAGCTATCGGCAGGGCGATCGAGTCGGTGCTAGCCGCGCAAAAAGGCAAGCCGGTGCCCATGAACATCGACGGGGCGACCGCCGTCATCTATGCGGAGTTGGGCTTCGAGCCGCCGCTCGCGCGAGGCCTGTTCTGTCTGTCCCGATCGGTCGGCATCCTCGCCCATGCTTGGGAACAGCGCCAACAGGGCGGCCGCAACAAGGGACCGACCCCGCCCGCCTACCGCTGGACCTATACGGGACCGAACCCGATCAACGAAAGCGGAGGATAGGACTGGAAAGGCGCCGCTGGGCCTTTCGCGCGCCAACACCGGTTCGTGGCAGCCGCACTCGCCAAGATGTTTGGTGCCTTGCTAAGGTGACTATCATCAACCGGCGACGGCTTTCTTCCGTCACTCCCGTCAAGGACACTCGCGGACCCAAATTGCGTGAACACTGAAACGATACCGCGCGATCGCTCCGCGCTCCGCATCCTTGAGCTTGGCGACAACATGACCTTTGCGTTGGGCAAGCCCGGGCAAACAGATTTCTATATGGCCAGCATGCGCGGCAATCGCAGCAAGAGCGCCGGGCCCTGGCCAGAGATGACCTTGGCCAGGCTGTGGAAGCTGTTCGCGCGCGCGCGCCGCGGCGATTACGACCTGGTTGTCGTGCAGCCGCCGATTTATCCGTGGTGGCATCTCCGTTCGTTCCTGACCGTGGTCAAGAACACACTGCTGCGGGGTCGCGTGCTCGGCTTTTTTGCCACCTGGTCGGCGACGCTCGCCTTTCCGCTTTTGCGGTTTCTGCCGCGCAATGTGCCGATGGTTGTCGTCGACATGAATGACAGCTTTGGCATATTTCGCCATAACGTCTTTCTGTTCGACCGCTGCCACACCTACTTCAAGCGCGAACTGCCGATCGACAAATGGCACGTCTTCTACCGATCCGGCCATCGCAACCTGCCGACCGCCAATTTTCGCGCCAAACCCCGCTGGCGATGGCGCATGAACAAGATCGCCCCGCTTGGCGTGGGCACGGTGCAGCCGGTGCTCGATCGGGCTTTGGCCAGCTTCGGCAATGAAAAGAAGACCGACCTCTTCTTTGCCGGTACGACGTTTGCCACCAATCGGGTGCGCGAGGAGGGCGTGGCCCTGCTGGACAGGTTGAAGGCGCGGGGCGTCGTGGTCGACCATGTCACAGAGATACTGCCGTTCGGCGACTTTATCGATCGCTGCGCCCAAGCCTGGCTGACCTGGTCGCCGGCCGGCTTCGGCTGGGAGTGCTTTCGCCATCTCGAATCCTCGCTGGCCGGTTCGGTGCCGGTGATCAGCAGTCCGACGATCCATCGTTACCAGCCGATGAACCATGGCGAACACTGCTTCTTCTACCATGTCGAGGGCGAAGACCTGGTCGAAACGGTGATCGAAGCGCTGAAGGACAAGGACAAGCTGGCGCGGATGGCCGAAGCGGCGCGTGATCATGTGCTGCAACACCACACCCATGAGGCGCTGTGCGACCACGTTATCGACGTCGCGCTTGGCGACACGGTGACACCGAAGGCAAATGCGGAAACCGCTCGATGACTGCCGACATTCACGCCGCCAATAAGACGATAATCCAGCCGCTGCGGCTGGCGCTTTATGATTACGAGCCGGATGACGTTCGGACCGCGCTGTCCAATGTATTCCATCCTGATGCAGCCGTTCATCTCGCCTATCCGTTCGAGGATCTGGACGGGCCCGAGGCCCTTTACGAAGCGGCTTTGGCTCCACTGCATTCGGCGCTGCCCGATTTGGAGCGCCGGGACACGATCGTGATCGCCGGCGCCAGCAGGACGGGCGCGAACTGGGTCGGCTGTGGCGGCTACTACACCGGGACATTTGCGGCCCCCTGGCTGGACATTCCGCCGACCGGGCACCAGGTGGCCATGCGGTTTCACGAGTTTTTCCGCGTGGAGGAAGGCCGCATCGCCGAGATGCAGGCCCTGTGGGACATCCCTGAGGTCATGATGCAGGCCGACGCCTGGCCGATGGCGCCCAGCCTCGGCCGCGAGTGGCACGTGCCAGGGCCGGCAACACAGGACGGTATCGTGCCGAACCCGCGCGATCCGGCGCGATCGCAGGCAAGCGTCACCCTGGTCGGCGACATGCTGGCGGCCCTGGGCCAGTACGCTGATGGCGGTGTCGAAGCCATGCGCCTGGCCGATTATTGGCACCCGCGCTGCAGTTGGTACGGCCCGTCCGGCATCGGAACCGGGCGCGGCATCGACGGCTTTCGCCATTGGCACCAGATCCCGTTTCTGAACGCCATGCCGGACCGGGTCGGCACGCTTGGAAAGGGCGACCTGTTTGGCGACGGCGCCTATGTCGGCTTTACGGCCTGGCCGGGCATGCGGGCAACGATCACGGGGGATGGCTGGCTAGGCATCGCACCGTCGGGTCAGCAGGTCACCATGCGCAGCCTTGACTTCTGGCGCTGCGAGGCGGGCCTGATCCGCGAGAATTGGGTGCTGGTCGACCTGCTGGACGTCTACAGTCAGATCGGCGTCGACGTCCTGGCCCGGATGCGCGAGTTCAACAAGGCCTGGGCCCGGGCTTGAGCACTATTCGGACGCCGCGCGGGCACGCCGGCGCGACCGTCTGATCAGGAAAAAGCCAACCAGTACCACGATCAGCACAGCCAGCCCGATCAGGGCCAGATAGTGACCCGCCGGGAACAGCGCGCGGATCCAGGACAGGTGCCGGTCGACGAAGAACACGCCGTAGCCCCAAAAGCCGACCCAAAGGGCCGCGCCCAGGCAGTTGTAGGCCAAAAAGCGCCACCAGTTCATTTCGGCGATGCCGGCGACGATGCCGTTCAGTTGCCGTGCGGGCACAACGAACCGCGCGAAGATCACGACCTCGCCCCCGAAACGGTGGAAAAAGGCCTCGACCTTGGCCAGCCTCGGCGCCGTCAGTCCGACCCGCCTGCCATACTTGACGACCAGTTCGCGGCCGGCGAAACGGCCGATCGCGTAGCCGATATTGTCGCCGACCACCGAGCCCAGCCAGGCCCAAAACAGCATCATCGGGAGGCTGATATCGCCCTGGGCCGCCAGCACGGCTGTCGAGACGATGATGCTCTCGCCGGGTGACGGCATGCCGAACGAGTCCAGCAGCACGCTGACGAAGACGATGACCAGGCCGAATTCGTGAACATAGGTTTCGGCCAGTTGGGTCAGATGATGCATGAGACGGTCGCCACGCGCGTGAGATGGCGTCCACCCTGAC
>JBCBSH010000283.1:0-4793 GCA_039819285.1 Pseudomonadota bacterium
ATCGATGGCGCTGGCATAGCCCTGGATGGAGCCGAGCGCCATCGATAACAATCGGGCCGAGCGCAACCCGGCCACCGCCCATATGTTCATCATCAATCCGCTGCACGCGCACAAGGTCGACAGCCTGTTTTCGACCCATCCGCCGACGGAAAAGCGCGTCGCCCGGCTACGCGCCATGGCCGGCGGTGGCGAAGCCCGTCGGTCCGGCGGCCCCTGGGGTTGAGGGCGGCGATCCTCGGTCTTCCCGGACTGCGCCGCTCCGGCATTTGAACCGCCCATGGCCGATCCCCTTGCCGCCCGCCGCGCCGTGCTTCAGGCGCTCCATGCCGTCCTGCATAAGCGCCGTCCGCTCGATGAGGCGCTGACCGGCGACCTCGACAGCCGCGACCGGGCCTTTGCCTACTTGCTGGTGACCACGGTCCTTCGGCGGTTGGGCCAGATCGATGCGGTGATCGACGGCATGGTCGAGCGTCGCCTGCCGAGAAGCGCGATGGCGGTGCGCGATATCCTGCGGCTGGGCATCGGCCAGCTTCTGTTTCTCGAAACGCCGGCCCATGCCGCCGTCGATACGGCTGTGTCGCTGGTCGCCGATCGCGGACTGGACAGGTTCACCGGTCTTGTAAACGCCGTGCTGAGGCGCGCCGCCCGCGACCGGGAAACCTTGCTGGACGGTCAGGACGCGGCCCGCCTCAACACGCCCGATTGGCTTTGGGAAAGCTGGGTCACTGCTTATGGCGAGGCCCGAGCCCGCGCCGTTGCCGAGACGCATATGCTGGAGCCGACGTTGGACCTGACGGTCAAAGGCGATGCAAAGCTGTGGGCCCAGCGCCTGGAGGCCTCGCTGTTGCCGACGGGAACGCTGCGGCTGCCCGTCGGAGGATCGGTCATCGACCTGCCCGGCTTCGATGCCGGCGCCTGGTGGGTGCAGGACGCGGGCGCGGCGTTGGCCGCCCCGCTGCTCGGCAACGTGGAGGGCGCGCGCGTCCTTGATCTCTGCGCCGCGCCGGGCGGCAAGACCGCGCAGTTGGCAGCGGCGGGGGCCGTGGTCACCGCGATCGATCGGTCTGCCCGGCGCCTGGACCGTGTCCGCGAGAATCTTGCCCGGCTTCGGCTCGAAGCCGACTGTGAGGTAGCAGACGGGTCCGTCTGCGAGGCCGAGACGCCCTACGACGCCGTCCTGCTCGACGCACCATGCTCGTCGACCGGCACGATCCGACGCCATCCCGATGTCGCCAGAAGCAAGACGCAAGACGATGTCGCCAAACTCGCCGCCTTGCAACAACGGCTGCTGGACAACGCCGTCACGCTGGTGCGGCCTGGGGGCCTGATCGTTTACAGCACCTGTTCGCTGCAGCCGGAGGAGGGCGAGCGCCAGATCGCGCGGCTGATCGGCGACGGCGCGCCTGTGGAACGGGTCCCGATCGACCCGGCAGAGGTTGGCGGCCTGGGCGAAATCATCAACGATCTGGGCGAGGTGCGCTCGCTGCCCTGCCATGCCGCCGACTGGGGCGGCCTGGACGGGTTCCACATCGCGCGCTTGCGCCGGACAGGCGCCTAGACGGCGACCGCCCCTTGGCCTAAACCAGCGTCATGCATCTGCTGACGCGTATCGCCGATTTCGCGAGGTCCGTCGAGCCGCTCGTCGACATTTCCGCGATCGACAGGACTGTCCTCGGAACCGAACGCCTCGCCGAAACCCTCGCGCGGGACGCGGCGACGATCAGCCGACGGCGCGGTTGACCGATGACCGATCGGGGCCTGACGCAACGCTTGCGCACGGTCGCCTTTCGCAACCCGCTTTATGCCATGTCGCTCGGCCGGGGCGTGCCCAGGCAACTGGCGCTATTGCCGCCGGACCCCTGGCCGGGCCAGGTAGAGCGGGGCCAGGAGCTGATCGGCGGGCTCTACCGCTTTGCCGGCGAAAAGCGCGAGACGGATCGCCCGCCCTGGAAGGCGCCGGGGGCCGGCGACGCGTTTCGCTTCGAACTGCACAGTTTCGAATGGCTGCGCGACCTGCGCGCCGTCGGCGGGGACGGCGCGCGGCGGCATGCGCGCACGCTGGTCGCCGACTGGATCGAGACGTTCGATCGCTGGGATGCCGTGGCCTGGCAGCCGGATACGCTGGGTCTGCGCATTGCCAATTGGCTGGCGGGACATGACTTCTTCTGCGCCAGTGCGGAAGACGACTTTCGCCGTGCGGTCTTCGCCAGCATCGCCCGCCAGGCCAAGCATTTGGCGAGGGCCCTGCCCGGCGGCTTAAAGGGCCAGCGCCTGATGATGGCGTTGAAGGGCCTGATCTATGGTGGGCTGGCCCTGCAATGGCCCGACGACCGGCTGCACCAGTCGCTCGACCAGCTCGAGGCCACGTTGCCGGAACAGATCCTGCCGGACGGCGGCCATATTGAGCGCAACCCCGGCACTCTGATGACGGTGTTGCGCCATCTGATCGACATCCGGGCGGCCCTGCGCGCCTTTCGCGTGCCCATCCCGGACGATGTCGAACATGCGATCGATCGCATGGCGCCGGCCCTGCGCTTCTTCCGGCATGGCGACGGCGGTCTCGCCCTGTTCAATGGCGCCTTTGTTGGCCAGCCGGTGTTAATCGACACCGTGCTGGCCCAGGCCGACGCGCGCGGCAGGCCGCTGAAAAGCGCCGTCCAAAGCGGGTACGAGCGGGCGCTGCAGGGCCGAACCCTGCTGCTGGTCGATGTCGGCGGGCCGCCGCCCAACGGATTGGACAAAAGCGCCCATGCCGGCCTGCTGGCGTTCGAGCTGTCCGTCGGTCGCGAGCGTCTGTTTGTCAATTGCGGCGCCTGGCCCGGCGGGGGCGGCGAGGCCGGCTTTGCCTGGCATCAGGCGCTGCGCGCAACGGCCGCGCACACGACCCTGGTGCTCGGCGATACCAACGCGCTGGCCCTTCTGCCCGATGGCGGTGTCATTCGCCGGGGTCAGCCCCTGCGCACGCTGATCGAAATGGAGCGGCAGGAAGGCGGTGGGTCGGTCTTGATCGAGGCCAGTCACGAAGGCTATCGGCACGGCTACGGTCTGGTGCATAAACGCCGGCTCTACCTCACCGACAATGGCGGGGAACTGCGCGGCGAGGATGTGCTGGAGCCCGACCGGGGCCGCCATCGCGGGGGCGACCGGTTCCATGTCCGTTTTCACCTGCATCCCGGGGTCCAGGCCTTGATGGCCCAGGGTGGCGACGCTGCCCTTTTGCGGCTGCCCGGCGGCGTGGGCTTTCGCTTTCGTGCCGTTGGCGGCGAGCTTGAACTGGACGACAGCCTATATTTCGGCGACCCGCGCGAACCTCGACGCGCCCGCCAACTTGTGGTGGCCGGCACGACGGCGCCCGAGGGCGCGACGGTCCGGTGGGAGCTGCGTCGCGAAAAACGCGGTTGATCATTTCGGCTTTTCCGCGCCCTTTGCCATTGTTTCATAGGGCGCCTAGAGTCCGCGCCCACCCACGCTGGCTTGAGCAAGACGAACAATGCCGAACATCCCCATCCAACGCGCCCTGATCTCGGTCGCCGACAAAGCCGGCGTCGTCGATTTCGCCAAGTTCCTGACCGATCGCGGCGTTGAGATCCTGTCGACCGGCGGGTCTGCCGCCCGGCTGGAAGAGGCCGGCCTGCGGGTGAAGGAAGTCTCTGCCCATACGGGCTTTCCGGAGATCATGGGCGGCCGCGTGAAAACGCTGCATCCCAAGATCCATGGCGGCTTGCTGGGCCGGCCCGACCATGACGAAGATGCCGAGGCGATGGCCGATTACGGCATCGCGCCGATCAACCTGATGGTGGCCAATCTCTACCCGTTTGAGGAGACGGTGGCGGGCGGTGCGGACTTCGCGACCTGTGTGGAGAACATCGATATCGGCGGACCCGCGATGATCCGCGCTGCCGCCAAGAACCACGCCTTTGTCGCGGTGGTGACCAGCCCCGACGATTACGACGCCGTGATGGACGAGATGATGCGGCTGGACGGCGCGGTGTCGGGGGCGCTTCGCCGCCGCCTCGCCTCAGTCGCGTTCGCCAGGACGGCGGCCTACGATGCGGCGATCGCCGGCTGGCTGTCCCGCGATGAGGGGGATGAGTTTCCCTTGCGCATCGGCCTCGCCGGCAAGCGGGCCCAAACGCTGCGCTATGGCGAGAACCCACATCAGCGCGCGGCGCTCTACGTCACGCCCGACCGACGGCCGGGGGTCGCCCGCGCGACCCAGATCCAGGGCAAGGAACTCAGCTACAACAACATCAACGACACCGACGCCGCGTTCGAACTGGTGTCGGAGTTCGACCCGGAATTCGACGGGCCGGCGATCGCGATCATCAAGCATGCCAACCCCAGCGGGGTGGCGGTCGGCGACAGCCTGGCCGAGGCCTACTTCAAGGCCCTGTCGTGCGATCCGGTCAGTGCCTTCGGCGGCATTGTCGCGGCGAACCAGATGGTCGACGCGGCAACGGCACAAGCCATCGCCGAACTGTTTTGCGAGGTGGTGATCGCCCCGGACATCAGTCCGGAGGCGCGCGAGATCCTGTCGGGCAAGAAGAACGTACGTCTGTTGGTCGCGGGCGGTCTGCCCGATCCGATGGCGGGCGGCGTGATGATCAAGTCCGTGGCCGGCGGCTTTCTGGCCCAAACCCGTGATGCGGCGCGCATCGGTGTGGAGGATCTTGAGATCGTCAGCGCGCGCAAGCCGTCGCGGACCGAACTGGACGATCTCCTCTTTTTCCCGTTCCGCCGTATCGGTTGCCTTGCTGACGGCCAGGCGCACACTGTCGACCCGGCTCATCTGC
>JBCBSH010000284.1:0-4761 GCA_039819285.1 Pseudomonadota bacterium
TCGCCACCTCGTGCATGAGGTGACCAGCCCGCAGGCGTTCGAGGGCCTGCGCATGGCCGGCCGGCCCGTGCGCCGACCGCTCTCGACCTTGGCCGTGCCGGACCACAATGTGCCGACATCCGACCGGTCGCACGGCATCGAGGACGCGGAAAGCCGCATCCAGGTCGAGACCCTGGAGGCCAACTGCCGGGAATTCGGCATCCCGATCTTCAAGATGGACGATGTGCGCCAGGGCATCGTGCACATCATCGGGCCGGAGCAGGGCTTCACCCAGCCGGGCATGACCATTGTCTGCGGCGACAGCCACACCGCGACCCATGGCGCCTTCGGTGCGCTGGCCTTCGGCATCGGCACGTCGGAGGTCGAACATGTGCTGGCGACCCAGACGCTGCATCAGCGGCGGGCGAAGAACATGCGCATCACCGTCGACGGCGCCTTGCCGCCGGGCGTGACCGCCAAGGACATGATCCTGGCGATCATCGGCGTGACCGGGACGGCGGGCGGCACGGGCTACGTCATCGAATATGCCGGCGAGGCGGTGCGCGCGCTGTCGATGGAAGGCCGCATGACCGTCTGCAACATGTCGATCGAGGCGGGCGCGCGGGCCGGGCTGATCGCACCGGACGAGACCACCTTCGCCTATATCAAGGGTCGGCCGATGGCGCCATCGGGGCCCGATTGGGACGACGCCGTTGCCCATTGGCGGACCCTGCCGTCGGACGAGGGTGCGGTTTACGACGAAGAAATAACCCTGGCGGCGGCCGATATCGCGCCGAACGTTACCTGGGGCACCAGCCCGCAGGACGTCGTGCCGATCACCGGCGCCGTGCCTAACCCCGATGCCATCGAGGATATCCGCCAGCAAGAGGCCGCGCGCCGCTCGCTGGACTATATGGGCCTGGAGGCCGGCACGCGCATGCAGGACATCGCGGTCGAAAAGGTCTTCATCGGGTCGTGCACCAACGGGCGGATTGAGGATCTGCGCGCCGCGGCCGCCGTGGCCGACGGGCGGCGGATCGCGGACGGCGTTTACGCCATGGTCGTGCCCGGCTCCGGCCTGGTGAAGCAGCAGGCGGAGGCCGAGGGGCTGGACCGGATCTTCCTTCAGGCCGGCTTCGACTGGCGAGAGCCGGGCTGTTCCATGTGCCTGGCCATGAACGCCGACAAGCTGGCGCCGGGCGAACGCTGCGCCTCGACCTCGAACAGGAATTTCGAAGGCCGCCAGGGCCGTGGCGGACGGACGCATCTGGTCAGCCCCGCGATGGCCGCCGCCGCCGCCCTGAAAGGCCGGCTGGCGGATGTGCGTGAGTTTATGTGAGCCGATTTGATAAACCGATGCGAATGATAGGACGATAAATGCAACCCTTTACGACGCTGACGGCGGTCGCCGCACCCTTGCCGATGGTCAATGTCGATACCGACATGATCATCCCCAAGCAGTTCCTGAAAACCATCAAGCGCACCGGCCTGGCCGAGGGCCTGTTCCATGAACTGCGCACGGACGAGCAGGGCAACCGGAAGGAGTTCGTGCTCGACCATCCGCACTACACCAGCGCGCAGATCCTGATCGCCGGCCAGAACTTCGGCTGCGGGTCCAGCCGCGAGCACGCGCCCTGGGCTTTGCTGGACTTCGGCATCCGCTGCATCATCGCGCCCAGCTTCGCCGACATCTTCTATAACAACTGTTTCAAGAACGGCATCTTGCCGATCGCGACGCACGATGACCATGTCGACCGGCTGATGGAGCACGCCCAGCGCGGCGCCAACGCGACCCTGACGGTCGATTTGCCGGCCCAGGAGATCCACGGCCATGAGGGCGGCGTGGTGGCGTTCGAGATCGATCCGCACCGCAAGCACTGCCTGCTGAACGGGCTTGACGATATCGGCCTGACCATGGCGCATGATCATCGCATCGACGCCTTTGAGGCGGCGCGCCGTGATCGCCACCCCTGGCACGATCCCGAACATCCCGACCAGCGCGCTTGAGCCGGGGTTGGCGAGGTGCTGCGCCCTCTGCGCCTGATCTGCCTGCTGGCATCGGTCGTCTTGATCGCCAGCCTGTTTTCGCCGTGGCTTGCCGTCGACGGCTCGGTCTTCGCCGACCAGATTCCGCCGACCGTGACCATGCTGATGCCTCAACTGCCGCAATGGCTGGAGGCGGGCAGCATCAACGTTTACGTGCTGGATGTGGCGCGCCTGCCGGTCGACACGAGCGCCGCCTTGCACGGCATCGTCAATGCCAGCTTCGCCGACACAATGGACGACCCGGCGGTTTTGGACCCGTTCGTCGTGTTCGGCAGCGCCTACGTCGAAAACGATGACCGGCGCTATTGGGCCTTTCTGATCTGGCTGACGCCGTTCGGCGCCGCGCTCAGCATCGCGGTCTATCTAATCCGCCGGCCAGCCTACGTGCCGGCCACCTTGGCGACCTTGCCGCCGATCGGCCTGTTCATCGGGTCCTTGATGCAGCGCGATCCCATCGCCTATGACAGCCTGACCGCATCCTTCTACATGGCCCTGGTGGCGTCCGCCGTAATCTGGCTAGCCACGCTTGCCGCCTGGGGCGTCCGCATTCGCCGCAAGGGCCGATAAGGCCCGATCCTCACAAGAAGAAGGCCGCACACGGCCGGGAGACCCTGTTCATGACCGCCAACAAATCGATCCTGCTGCTGCCCGGTGACGGAAGCGGCCCGGAAATCATGGCCGAAGTGATCCTGACCGCCAACTGGATGGGCCAGCACCGCGCCGTCGGCTTCGACCTTGAGGAAGGGCTGGTCGGCGGTGCCTCGATCGACATTCACGGCGTGCCGGTCACCGATGACGTCATGGACCGGGCGATGGAGGTCGATGCGGTGCTGTTGGGCGCGGTCGGCGGGCCGAAATGGGATGCGGTTGACTTTGCAATCCGGCCGGAGGCGGGCCTGCTGCGCCTGCGCAAGGAGCTTGAGTTGTTCGCCAATCTCAGGCCAGCGATCGTGATTCCGGCGCTGGCCGACGCCTCCAGCCTGAAGCGCGAGCTGGTCGAGGGCCTGGACATCATGATCGTGCGCGAACTGACCGGCGGGGTCTATTTCGGCGAGCCGCGCGGCATCGAGACCCTGCCCGATGGCCAACGCCGGGCCGTGAACACGCAAGTCTACACGACCTCCGAAATCCACCGCGTTGCCGCCGTCGCCTTCGACCTGGCCAAAAAGCGCGGCAACCTGGTGCATTCGGTCGAGAAAATGAATGTGATGGAATCCGGCCGGCTGTGGCGGGAAGAGGTCGACAAGCTGCATGACGAGCAGTTTGCCGATGTTGAGCTGAAGCACATGCTGGCCGACAACTGCGCCATGCAGCTGGTGCGTTACCCCAAGCAGTTCGACGTCATCGTCACCGATAATCTGTTCGGCGACATGTTGTCGGACCAGGCGGCGATGCTGACGGGCTCGCTGGGCATGCTGCCGTCGGCCTCGCTGGGTGCCGCCGACGAGACGGGACGACGGCGTGCGCTGTACGAGCCGGTCCACGGCTCGACGCCCGATATCGCCGGGCGCGGCGTGGTCAACCCGATCGCCATGCTGCTCAGCTTTGCGATGATGCTGCGCTACAGCTTCGATCTGGGCAGCGAGGCGGATCTGATGGAGACCGCGGTCGGCAACGTGCTGGAGGCTGGCATTCGGACCCCGGACATCGCCACGCCGGACAGCCAGAAAGTGTCGACCGGCGAGATGGGGCAGGCGATCCGCGACGAGATGGAGCGGCTGTCGGGTTAGCCGGACACGCCTGCCTTCTTCAACTCGCGATCAAGGCGGCCGCCGCACCACAGGAAGAACATGCGGAGATCGCTGAACAGGGACCAGAACGGGTAGGTGAAGGTGGCCGGCCGATTGCGCTCGACGGCCATGTGGCCGATCCAGGCGAACAGGTAGCCGCTAACGATGGCGACCAGGACCAGCCACCAGATCCCCAGCACGATCGCGAGCAGTAGAAGCAACAGACCGAGCGCCGTGCCGAAATAGTGCAGGTTGCGCGTGGCAGCCCGCGAATGCTCGCGCAGGTAATAGGGCCAGAAGGCCGCGTAGGTGTCGATCTTGTCGCTCATGGCGCCATTCCTGCGTAAGAGTTTGCCGTCGATTGGCACGGATGGGAAGCCGGCCCCATATCACCAGGTGGTGCCGAGAGACGCGGGCATGACCGGTCGGAAGACCTGCCAAGCGCAGGCCTGCCTTGCGCTGCGGCGTTGGCGGCTGTAGTCAGGCGGGCTTTGCGCCCGTGCGTCATATGAACGTGCTGGGCGCGTGAAGGTGGAGTTAGGACCATGGGCTATAAAGTGGCGGTCATCGGGGCGACCGGCAATGTCGGGCGCGAGTTGCTGCAGATCTTGAGCGAGCGGGACTTTCCCGTCGACGACGTCATTCCGCTGGCGTCGGAGAAATCCGCCGGCCGCGAGGTCAGCTTCGGCGAGGACGAGACCCTGAAGGTGCGCGATCTGGCGGCCTTCGACTTCCGGGGCGTCGACATCGCGCTGTCCTCGCCTGGCGCGTCCGTCTCCGCCCAGTTTTCGCCGAAGGCGGCCAAGGCCGGCTGCGTGGTGATCGACAACACCTCCCATTTCCGCATGGACCCGGACGTGCCGCTGGTGGTGCCGGAGGTCAACCGCGACGCCATCGCCGACTATGGCCGCCGCAACATCATCGCCAACCCGAACTGTTCGACCATCCAGATGGTGGTGGCGATGAAGCCGCTGCATGATCTGGCGGTGATCCGGCGCGCGGTGGT
>JBCBSH010000285.1:0-4715 GCA_039819285.1 Pseudomonadota bacterium
TTCTCCTGGCGTTGCGCCAAGGCTAGACAAGATCAGGGACGTAGCGCGGCGCGGCGGTCAGGCCGCCATCGACACGCAGATCCGTCCCGGTGGTGAAGGCAGCGGCGTCGCTGGCCAGATAGATGGCGGCCTCAGCGATCTCTTCCGGCAGGCCGATGCGGCCGATCGGGTGCATCTTCACCCAGGCCTTGGCGACCTGCTCGCCCAGATCGGCGACGACCTTTTCGTTCATCGGCGTCGCGATGGTGCCCGGCGAGATCGAGTTCACCCTTATGTTGTGCGGCCCGAACTCGACCGCCATCTGGCGGGTCATGGCCATGATGGCGCCCTTGGCGCCGGCGTAGGCGGTCCAGCCGTCCAGGCCGATATGGCCCTGGGCGGAGGCCATGTTGATAATGGCGCCCGACTTCTGGCCAATCATGTGCGGCAGGGCAAATTTGCAGCCGCGAAAGACGCTGGTCAGGTTGACTTGCAAAAGTCGGTGCCACTGTTCGTCGGCCATTTCGTGCACCGGCATGCCGCCGATGGCGATCGCGGCATTGTTCACAAGGATGTCCAACCGGCCGCCATCCTTGGCAGCGGCAGCGACCAGCGCCTCGATATCGTCCGCCTCGCCGACATCGCAGTGTTGGTAGTGCACGGCCAGGCCTTCGCCCGCGAGCGTGTCCGCCAAGTCCTGGCCTTGCGCATCCTCGATGTCGCCGGAAAAGACGATCGCGCCTTCGTTCGCCATGCCGCGCACGATCGCAGCGCCAATGCCGTCGGCGCCGCCGGTGACCACGGCGACCTTGCCGTCAAGACGTGCCATGGACGTGTTCCCCCCTTTCGCCCGCGGAGCGGGTCCGCCGCTTCCATTCGTCAAAGGCGACGGCGGCGATGATGACCAGCCCGGTGATGACCAGTTGCCATTCCGTGTTCACGTTCAGCATGCCAAGGCCATTGGCCACGAAGGCGAGCACAAGCACGCCCAGCGCCATGCCGACCAGCGAGCCGATGCCGCCGGCCAGGCTAACGCCGCCGAGCACCACCGCCGCCACGACCTGGAACTCAAAACCAACGCCGGCGACGTATTGGGCCGAACCGACGCGGGAGGCGAGCAGGATGCCGGCGACGCTGGCCAGCACACCGGAGATAACGAAGCAGGTAAACTTCACCCGCTTCACATCGAAGCCGGCCAGCCGCGCGACCTCCGCATTGCCGCCGACCGCGTAGACCTTGCGGCCGAACCGGCGGCGCGTGAGCACGTAGATGAAGACCACAAGGATCACGAGCGCGATGATCGCCGGGTACGGCACGAGGCCGAAAATGCGGCCGTTACCGATCTCAAAGAAGCTGTCGAGATAGACGCGGTCGGGGATCGCGGTCTTGCCGGTGTAGAGATAGACGGCGCCGCGCAGCACGAACAGCGTGCCCAAGGTCACGATCAGCGAGTTGATACCGGCATAGGCGCTGAGGAAGCCGTTGACCGCGCCGATGGCGAGGCCGAGGGCCAAGGCGGCGAGGATGCCGAGTTCCATGGAGCCGGTAAGGTTCATAATCTCGATCATCGGAATGGCGGCGGCCGCCAGGATCGAGCCGATCGAGATGTCGACCTCGCCGGAAATGAACACCATGGCAACGCCCACACCGGCGATCATGGCCAGCGAGGCCTGCCCCAGCACATTGGTGATATTGATCGGGCTAAGGAAATACTCCGAACTGACGCTGAAAAACGCGATGATCACGACCAGGGCGATGGCTAGGCCCGCTTCATTGCGGGCAGCGAGCCGTCGCCAGACGGGCGTCCTTAGCGCCGAGGAGTCAGCCGATGGCGGCATTGAGGATTGCCTCCTGGTTGGCGGCTTCCCGGGACATCTCGGCCGTGATGCCGCCATTGGCCATGACCATGATCCGGTCGCTCAGGCCCAACAGCTCGGGCATCTCGGAGGTCATCATCAAGACCGCCAGGCCCTGGGCCGCCAGCTCGTCGATCAGCATGAAGATCTCGGTCTTGGCGCCTATATCGATGCCGCGTGTTGGCTCGTCGAGGATGATCACCTTCAGCCCGCGCATCAGCCAGCGGGACAGGACAACCTTCTGCTGGTTGCCGCCGGACAGGTTACGCACCTGGCGATCCAGGCTGGGCGTACGCACGCGGAAGCGGTCGACGAACGAGGTGCTTTGCTTGCGCTCCTCCCGGTCGTCGATGAAGCCGGCGTGCGACAGTTGGCTGAGCGAGGCCAGCGACATGTTGTGCATCACCGACATGCCGAGCACGAGGCCCTCTTCCTTGCGGTCCTCGGTCAACAGGCCGATGCCGAGATCGACGGCCCATGCCGGGTTGTGCGGCCGCAGCTCCTGGCCGTCGACCCGTACCGTACCGGCATCGACACGGTCGTAACCGACGATCGCCTTGGCCAGTTCGGTGCGGCCGGCGCCCATCAGGCCGAAAAAGCCGATCACCTCGCCCGCACGCGCATTCAGGCTGACATCGCGCAGCTTGGCGCTGCGCAAGCCGTCGACCTGCAGGACCGTGTCGCCGATCGTGTGCTCGCGGGTGCGCGGATACAGATCCTCGATCGTGCGGCCGACCATATGCTCGATCAGCGAGGCGTGGTCGTGCTCCTCGATCGGCAGGCTCGAAATCAGGTTGCCGTCGCGCAGGACCGTGACCGTATCGGCGATCTCGAACACCTCTTCCAGCTTGTGGCTGACATAGATGACGGCCATGCCCATGCCGGTCAGGCGTCTGATGACGTCGAACAGCAGCTTGATCTCGTTAGGCGTCAGCGACGAGGTCGGCTCATCCATGACGACGATGCGGGCCTGCTGAGAGACCGCGCGGGCGATTTCGACCATCTGCTGCTGGCTGATCGGTAGGTCGCCGGTGCGCGCGGCGGGATCGATGGCGAAGCCAACCCGATCGAATAGCTCCGCGGCCTCCCGCCGGATGCGGCGCCAGTCGAGTGAGCCCAGCCGGCCGACCGGCAAATCCTCCAGCGCGATGTTTTCCGCAACGCTGAATTCCGGGATCAGCGAGATTTCCTGGAACACGACCTTGATGCCGAGATCGAGCGCGTCGCGCGGCGAGCGGATGTCGGCGGGCTCGCCGCAGATGGTGATCGTGCCGGCGTCCTTGGTGTAGGCGCCGGCGAGAATCTTGATCAAGGTCGACTTGCCGGCGCCGTTTTCGCCCATCAGCGCGTGCACGGAGCCTGCGCGCACCGTCATGCTGACATCGTTCAGCGCCAACACGCCCGGGAACGCCTTGCTGACGCCGGAGACCTCCAACACCGGCGCGGTGTCCGCTGCCGGCCGGTCCAGTATAGCGGCGTCAGGTTGCATGGCGCTTCTTTCGGACCTGGTCCAGATAGACGGCGATGATGATGATGACCCCCGGCACGACGATCTGAAGGTCCTGGTTCAGGCCCAGAATGATGATGCCGTTGTCGATCACCTCCAGGATCAGCACGCCCAGCAAGGTGCCAAACAGCGTGCCCTCGCCGCCGTAGAGGCTGGTGCCGCCGAGGATGACGGCGGCGACCACGATCAGCTCAAAGCCGCGCCCGGCGGTCGGCTGGCCGGCATTCATCAGCGACGACAGGATCAGGCCGGTGATGCCGACCAAGATGCCGGTGATGACGAAGGCCGCAATCTTCAATTGGGTGGATCTGAGGCCGGACAGCCGCGCCGCCTTGGGGTTGCCGCCGACGGCAAACAGCTTGCGCCCGAAGGTCGTCTTGGCCAGCGCGATCCAGGCGACGACGAATGCGACGAAGGCGATCACGACCGGCACCGGCAGGCCGAGGACGTAGCCGGCGCCGACCTCCGGAAACAGGCCGATCTGGTGGTGGTTCTGCACGGCTTCGCGCGAGAAGATGAAGACGCTGCCCTGCAGGATCATCAAGGACGCAATGGTCGCGATCAGCGAATTCACCCGCAGGATGGTGACGACGAAGCCGTTGAACAGGCCGACGGCAGCGGCGAACAGAACGCCGGCCACGGCACCAAGCGCGAGGCTGCCGGTTTGGTTCATGACGTCCATCGCCACCAGGCCGGTGAAGGCCATGGAGGCGCCGACGGACAGGTCGACCTCGCCGGAAATCAACAGCAGCGTCATGCCGACGGCAACGATCAACACCATGGAGGCCTGGCGTAGGATCGCGACGATGTTGTCGCCGGAATAAAAGTCGCTGGACCCGATCGACATGGCGAGACACAGCAGCACCAGAATGCCGACCAGCACGATCTGCCGGTTGGCCAGCAATGCCGCCACAAGGCCGCGCTTTTGCTGTTCACCCGCTGGGGATGCCGCCCCTGGCACGGAAATCCGTGCGTCGCTCATCCGATCGTCTCCTTAAGCGGACACCGGCCGGTCGCCCAAATACGGCTTCCGGCCGGGTCCAGGCTCACTCAGTTCTCGAGATCGGCAGCATACATCATGCATTCCGCCGGCGGCGCGAGCGCGTTGACCGCATCCCAATTGATCGAACGGGACGAGCCGTCATAGTCGTAGTAGTTCTGCCAGCTTTCAGTCGTAAGGGTCGTCGTGGGGCTGACGATATGCTCTGGCAGTTCCTCGCCATTATACATCGATACGGCCGCGTCCATGGCCGTAAAGCCGACCTTCTCCGGGAACATGGCCGCTTCCAGCTCGTAGGAATTGTCCTGCTGCATCTCGTTGATGAAGGCGAGGCCCTCGCCACCGGTGCCGACGGTCAAGAGATTGTCCTCCG
>JBCBSH010000286.1:0-4693 GCA_039819285.1 Pseudomonadota bacterium
ACGATTTGGAAGACCCGGAGGCCGCCCAAATCATAGGCTAGATACGTGCCTGTTGGCATGATTATTCGCTATCCGCTCACGTTGAACGCTGCGAGAGTCGCCAGATTGATGATGTCTGTGTCGCGTGCGCTCATCGGCAAGATCTGGATTGCCCGATCAAAGCCAACGAGCAATGGCCCAATCACGGTGGAACCGCCGAGTTCTTGCAGCATCTTGGTTGATATTGACGCGGAGTGGTGTGCAGGCATAACCAGAACGTTGGCTGGTCCGGACAGGCGGCAAAATGGATAGGACGCCATGACGGCAGGGTTCAGCGCAACATCGGCCGACATTTCTCCATCATATTCAAAGTCTTGGCCCCGCTCGTCCATCAGCGCGACCGCGTCGCGCACATGCTGGGCGCGCTCTCGCATCGGCTGGCCGAAGTTCGAGAAGGACAAGAACGCCACCCTCGGCTCGACCCCCATTTGGCGGGCCTTGGCGGCACATTGTATGGCGATGTCGACCAGTTGATCGGGATCCGGACGTTCATGCACGGTCGTGTCGGCGATGAACACCGTGCGGCCCCGCGCCACGAGTATGGACAGGCCGAAAACGATGTGATCGGGCAACGGTTCCATGACGCGGCTGACGTCTTGGAACGACACCGCAAAGCTGCGTGTCAGTCCGGTGACCATGGCATCCGCGTCGCCCAACGCAACCATGCAAGCCGCAAAGACATTACGGTTCTGGTTGACCATCCGCTGCGCGTCGCGTTGCAAGACGCCCTTGCGTTGCAGCCGGCTGTAGACCAGGTCGCGGTACTTTTCGTTGTGCCGGCTCAAGGCGGCGTTGTGGATCTCGACAGGGCGGACGCCTTGCAGACCCAACCGTGCCATCGTCTCCTTCACCCGTTCCTCGCGGCCGATCAGGATCGGCTCGCCATAGCCGGCATTGCGATAGGCCAGAGCCGCGCGGATCGTGCGTTCCTCCTCGCCTTCGGCGAAGACCACCCGCTGCGGCGACGACCGCACCTTCTCGAAGATCAGTTGCAGGCTGTCGACCGTCGGGTCCAGGCGCGACCGCAATGTCTGGCGATAGGTGTCCATATCAGCGATCGGGCGGCGGGCGACACCACTGTCCATCGCGGCCTTGGCAACCGCCGGTGGCACCGCGCCGATCAGCCGCGGGTCGAACGGCACAGGGATCAGATACTCCGGCCCGTAGCGCAGCCGGCGTCCCGCATAGGCTTGATCGACCTCGTCGGGCACGTCTTCCCGGGCCAGCTCGGCCAGTGCCTCGGCCGCCGCGATCTTCATGTCTTCGTTGATGGTGCTGGCATGAACGTCCAGCGCACCCCGGAAGATGTAGGGAAAGCCGAGAACGTTGTTGACCTGGTTGTGAAAGTCCGACCGGCCGGTGGCGATGATTGCGTCGGAACGAACCTCCTTCACGTCGTCCGGCAGAATTTCCGGATCGGGGTTGGCGAGCGCGAAGATGATGGGCTTGTCCGCCATGGACTTGACCATCGCCTTAGTCAGCGCCCCGGCGACCGAGACGCCGATGAAAACATCCGCACCATCGACCGCGTCGGCCAGGGTCCGCGCCTCGGTTTCGACCGCGTGGGCGGCCTTCCATTGGTTCATGCCCTGCTCGCGCCCCTGGAAGACCACCCCCTTGCTGTCGCAGAGAATGACTTGGTCCGCCGGCAAGCCCATCGACTTGAACAGCTCCACCGACGCGATGGCGGCAGCACCAGCGCCGTTGATCACCATGCGAATGTCGCCGATCGAACGGCCGGTGAGGTCCAGCGCGTTGATCAGGCCGGCGGCGGCGATGATGGCGGTGCCGTGCTGATCGTCGTGAAAGACCGGGATGTCGAGCAACTCGCGCAGGCGCGCCTCGATGATGAAGCAATCTGGCGCCTTGATGTCTTCCAAGTTGATGCCGCCGAAGCTGGGGCCGAGATAGCGCACGCAATTGACGAAGGCGTCGACATCATGGGTGTCGACCTCGAGATCGATGCCGTCCACGTCGGCGAACCGCTTGAACAGGACGGCCTTGCCCTCCATGACCGGTTTGGAGGCCAGCGCGCCCAAATCGCCCAGGCCCAAGACGGCGGAGCCGTTGGAAATCACCGCGACCACATTGCCCTTGGCGGTGAAATCGTAGGCAGTGGCGGGGTCGTCGCAAATGCGCAAGCACGGGGCCGCCACGCCGGGGGAGTACGCCAGCGCCAGGTCCCGCTGGGTGGTCAGCGGCTTGGTCGGCGCGATTTCCAGCTTCCCGGGACGGCCTGCGGCGTGCAGGGCCAAGGCCTCTTTCTCTAGCGATCTGCCGGGCATGGTGGCCTGCGCCTCCGTTTGGTTTGTGGCTGAACAGTGGGCACCAGCGGGTACGGGAGGTCAAGCCCAGGCCTGTCACACCGCCCCGGCGACCGCTGGACAGGCATCGCGGGTTGGCCTATCTGTCGCCCGCCGAAATAAGAAAGGTGGCTGCCTTGCGAACGAATCGAGTGCGCGAAACCTGGGAAGCCGGCATGCCGGTCGTCAGCGGTTGGCTGTCCATCGGCAACAGCTACAGCGCGGAGGCCGCCGGACACAGCGGCTATCACTGCGTCACGGTCGACCTGCAACACGGCATGATCGATCTGCAGGCCGCCATCTTCATGCTGCAAGCCATATCCGCGACGCCCGCCACCCCCATGATCCGCGTGCCGTCTTTGGAACCCGCCCTAATCATGAAGGTGCTCGATGCCGGGGCATACGGCGTTATCTGCCCCATGGTCGATACAGCGGAGGAGGCCGCTTCGTTCGTGGCCGCGACGCGGTATCCGCCGAGCGGTTCGCGCAGCTTTGGCCCCAGCCGAGGCCTGCTCTATGGCGGCGCGGACTATTTCGACCATGCCAACGAGACAATCGTTCGACTGGCCATGATCGAGACGCTGAGCGGCCTGGAAAACGTGGAGGCGATCTGCCAAGTCGATGGCTTGGACGGCGTTTTCATCGGACCCAATGATCTGGGACTCGCTCTGGGCCAAGGCCACGCGGCGGACCCCACGCATCCGGACGTTCTTCAGGCAATCACGCAGATCCTAAACGCCGCCAAGGGCCACGGCCGACATGCCGGCATCTTTTGCCCGTCCGGCCAGGTGGCCCAGCGCAGAATCGACGATGGCTTCGACTTCGTCGTGCCGAACTCCGACATGAACCTGCTGCGCAACAGCATCGCGCGCGAACTCGCCGATATTAAGATCGCCGGCGGCTGACCGCGGACCAAGTAGCGCCCGCACCCGAACCTGCCGAGCCGTTGCGCCTGCACGCTTCAATCACACAGGTGCAGCGTCTTCCCATCCCGCCGGCTATGATCGAGACCACGAACAACCGCCGGATGGGACCTTGTCATGCTGTGCTCCGTTATCGTTCGACGCCTGAAAGAGGGCGCGACCTATGAGGATTTCCGGGAAGCCTGGGCACCCGACACCGGCTTCGGCGTTCCCGTCAGGGTCATGAACGCGCGATCCCTGGACGATGATGCGGAAATCATCTCCGTTGGCCTGGTCGACCTGCCGGAAGCCGGTCTTTCGGAAATGCTGAAGCGTGTCGCCGCCAGCGAGGCCAAGCGGCATGACAAGATCGCCCATGTGATCGAACGAACCGTTCACCGAGGCATCTACGAGATCGTCGACGACAATGACCTCTCTTAACCGGCCGCACGGATGTCCGCCCAGGCCAAAACCATCTTCCTGATCGCCGGCGAGGTTTCCGGCGACCTGATCGGTGGGCGCCTGATGGCGGCCTTGGAAGCCGAAGGCGACTTTCGGTTCGCAGGGGTGGGCGCCGAAACCATGACCGCGCGCGGGCTATCCAGCCTGTTTCCGGCCGACGACCTCGCCCTCATGGGCCTGACCGAGATCCTGCCCCATCTGCCGAAACTGATGCGCCGGCTCAACGAGACGGCGGAGGCAGTGGCCAGGGAGAAGCCGGCGATCCTGGTCTGCATCGATGCCAGCGCCTTTTGCCAGCGGCTGGTCCGTCGTTTGCGCAAGCGTGGGATCTCGGTGCCCATCGTTCAGATCAAGGCGCCGTCGGCCTGGGCCTATTGGCCGTGGCGCGCCAAGGCCCTAAGGCGCTCTGTCGACCGGGTTTTGGTCATTCTGCCGTTCGAGCCGGCCTTCTTTGCCGGTTATGGCGTCGACGCGCGCTTCATCGGGCATCCGTCGCTTGAGTCCCGCATCGAACACGGCGACGGCCCCGGCTTCCGCGCTCGCCATGGGTTGCGCGCCGAACAGCCGGTGCTGGTGGTCTTGCCGGGCAGTCGACGGAACGAGGTTTCCAGGCTTCTGCCCATCTTTCACGAAGCACTTGCGACAATCGTGTCGCGGGTTCCGGACCTGGCCATTGTCGTGCCGACCGTTCAATCGGTCGCGGCGACTGTGCGAGAGGTAACAGCCGGCTGGCCTTGGCCGGTTGTCGCGATCGAGGGCAGCGCTGAGCGTTACGACGCCTTTGCGGCCGCCAACGCGGCGCTCGCGGCCTCTGGCACCGTCGCCGTGGAACTGGCGATCGCGGGCGTGCCTACGGTGATTGGCTATCGCCTCAACGCCCTCAGCGCGTTTCTGGCGCGGCGCTTCCTCAACATCGACTATGTGTCGATCCCGAACCTCGTCCTCGACCGGCCGCTTATACCTGAGTTGCTGCAGCAGGACTGCACG
>JBCBSH010000287.1:0-4645 GCA_039819285.1 Pseudomonadota bacterium
ATCTCCGTGCCCCTGTTGCGGCCGATCACGCTCTACGTCTCGGTCGTGACGCTGATTTCGGGCTTCAACGTCTACGCGCAGGCCTTCGTGCTGGCCTCGGACTCGCAAGGCGCACCGGGCCGTCTGGTCCGCGTGCTGGTGCTGGACATGCTGGAAAACGCCTTCCGAAACTACCGCGTCGGTTATGCGGCGTCAGAGGCCGTCATTCTGCTCTGCATCGTCCTGGTGCTGACGTTGGTCCAGTTCGGCCTGTTGCGCGAGAAGTGGAATCGATGAGCGACGCGGATCAGAAGCCGGCCGTCGAGGCGGTCCCGGGCCTTGGCATGACCGCCCGCGCGCGCCTGACCAATCTGACCATCGATATCGTACTGTTCGTCTTCGGCATCCTGATGGTGCTGCCGCTGGTGCTGCTGGTGGCCAACGCGTTCAAGACGCCCCAGGAGATGGTCGCTTGGCCGCCGACGATCATCCCGGCCGACCCGACGCTCGACAATTTCCGCTCCGTGCTCAGCGAGACGCCCCTGCTACGCTGGATCTGGACCAGCCTGCGCTTTTCGTTCCTGTCCATGGTGGCGATCGTCGTGACCTCGTCGATCGTCGGTTATGTCCTGGCCAAGTTCCAGTTTCGAACGCTGGAAGTGATCTTCATCCTGATCCTCGCCACGGCGATCGTGCCGTTCGAGGTCTACATGATCCCGCTCTATTTCCAGGCCCAGTCGCTCGGCATCCTAAACTCCATCTGGGGCCTGCTGCTCGGCTATCTGGTGATGAGCTTTGGCATCTTTCTGATCCGCCAGAACGTGAAGCATTCGATCCCCGACGAGCTCTTGGAGGCCGCGCGCATCGATGGCGCTGGCGAGTTGTGGATCTTCGCGCGCGTTGTCCTGCCCCTGCTGCGCGGACCGCTAGGCGCGCTGGCGGTGCTGTCCTTCTTCCAGGCCTGGACCGCGTTTGCCTGGCCCATCATCGTCACAACCTCGCGCGACGCCTATACGATCGAAGTCGGCCTGGCCCTGTTCCAGACCGGCTTTACGGTCGATCTCGGCCGGCTCAGCGCGGCTGCGGCGGCCGTCCTGGTGCCGTCGGTGACCATCTTCGTCATCCTGCGGCGCAACTTCGTCCAAGGCATCGCCAGCACCGGGGTCAAGGAATGACGCCGACCACCCGTTCAAGCGTTGCGGAGTAGACCATGGCCGACGTTCAAATCCGCGACGTGCACAAGGCCTACGGAGAGGTCGAGACGATCAAGGGCGTCTCGGTCGACGCGCCGGACGGGCAGTTCGTCGTCCTGGTCGGCCCGTCGGGCTGCGGCAAGTCCACCCTGTTGCGCATGATCGCGGGGCTGGAGGAGATCGACCGCGGCACCATCAGCATCGGCGGCCGGGTGATCAATCAGGTGGAGCCGAAGAACCGCGACATCGCGATGGTGTTCCAGAACTACGCGCTTTACCCGCACATGACGGTCGCCGTGAACATGGCCTTCTCGCTCCGGTTGGCGCGGACGCCGAAGGCGGAGATCGAGCGCCGTGTCGCGGAGGCCGCGCGCATCCTTGGCCTGACGGAGTATCTGGAGCGCTATCCCAAGCAGCTCTCCGGCGGCCAGCGCCAGCGGGTGGCCATGGGCCGGGCGATCGTACGCAACCCGCAGGTCTATTTGTTCGACGAGCCGCTCTCCAACCTGGACGCCAAGCTGCGGGTGCAGATGCGCGCGGAGTTGAAGGACATCCATGCGCGCCTGAAGACCACGACCCTCTACGTCACCCACGACCAGATCGAGGCCATGACCATGGCCAACACGATCGTGGTCATGCGCGACGGCGTGATCGAACAGGCGGGCGCACCGCTGGAGCTCTACGACCATCCTGCGAACACGTTCGTGGCCAGCTTCATCGGTTCGCCGGCCATGAACCTGATCGAGGGCCATTGCGACGGGCAGAACGGCGCCATCAAGCTGGCCGGCGAGGCCGTCGTCCGCCACGGCGTGCATGGCGTGCCCGCCGGCCCGGTGATCTGCGGCATCCGGCCTGAGCATCTGGCCATGGTCGACGCGGAGAGCGATGGCATCGACGTGGTCATCACGACGCTGGAGCCGACGGGCTCCGACACGCTGGTGCAGGCGCGCCTCGGCGATCAGATCATCGCCGCCCAGCTGCGCCAGCGCATCGCCGCCCAGCCGGGCGACACCATTCGCCTCGGCAGCGCGCCGGAAAACACGCATCTGTTCGACGCAAAATCCGAACGCCGGCTTGCCGCGTCGAGCTAGCGCTCGTCGCGCTCCAGGTTCAGCCAGGCGGCCTCATCGGCCGTCAGCCCCACCTTGAGCGCCGGCATTGTGGTTGCAAGTTCGTCCGGCGTGCGGGGGCCGATCAGCGCGAAAGATGGGAAGGACTGCGCCAGCACCCAGGCGGTGGCGATGTTGTGCGGGGTAACGCCGCGCTCTTCAGCCAGCAGGTCCGCGCGACGGCGCCTTTCCTCGTTGGCGGGGCTGCCGAAGCAGCGATCGGGGCCGATGTGATCAGGTAGCCGGTCCCTCAACTCGGGCGGTAGGAAGTAGCCGCGCGCTTGCGATGACCAAGATAGGTGGACCGTTCCGGTATCGCGCAGCCACAACAGCGTCTCGGCCGTGTTGGACGAGACGCAACCGGGCCAAATGGGGCGTTCCATCACCGCGAGCGACAAGTTGTTGTTCAGGATGCTGAAGCCCTGAAGGCCGTGCCGTTTGGCATACTCATTGGCCTCGACAAAACGTTCGACCGTCCAGTTGGAGCCGCCGAAGATGCCGATCCGGCCCGCATCGCGCAGGCGGTTCAGCGCATCGACGAACTCGCCGACCGGCACCGAGAGGTTGTCGCGGTGCATGATGTAGATCGGCACGCGATCGAGCCCCAGCCGGTCGAGCGACCGCAGCACTTGCGGTTCGATCGTGCTTGGCGTGCAAAACGGGCTGTGCGCCCCCTTGGCCACGACGACGACCTCGTCGCTGACACCCCGGCTGGCGATCCAGTGGCCGAGCGCGGTCTCATGGCGCCCGCCACCATAGATGAAGGCGGTGTCGAAGGCGTTGCCCCCCGCCTCCATCCAGGCGTCCCAGACCACGGCACCATCTTCAAGCGTCGCCTTGTTGTCACAGCCCATGATCAGGGACGACACCGGCTTATCGACGCCGTCGATCCGGTGCTTGGCGACCCTAGCCAGGCCACCTGGCACGAGGCCTGGCAGAACAGCGAGCGGCGCCCGATCCTCAACACCGTATGCGTAGCCGATCTCTCGGCGCCAACGGTCGAGGGTTGCGGCGTTGCCGATGCTGTCCGCCCAACCGGCGGCCGGCGGATCGGGCTCGCGCCGACCCGACGCAATGGCGAGGCTCGCGACCTCGGCCTCAAACGTGAACAGGTGTTCCGGCCGGCGGATTTCTTCCCGTCGGATTTCGCCGCCAACCGTCACCTCTATGATGGCGTCCGACGGTCCGGCATTGCGGCCCGGCGTCCAAGGGTTCGGCAGGTGAATCTTGCCTTCGGTGCCGCTAATCGTTGCCGTGTTGTCCATGGCGCGGCGGATCGCGGTCGCGCATTCGGCGATGACGCCGCCGGGAAAGCGCAACAGCGAATAGGCCTCTTCGTCGACGCCCGAGCGGCCGATCCGGCCAACCGCCTTCACCTCATCAGGGTCTTCCCAACCCTTGCCCACTGCAGCGCCGGCCACCAGGCGCGCGAGCGAGACGGGGTAAATCCCGACATCCAGGATGGCGCCACCACCCATGGCGCGGTCGAACAGGCGCGATGTGGGATTGAACGAGGCCCGAAACCCGAACGATGCACGGACATGCTCGACCGTGCCGATTTCGCCGCTGCGAATGATCTCGACCAGGCGCGCGATCTGCGGATGGCAGCGATACATCACCGCCTCCATGAAGAACACGCCCTCTTGGGCGGCGACCTCGGTCATGGTGATCACCTGCGCCGCGGTGATCCCAGCGGGCTTTTCGCACAGCACGTGCTTGCCTGCGCGCAGGGCCATAAGGGCATGGACGGCATGAAGGGCCTGCGGCGTTGAGATGTAGATGGCGTCGACGTCCAGATCGTCGGCCAGCGCCTGATAGGTCGAATGGCGCTTTTCGGGTGCGATCTGGTAGGCGTCACCAAAGCTGTCGCGCCGCCCTTCATCCTGGCTGGCGATCGCGACAAGCCGGCCTGACGACGCCTCGGCCAAGCCATCGGCGAAGTTGTGGGCAATGGCCCCAGGCCCAAGAATGCCCCAACGGATGTTGTTCATGACAAGCCTTTCGTTTCGCCAGCCCGACCGGCGGCTTTGGGTTCAATCTCGACATCGACAAGCGCCGCGACAAGCGAATGCGTACTGTCTGGCTGTAATTTCGAGGACGGCAGAACCCGCTGCTTGCTTCCGCGAACGGCGTTTCGAATCGGTCCTGCAGGCACGCGATCCTACAAGGCTCGTTGCATTATCGACGAATACTAACTAAAGTAATTGGCAAATAAGCCTAAAGAGTTTCACTCACCGAAACACCACTCAATTCACTGCCTCGAGCGGCTAACTGGGTACTTATGGGGGAAAGGCAAGATGACACTACAGAAAGATCAAGTAAAAGACTTCATCGGGAAGTATCTTCAAGGAAGGATTTCCCGCA
>JBCBSH010000288.1:0-4640 GCA_039819285.1 Pseudomonadota bacterium
TGGACCTGATCGGCCTTGTAATTGCCGGTCAGCGTATACATCACGATGTTGATGCCAACGCGGATCGCCATTTCGCGCTGCAATTCGCCGCCCGGTACGACCGGATAGAGCGGGTTGCCGGCATCGTCGGTCGCCCAGGCGCCGGTAAGATCGTTCGAGGTAATCATGATCGAGGATACGCCATCGGCATTGTAGGCCGGCCGCGGCGGGGCATTGGGATCGCGCTCCAGCGCCTCCACCCAAAGCGGGCTGCCGTCAAAGCGGCCTGGAAAGTCCTGCAACAGATAGAACGTCTTGGTCAGGACATGGTCAACCGGCACGGGCTCTATCGCCGGTAGGTCGAGGCCGGACAGAAGTGCTCTAAGCCGCTGCATGCCAGGCCCGACGGTCCCGGTCCAGTTCGCGCCGGCACCGACCTGGTCCTGGGTGTCGAACAGGATCGTGCCGCCGCTTTTCATATAGCGGTCGATGCGCGCCAGAACGTCCGCCGGTGGCACGTCGGTCGCCTCCGTGACTGGCCAGTAGATCAGCGGGAAGAAGGCCATTTCGTCTTGGGTCACGTCGATGCCCATCGGCGCGCCCGGTTCAAGGGCTGTTCGATTGGCGAGCGCACGGCTCAGGCCCAGAAGGCCGAGGCGGCTCGTCTCGTCGATCTCGCTGTCGCCTGTGCGGACATAGGCGAGCCGCGTTTCCAGCGTCGCTTCGAGCGCGAACAGGTCTTCGGCGGCTGTCGTCTCGCTGTCTTGCGCGACAGCCTGACCGGACATCAGGGCCGTGCCAAGCCCAATCGCAAGAGCCAGTACCATGGCCTGTTCCGCTGGGCGAATGAAGCGCGGCCTCAGGCCCGACAGGAACAGGATAGCCAGCGAATCAAGCGCCAGCAGAATAAGTGCCGCGACCAGAAGCCATGGCCCAACTGGTCTTGGTTCTTCGGTCGGATAGGCGGCCTCTGTTACGGTCGTGCCGGCCACGGATAGGAGTGCGAGCTCCGCGCTGGTGCTGAACAGGTTCAAGGCGCGGAAGGCGTTTTCGCTGCCATAGAGCCCCGGCGGGTGGGTCGGGCCGGGTTGGATCGTGTCCACATCGGCAGCGGCGATCGGCTGTGCAATGACAGATGGCGGCACGACCGAACCGAACCCGTTCAGCACGCGGATCGGGCGCAGCACGCTTGACGGCTCGACCGACCGCGACAACGCTTCTTCGCCGGCCGTTTCCGTGACGTCATCTGTCGTTGTGGAGACGGCCTGTGGGGCGGCGGCAAGCTGGAGAATCCGCCGCAGCATGTCGACAAAGATGCCGGACAGCGGCAGGTTGGACCAGCTTGTGTCGGCCGTGACATGGAACAGGACAAGCCAGCCATTGCCGCGCCGTTCGGCGGTGACCAGCGGCGTTCCATCGGCCAGCGTCGCCCAGGTCTTGGATTGCAGATCGATGTCGGGCTCGGCGAGAACCTGACGTTCGATAAGGATGTCGTTCGGCACGGCAAGGCCCGAAAACGCTCCAGTTTCGGGAAACTCCGCAAGGCCTTGCGGCTCCGACCAGGACAGCGCCCCGCCGAGCTGGCGTTCGCCCTGACGCAGGCGGACAGGCACAAGCGGATCATCTGCGGCGGCAAGCCTGGGGCCTGAGAACCGGACCGCGATGCCGCCTGCTTCGATCCACTGCGTCAGCAGCGCCTCATCGTCTTCGATCAACGTGCCGATATCGGCAAGCACAAGCAGCGAGGCGCCGTCTTCAAGCACCTGGCGCAGCGCTTCGCCGGCACCTTGGCCCCGCGGCTCGGAGACATCGGCGAAGGGGCCGAGCGCCTCGCCGATATAGTGCAGCGGTGACAGGAGCGGTTGCGCCTCGTCGACCACGGTAGCCGAGATCAGTCCGACGGATTTGCGCTGAAAGCGGTCATCGAGAAGCTGGACGGAAGCTGCGGACTGACCGCCCGCCACTTCGATCCGAGTGATCTCATTGCGGATCTCGATCGGCAGATCGAAGCGCGCCAGCGCACCGTCGTCTATCGCCTCTACGGGCGCCCCGGCGACTGGTCTACCGCGCTGGTCTAGCGCACGCAGCGTTGTTCCCGGTGCGATCTGGCCAAGAGCGGTGACATCGACAACCAGCGAGCCCTCGTCTTGACGCGGCGCGGTCAAAACCAACGGCAGGTCGGCATCGTCGGGGCCGAAGACGGTAAGGCCGGCATCGGGAAACGCAGCCTGCAATGCGCTTGCGAACGCCGCTGCGTCTGTTTCGTGGGACAGCCCATCCGATAGCCAGACGACGTCACCGGGCGCTTGCGCTGCGCCAAGGGCTGCCAGTGCCGCAAGCGCTGCGGATCTGTCCGGTGCAAAGGGTTGTGGCACCAGGCTGTCGAGCAGGCCGCGCGCGTCGCGAGCAGCCAAAGCAACCGGCGCGTCGCGTCCGTCTGGTAAGCCCGTTGTCTGCAGCGTCACAGGTCGACCATCACGGTCGGCTTCAGCGATGATCTGTTCGGCCATCGCTGTAATGCGTTCCCAGGCCGGGCCGGAGCCCCAGCCGTCGTCGATCAGAATTGCGACAGGACCGCTTCCCGAAAGCGTTGTTGTCTGAGGGTTCAGAGTCGGGCGCGCCAGCGCGAAGATTACGAGTGCCGCGACCAGAATGCGCAACAGCGTCAGCCACCAAGGGCTACGGGCGCGCGTCTCTTCACGCTTTTCAAGCCCAACCAGAATGCGCGTCGCCGGGAACGTTACCCGTTTTGGGCGTGGCGGGGTGAAGCGCAGCAGGAGCCAGATTATCGGCAAGGCAAGCAGGCCGATCAGCGCCAGCGGTTCGAGAAACAGGATCGGAAACCCAGTCACGAAGCAAGCTCTCCCGTTGGGTCGCGCTGGGCGGAGGCTGTTTGCAGGGCCTCTGTCGCGAGCGGTGTTTCCCTGGCCGTGGCGGGCACACCATGGCCGCCGAGTTGGCCATGCAGCGCCATCAGCGCAAGGCCGGCCGGTTTGTCCGTGTGGTGGACGACATGCGCCCAGTTGAGCCCGCGAAACATGGTCAAAAGACGATCATGACGGTCATGCATGCGCTTGATGAAGGCATCTCGCACGCCGTCTGCACGGCCCATGACGATATCCATGCCGGTCTCGGGATCGGTGAACTCGATACGGCCTGAATACGGGAACACCTGCTCGACCGGATCGATGATCTGCAGCGCATGGCCCGACACGCCGCCCTTGGCGACCGCCTTGAGTTCAGGTTCGAGGTCCGCGATCGCGTCCAGCAGATCCGAGACGATCACCAGTTCCGTGAAGCGGGGAAGCGCGCCGCCCGAAGGAAAGATCAGCGGTGCCGGATGGTCGGCCAGAGCAAGTTCGCTAGCTGCGCGTTCGACCGCATTGCGACTCGCTGTCGGACGCATCACGCCGACAATCCCGACTCGCTCGCCGCCGCGAACCAGAAGATCGACAAGCGCAAGCGTCAGCACGATCGCCCGGTCGATCTTCGGCTGTGCCGCCATGTCCGACTGGAAAAACATCGACGGCGACCGGTCGAGCGCGATCCAAACCGTGTGGGCTGCCTCCCATTCGCGCTCGCGGACGTAGAGCCCGTCATCGCGTGCAGACCGCCGCCAGTCGATGCGCCGAGCGGGCTCGCCGTTTTGAAACCGCCGGAACTGCCAGAAGGTCTCGCCCGGCCCGGCCCGCCTGCGCCCGTGCAACCCATGCATGACCGTGGCGGCGATGCGCTTGGCCTGCATTAGGAGATCGGGCAGGCGCGCGGCAAGTTCCTGCGATTGCTGCGCGGCGGTGCCGTAATCGGGCGTTTTGGAGCTGTCTACGGGGCGGTCCGCCAAGGGCGTTATCCGATCCTGCCGACAAGGCGGTTGACAACATCCGACACCATGAGCCCGTCGGCGCGCGCGGAAAAGCTTAGCGCCATGCGGTGCTGCAGAACCGGCACGGCAAGCGCTGCGACATCGTCGACCGAGGGGGCCAGCCGGCCTTCCAGCAGCGCGCGGGCGCGGACTGTCAGCATCAGCGCCTGACTGGCACGCGGGCCCGGTCCCCAAGCGATCTGATCGTCGATCTCGCTATCGCCTTCGCCGGGGCGCGCCGAGCGAACCAGCGCCAGGATGGCTTCGGCGACCGAGTCTCCAACCGGAATGCGCCGAACGAGCCGTTGTGCCGCGCCGAGATCATCGCCGACCATGATCTGGCTGGCGCTGGCCTCTTTGTCGCTAGTGGTCTCGAACAGCATGCGCCGCTCAGCCTCAAGATCAGGATAATGCACGTCGATCTGCATCAGGAAGCGGTCAAGCTGAGCTTCCGGCAGCGGATATGTGCCTTCTTGTTCAAGGGGATTCTGGGTTGCCAGCACGTGAAACGGATGCGGCAGGTCATGGCGGTGGCCTGCGACCGTAACATGCTGCTCCTGCATGGCCTGCAGCAGTGCCGACTGGGTGCGCGGACTGGCGCGGTTGATCTCATCGGCCATCAGAAGTTGGCAGAACACCGGGCCTTTCAGGAACCGGAAACTGCGCGTGCCGTCGGCGGCCTCTTCCAGGACTTCCGAGCCGAGAATGTCGGATGGCATGAGGTCCGGCGTGAACTGAACACGCCGGGCTTCAAGGCCGAGGACGGTGCCCATGGTCTCGACAAGTTTGGTCTTCGCCA
>JBCBSH010000289.1:0-4551 GCA_039819285.1 Pseudomonadota bacterium
GACGTCTCACGGGACAGCGCCTCGTCCCGCAATGTCGCCTTGATGTTCCAGTCCTACGCGCTCTACCCGCATATGAGCGTCTATCAGAACATCGCGATGCCGCTGCGTATGCGCGGCCTGTCCGTGCCGCAGCGCTTCCCCGGCGCCGGGATCGTCAGTCGGCCGACGCGGACCGCACTTCGCGAGATCGATGACAAGGTCCGACAAGTCGCGGCGATGTTGCGCCTGGATGATCTGCTGTCCCGCCGACCGGGCCAGCTTTCCGGCGGACAGCAGCAACGTGTCGCCTTAGCCCGCGCCCTGGTCCGCGAACCGTCCGCCTTCTTTCTGGATGAGCCGCTGTCCAACCTGGACACCCAGTTGAAGGCCGACACGCGGGACGAGATCAGGGCCCTGCACGCGCGCACCGGCTACCCGTTCCTGCTGGTCACGCACGACCAGGCAGACGCCCTGTCCATGGCGGACCGTGTGGCGGTGATGATCGCCGGCCGGATTGCCCAGATCGGCGCGCCCGAAGAGGTGTTCCAACGGCCGCAAAGCCGCGCGGTGGCCGAGTTCATCGGCCTTCACCGGATGAACATCCTGGACCGGGGACATGCTTCGCGGCTGCACCAAGCCGGCGCAACCTTGGACCTTGGGGTTCGGCCTGAGGATTTGAGCATCGGCGCCGAGGGGCCGATTGCGGCCACCGTCGAAAGCCTGCTCTACAAGGGCGAGGAGACCGTCGTCCTGCTGCGCGATCCGGACGGTCTCGCCCTTCGCTCGATCCTCCGTGGCGGCCAGCCTCGCCCAACGCCAGGCGATCAGGTGCGGTTGTCCGCAGCCATCTCCGCGTTGCACCCGTTCGATCAACACGGCAATCGCGCGGAATTACAGCCATGATCCGCCGCCTGGCCACCGACCTTCTGCTTGCAGGACCGGCGGCCCTGGCGGTGGTGTTGTTCATCTTCCTGCCGGTGGCGGTCGTCTTCGTGCTGGCCTTTACCGACTATCTGGTCGGTGCCCCTGCCGCCGAGTGGGTGGGCCTGGAGAATTTCGAGGAACTGTTCGGCTCCAGGCTCGGCCGCAACGCCCTGATCAACACGCTGATCTATTCCGCCGTCGTGATCCCAAGCTCGGTGATCCTTGGCCTGCTCGTCGCCCTGGGGCTGCACGGCATCGCCAAGCGGATGCCACGGGTGTCGGCGGTGCTGCGCACGGTCTACTTCCTGCCGGTTGCCGCGACCCTGGTGGCGATGGCCGTTGCCTGGCAGATGCTGATGCATCCCTCGCTGGGCCTCCTGAACCATTGGATCGCCGCCCTCGGCCTGACGCCGCAGCAATGGCTGACCGATCGCGGCCTGGTGCTCTACTCCCTGGCGGCGATCGGCATCTGGCAGGGCGTCGGCTATAACATGGTGCTGTTCCTGGCCGGGCTCTCCGCCATTCAGCCGACCCTTTACGATGCCGCGACGATCGATGGTGCCGAACATGGCTGGAGCCGGTTTTGGTGCGTCACCTGGCCGATGCTGGGCCCGACCACCCTGTTTGTCGTGATCGTCACCGCAGCCAACGCGTTTCGTGTCTTCGAGACCGTGGCGACCATGACCGATGGCGGCCCGGCCTTCGCTTCGGACACCATCGTCTACGCCCTCTACCGGGAAGGCTTCGTCTACTTCAAGGCGGGCTATGCCAGCGCGATTACCGTCGTGTTCTTCGCAGCCCTTCTGTTGCTGACCGCCCTGCAGATCGCGCTCGTGGAACGGAAGGTCCACTACCGATGAGACCGGGCACGATCCTCTCCTTCGGGCTGGTCAGCCTGGGTGCGGCCATGGTCCTGCTGCCCTTCGTGTGGATGGTTTCGGTCTCCCTGAAGCCGCATAACGAGATCTTCACGCCGGAGGTGACGCTGCTGCCGCAGCAGCCGACGTTAGCGAACTATTGGCAGGCGCTCACCGAGACCGACATCCCGCTCTACCTGCTGAACGGCGTGATCGTCACAGGTGGCATCCTCGTGCTGCAACTTGCGATCACGGTGCCCTGCGCCTATGCGCTGGCCCACCGGCGCTTTCCCGGGCGCGCCCTGCTGTTCGGCGCCGTCATCGCGGCCCTTCTGGTGCCGTTCCATGTCACGGCGATCCCGATCTTCCTGGCCTTCAGCCAGGTCGGACTGCTCAATACCTATGCGGCGTTGATCCTGCCGTTCATCGCCACGGCCTTCGGCCTGTTCCTGTTACGGCAGGCGTTCGCCCAGATCCCGGCGCAGCTGATCGACGCCGCCCGGGTCGACGGCATGTCGGAGATGGGGATCGCCTGGCGCGTGGCCTTTCCGCTGGGCCTGCCGACCGTGATCGCCTTTTCGATCTTCTCGGTGACGGCCCATTGGAACGATCTGTTCTGGCCGTTGGTCGCAACCACCTCGCCGGAACTGGCGACACCGCCACGCGGCATCCTGTTCTTCCGGGACGAGGAGAGCGGCGACGATATCGGCCCGTTGATGGCCGGGGCGACGCTGATCACCGCACCGCTGATTATCGGCTTTCTCCTGGCACAGAGGCGCTTCACCCAGGGCCTCGCCGGGGCGGGCCTGAAGAGATGAGCACTCCCGCTCCAACAAGAGGCAAAACGCCCTCTCAACCCACCTGATTGACGAGTGAGGAACAGATGAAACGACTTCTCCTTACTGCCGGCCTCGTCCTTGCCGCCGGCTCTGCCGCTGCCGAAACCGAGATCCGCGTTCATTACGCCATTCCGACAATCTGGGCCGAAACCCAGGAGGCGCTCGCCGAAGCGTTCATGGAGGCAAATCCGGACATCACCATCACGATCGACGGTCCGGCGGAAGGCTACGCCGAAGGCGTCCAGCGCCTGTTGCGGGAATCGGTCGCCGGCACCGCCCCGGATGTCGCCTATGTCGGCCTGAACCGCTGGCGCATCCTGGAAGATCGCGGCCTAACCCAGCCGCTGGATGCCTTCATGCCGGAAGATCCTGAAGCGGCCGGCTACACCCCGGCTCTGCTGTCCCTGGGCCAATTCGAGGACACGCAGCATTCGCTCGGTACCTCCGCGTCGACCCTTGTCATGTATGTGAACCCGGATCTGGTTGAGCAGGCCGGCGGCTCCTTGGATGACTTTCCGACCACTTTTGACGGCATCATCGAACTGGCCGCCGCGATCGACGCGCTCGGCGACAATATCGAAGGCGTGTGGATCCACCGCCACGACTGGCGCTTCCAGTCCCTGCTCGGCTCCCACGGCGGCCGTCCGATGACGGCGGACGAGAGCGACATCACCTTCGACGATGAAGCCGGACTCGCCGCAGCCGCCCTTTATCAGCGCTTCGCTTCGGAAGGCGGCATGTCTTCCATGTCGCAGGACGATGCCCGCCAGGCCTTCCCGGCCGGCACGCTGGGCATCATGTTCGAAAGCTCGTCGCTGCTGACGCGTTTCGTCGAAGGCGCCGGTGACGGCTTTAACGTGACCGTTCGGGCCCTGCCGGTGGTGGCCGACGATCCCTCCACCGTCTATTTCCCGACCGGCGGTTCCGGCATCGTGCTGCTGACCGACGACGCGGAGCGGCAGCAGGCCGCCTGGGACTACATCGCCTTCGTGACCGGTCCGGATGGCCAGCGCATCATCGTGGAAAACACCGGCTATGCCCCGGCGAATGCCATCGTGCTGGATGACGAGGCCTATCTCGGCGCCTACTACGCGGCGAACGAGAATGCCCGCGTTGCCCACGCCCAGGTCGCCCAGTATGCGGGGCCCTGGTACGCCTATCCGGGTGCCGAGGGCGTCGCCGTCACCGACCTGATCGCCGCGGCCCTGGTCGAAGTGACCGAGGGCGCGGACGTGAACGGCACGATCTCGACCTTGGCCGACGACCTGCGCGACCAGCTGGACATGCAGTAATCGCCGCCGTTAACCGCGACGAAGATTTGGAGGGAGCGGCCGTTCGCGGTCGTTCCCTCTGTGTCGTTCAAGCTGGCAGTGTATACTGCTGGGCACGCAACTGGCCCGCCCCTCAGCTTTCATCCGGTCTAAACCGGGGGTGACCTGCCTCTTGGGAATTCACCCTGTTTTCGGTCCGGGCGTCATGCGACCTTTTGGGTTGGTTGAAGTTGGGTCGCGAAGGCGCTCGGCAGCGGTTTGCCGTGTCGGGACCGCCTTTAGGCAATGTCAGTTGACGATACCCAGCACGGACGTCATGTCGTTCCCGTTTAAGAAGATCGAGCCATCGGCATTGAGTTCTAACTCGTAAAGATGCACGGGTTCGCCCTCTTCGTTTGTATCCTGAGCCCCGAACGCCTGGAGCATGGAAAGACCGGCAGCCACATCATTGCCAAGACTTGGCTCAGCCGCGACGGCATCTACAAAGCGCGCTAGGTTCGTCGCAGTCATCGAAGCGCTGACAGTAAGCCCGCTGACCTAAAGTAACTTACAGTTCCGGACTGATGTCCAGGTGTGGTGTGCCGCAGTCAGGCAACTGCGGACGCACTTCTGGAGCAGCGTTCGATCAAGCTGCATCGGCTGGGACCAATTCAATGAGGTCCAAGACGGATTCAGAGTAAG
>JBCBSH010000290.1:0-4547 GCA_039819285.1 Pseudomonadota bacterium
AAGCCCGGCTCGATCACGCCGCACACGAAGTTCAAGGCCGAGGCCTACATCCTGACGAAGGAGGAGGGCGGTCGTCATACGCCGTTCTTCACCAACTACCGTCCGCAGTTCTACTTCCGGACGACGGACGTGACCGGCGTTGTCAGCCTGCCGGAGGGCACGGAGATGGTGATGCCGGGCGACAACATCGCGATGGATGTGGAGCTGATCGCGCCGATCGCGATGGACGAGGGCCTGCGCTTCGCCATCCGCGAGGGCGGCCGCACCGTCGGCGCCGGCGTCGTCGCCTCCATCGTCGAATAGACCGCGACAGAAGCCCTTGTTTCGGCGGCCGGAACCCGCGCTGGGGCCGGCCGCCTTCGGCTTCTAACCGCCAGTGTCGCAAAGCTTGGCGGTTCTGTTGCATTGGCAACGGGCTTAGTCTAAAACCCGCTGCCTTACGCGCTGGGGCCATGGGCAAAGCCAAGCGGCCGTTCTGCGTTTAGGAGTGTAGCTCAATTGGTAGAGCACCGGTCTCCAAAACCGGGGGTTGGGGGTTCGATCCCCTCCACTCCTGCCAACCCGCCTGGCGACCATGAGGGTTGGCAGATCGCGCGCGTGGATAAGGTGGGCCGCCCTTGTGCGGCCCGTTCGGCTAACTAGGTAAGGGGCGATGCGGTGCCGGCCGCTTGAACGGTCGACCCGCGATAGGTTTCGAAAGTAAAGACGACGATGGCCAGACCCAACCCGATGCAATTCCTTCGACAGGTCAGACAGGAGGCCTCCAAGGTCACCTGGCCGACCCGCAAGGAAACCGTGATCAGTACGATCATGGTCTTTATCTTCGTGGCAATCATGGCCTTCTTCTTCTTGATCATTGATCAGATCACCAATCTTGGGGTCGGCTTCATCTTAGGTCTGGGTGGCTGAGCCATGGCGATGCGCTGGTACGTGGTCCACGTCTATTCGGGCTTTGAGAACAAGGTCGCCCAGTCGATCCGCGAGCAGGCCGACCAAAAGGGTTTGGCAGAGCTCTTTGAAGAGGTCTCGGTGCCGACCGAGGAGGTTGTCGAGATGCGCCGCGGCCAGAAGGTGAACGCGGAACGCAAATTTTTTCCCGGCTATGTCCTGGTCAAGATGGATCTGACTGACGAAAGTTGGCACATGGTTCAGAACACGGCCAAGGTGACGGGCTTTTTGGGCTCGCGCGGCCGGCCACAGCCGATCACCGACGCCGAGGCCAGCCGCATTCTGCAGCAGGTGCAGGAAGGCATCGAGCGGCCGAAACCGTCCGTTACGTACGAGGTTGGCGAGCAGGTGCGCGTCAGCGACGGCCCGTTCACCTCGTTCAACGGCTATGTCGAGGAGGTCGACGAGGAGCGCGCGCGGCTGAAGGTGGCGGTGTCGATCTTCGGACGCGCCACACCGGTCGAGCTGGAGTACAGCCAGGTCGAAAAAGTTTGACGACACGCGGCACGCGCCCTATGACGCGGGCCGCAAAGCGACGCGGGAGGCTCTGCCCCAAAGACCAGGGGCGGCCGTGACCGCGACACCCCGCCGCCTCCACGCGGCTTTTGAAGATGCCGTCGGCCCCATGGCCGCGGCTGAGAGGGAATTGAGATGGCAAAGAAGGTTGTCGGCCTGATCAAGCTTCAGGTCCCGGCAGGCGCGGCCAATCCGTCGCCGCCGATCGGTCCAGCGCTGGGTCAGCGCGGGCTGAACATCATGGAGTTCTGCAAGGCGTTCAACGCCGAGACGCAGAACTTGGAGAAGGGCATGCCGATCCCGGTGGTGATTACCGCCTACGCAGATCGGACCTTCACGTTCACGACCAAGACGCCGCCGGCCAGCTTCTTCCTGAAGAAGGCGGCGAAGATCCAAAAGGGCCATTCGACCGTCGGCAAAGGCACCTATATCGGCAAGGTGACCGAGGCCGATCTGCGCGAGATCGCCGAGGCCAAGATGGTTGATCTGAACGCCAACGATGTCGACGCGGCGGTCGAAATGATCCGCGGTTCCGCCCGGTCGATGGGTCTTGAGGTGGTGGGGTAATCCGATGGCACGATTGACAAAGCGCGTGAAGAAGAACCGCGAAGGCATTGATCGCGATACCGCCGTGGACGTGGCGGATGCGGTTAAGCAGGTCAAGGAACGGGCCACCGCCAAGTTCGACGAGACCATAGAGATCGCAATGAACCTGGGCGTTGATCCGCGCCATGCCGACCAGATGGTTCGCGGGGTGGTAAACCTGCCCAACGGCACCGGCAAGTCGGTGCGCGTCGCGGTCTTCGCGCGCGGCGATAAGGCGGATCAGGCCAAGGAAGCCGGCGCGGATATTGTCGGGGCGGAGGATCTGGCAGAGGAAATCCAGAACGGCCGCACCGATTTCGACCGCTGCATCGCCTCGCCGGACATGATGGCCGTGGTGGGCAAGCTGGGCCGCATCCTGGGCCCGCGCGGCCTGATGCCGAACCCGAAGCTGGGCACCGTGACGCCGGATGTGAAGGCGGCGGTTGAGGCGGCCAAGGCCGGCTCGGTCGAGTTTCGTGTCGAAAAGGCGGGCATCGTACATGCCGGCATCGGCAAGGCCAGCTTCAGCGAGGAACAGATCGAACAGAATGTCCGCGCCTTCGTCGGCGCCATTCTGCGCGCCAAGCCGAGCGGCGCGAAGGGCCAGTACATGAAACGTGCAACGCTCAGTTCGACCATGGGGGTCGGGGTAAAGCTGGACGTCAGCGACATCGGCGCGGACGCGGCTGCCTAGCTGAGGCGTTTGGAATGCCGGTGCCGGATGATCCGGTGCCGGTGGTACCTGTCCGAGACTGCGGGGGCCGCTTGGCGGCTTAATCGACCCGCATAGACGGGGGTTGAAGGCTTTTTCGGATCCAATCGGGTCCGTCATTGGCTTGGACTTCTGGGACAGGAATGAGTGGGTCGTTTACCGCGTGACGCAAATGGCGTTGGCGGCCGGCGGCCTGGTTGAAGCGGGGCTTTGGTCGCGATCAGCGCCCGGGGCCCCTGATGTGAGGAGGCGATCCGTGCTTCGGACACAGAAGGAAGAAAAGGTCGCCGCATTGCATGAGACGTTCGGCGCGTCCCAACTGGTGGTCGTAACCCACCAGGTTGGGCTGTCGGTCGGTGAATCGACCGATCTGCGCCGGCAGATGATGCAAGCGGGGGCCAGTTTCCGCGTGACCAAAAATCGGCTCGCCCGCATCGCCCTTCAAGGCACTGCCTTCGAGGGCCTGTCGGACCTGTTCAACGGGCCGACGGCGATTGCTTACAGCGACGACCCCGTCGCCGCTGCCAAGGTCGCCGTCGACTATGCCAAGAAGAACGACAAGCTGGTCGTTTTGGGCGGTGGACTGGGCGAGCAGGTATTCGACAAGGCGGGCATCGAAGCCCTCGCCAAGCTGCCGTCTCTTGACGAGCTGCGCGGCAAGATCGTGGGCATGCTGAACACCCCGGCGACGCGCGTCGCTGGCGTGCTGCAAGCCCCGGCTGGCCAACTGGCACGGGTTTTCGGCGCTTACGGTGCCACGGGCGAGGCGGCGTGAGCCGCTGTGATCTTGAACCAACCACAGAAGTTCTAGCCTAGGAGAAAACGAAATGGCTGATCTGGCAAAGCTCGTGGACGAGCTGTCGAGCTTGACCGTCTTGGAGGCGGCCGAGCTCTCGAAGATGCTTGAGGAGAAGTGGGGCGTCAGCGCCGCTGCTCCCGTCGCCGTCGCAGGCGCCATGCCCGCGGCGGGTGGCGAGGCGGCTGCTGCCGAAGAGAAGGACGAATTCGACGTCATTCTCGCCTCGTTCGGCGACAAGAAGATCAACGTGATTAAGGAAATTCGTGCCATCACCGGCCTTGGCCTGAAGGAAGCCAAGGACCTGGTCGAGGGGGCACCCAAGCCTGTGAAGGAGGGCGTCAACAAGGAAGAGGCCGAAAATCTGAAAAAACAACTTGAAGAAGCGGGCGCGACGGTCGAAGTTAAGTAAGGCCGCGTGACACATATCGCTTTAGACATATCGACGCCCGAGGGCGGTCGACCGGACAAGGTCGACCGCCTAAAGGCGTCTTATGTGCGTTTTCAAGCTAAGTGATTGGTATTGCGGTTGTTTTGATGGGGCGACCATCACCCTGGGGCGCGCCCTTGGGGTGATGAATTGGTCTGCCGGTCGCGTGGGGACGGCCGGTTTGCTGACGGTTCGGGCCAGGTTCTAGGTCGAATCGATCGGCGGTACAGCGGCCTGATGCATCGATGCGTCGGCCGGTCCTTCGACGGTCGAGCGCGCACCGAGCCGTCGAAATGGGGCTAAAACCGCGTGCTGAGGGCAGCACGCCGTGGCATGGGATTTGAAAGGTCAAGCATCTATGGCCAAGCCGTTCACCGCACGCAAACGTATTCGCAAGGATTTTGGGCGCATCCCGGAGGTCGCCAGGATGCCCAACCTGATCGAGGTCCAGCGCCGGTCATACGATCAGTTTCTTCAGATGGATGTACCGATCGCCGAACGGAAGAATCTCGGCCTTCAGGAAGTGTTGCGGTCAGTCTTCCCGATCCGTGACTTTTCCG
>JBCBSH010000291.1:0-4536 GCA_039819285.1 Pseudomonadota bacterium
GATCTATCTCGTCTTCATCGGCGTCAGTCTGCTCAGATCAGCGGCACTTGGTTCGTCGGCATCGGTGCGCGGCCTCAATCTGGCGCGGGGCCCCAAAGGTGCCTTCCGCCTCGGCCTGATCACCGTTTTGAGCAACCCGAAGACGGCAGCCTTCTTCACCAGCCTGTTCGCGGTGACGATGCCGCCCAGCGCGCCCTTCTGGCTCGAGGCGATCGTGGTCGGCATCGTCGTCGCCATCTGTGTGGCCTGGTACGCGCTGGTGGCTCTGGCAATGCGGTCCGCACCTTTCCAAAACCTCTATCGGCGCGGGCAGCGGGCGATCACGGCCCTCAGCGGCGCGCTGTTCGCCGCCTTCGGCATCAGGCTGGCCTCGAACGGTTAAGCGTCCGGTTCCGTCCCTGGCGCCAAGGTCACCGCAAGGCCGTCCAGATCCGGCTGAAAGATCAGCTGGCAGGACAGGCGCGAGTTGTCTTCCACATCGAAGGCGCCGTCCAGCATCTCGGTCTCTTCCTCGCGTGGCGCGTAGAGCTTGTCGCGCCATGCCTCGTCGACATAGACGTGGCAGGTGGCGCACGAGCAGGCGCCGCCGCATTCCGCTTTGATCGGCAGGCCGTGGTCGCGGATGATTTCCATCACCCGCCAGCCTTCCAACGCATCCAGATCGTGAACCGCGCCTTCCTGATCGGTGACGACGATCTTCACGCCACCCCCAGCTTTTGCTGAAGGCTGGAGGACGAGGTGGTGTATTGGAACCGCAGCTTCTTGTCCGGATAGACGTAGCGAAATGCCTGCTGGGCCATCAACGCCGACTCGTGGAAGCCGGACAGGATCAGCTTCAGCTTGCCTGGATAGTGGTTGATGTCGCCGATGGCGAAGATGCGCGGTGTCGAGGTCTCGAACTTCTCCGTGTCGACCGGGATCAGGTTCTCGTGCAGGGCCAGGCCGAACTCCGCAACCGGGCCCAGCTTCATGGTCAGGCCGAAGAAGGGCAGCAGCGTGTCGCATTCGACCGTCTGCTCGGTCTTGTCGGCCATGCGCAAGGTCGCGGCCTCTAGCTGGCCGTTGTCGCCATGGAGTTGGGTGATCTGGCCGATATGCAGGTGCATGTCGCCGGCCTCGACGAGGGCACGCATCTTGTTCACGCTGTCGGGTGCGGCGCGGAAGTCGTCGCGCCGGTGGACCAGCGCCAGGCTGTCGGCCAGCGGCGCCAGGTTCAAGGTCCAGTCCAGCGCGCTGTCGCCGCCGCCGGCGATCAACAGGCGTTTGCCGCGAAACTGCTCCATCTTGCGCACGGAATAGAAGACAGAGGTGCCTTCATAGGCCTCGATGCCCTTGATCGGCGGCTTTTTGGGCACGAAGCTGCCACCGCCGGCCGCGATCACCAGCACGGGTGCCTCTAGCACGGTGCCGATATCGGTCGTCAGACGCCACTTGTCGTCGTCGGTCTTTTCCAGCCGCTCGGCCATCTGCGACAGGTGAAAGACCGGATCGAACGGCTTGACCTGTTCCATCAGCCGGTCGGTGAGTTCCTGGCCCGTGACCACCGGCAAGCCGGGAATGTCGTAGATCGGCTTTTCCGGATAGAGTTCCGCGCATTGTCCACCGGGCCGGTCGAGAATGTCGACCAGGTGGCATTTCAGGTCCAGCAGGCCCAGCTCGAAGATGGCGAACAGGCCGACCGGGCCGGCGCCGACGATGATCACGTCGGTCTGATGCGGTGTTGGGGATGTCATCGGCTCTTGCGGCGTGCCGGTGGTGTGCGCAGGCGGGTCGATCGTCTTCAACATGTTCATCTCATAAAACTCCGCGAGAGTAACCGGCTAGAGCGCCGGGGCCAAGTGACGCAGGTGGCCGGACGAGCCCGTACGTTCCGCCAAGGATTCTCCGTTCGGGCCGACCTGCTGCCAGGCGGCAAGCCGGTTGTGGATCAGGGCGACTTCGCCCACCGCGATGATTGCCGGCCGGCCGGGGTTGAGCCGCGTAATGTCGCTGGCCGCCCTGGCGAGGTTGGTGATCAACACAGACTGTTCCGGCAGCGAAGCGTTCGACGCCACCGCCACCGGGGTCATGGGCGGCTTCCCAGCCGCGATCAAACGCTCCGCAATCGTGCCGATGGTTCTAAGCGCCATATAGAACACCAACACCTGCGGTCCAAGGGCCAATGCGGCCCAGTCGAGGTCAACCGGCACGTCGCCCGCACTGCCGTGGCCCGTGACGAAGGTCACGGATGTATTCATCCCGCGCTGCGTCACCGGCACGCCAGCCAGGCCCAGGCCTCCGATGCCGGCAGTGACACCGGGCACGACGCGAAACGGGATGCCCGCATCGGCCAGCGCCAACGCCTCCTCCCCGCCCCTGCCGAAGGTAAAGGGATCGCCGCCTTTCAGGCGCAGGACACGCAGACCCTCGCGGGCCAGTTCGATCAGGCGGTCGTTGATGGCTTGCTGGCTCGGTCGCGGCTTGCCGGCACGCTTGCCGACGGGCTCGAACACCGCTTCGGCACGGGCTAACTGCAGGATGTCGGGGCCGACGAGGGCGTCATAAAGAATGACGTCGGCCTGGCGCAGCGCATGCAATGCGGCGAGCGTCAGCAGGCCGGGATCGCCGGGGCCCGCGCCGACCAGCCAGACGGTACCGGATTGGAAGGGCGGGCCGGACCACGGCAGGGAAAAACCACTCACGGCCTAGATCCCATCGCCATGGATGCCGCATTCGGCCTTGTCGAGCCACGCCCAGCGTCCGGCCCGGGGGTTTTCGCCCTGCTTTGTCGGCCGTGTGCAGGGCTCGCAGCCGATCGAGCGGTAGCCGTCATCGACCAGCGGGTGGACCGGCAGATTTCGTTCCGACAGGTAGTCCGCGACCTGGGCCTCGGACCAGGGCGCCAGCGGGTTGAGCTTCAGGCGGCCTGTCGCGGGGTCGCCCTCGACGGTGGGCAGGGTCTCGCGGCCGGCGCCCTGGAAACGCTTGCGGCCGGTGATCCAGCCATCGAAGCCAGCCAGCGCCCGGTCCAAGGGTTCGGTCTTGCGCAGATGGCAGCAGAAATCGGGATCGAGGCTCCACAAACTGCCGTCCGGGTCGTGGCGCTGCAGATCGCCAAGATCCGGCCGCTCGTCGCGCACATCGGTCAGGCCGAACCGTTCGACCAGCGCCTCGCGATAAGCCAGCGTGGCCCCGAACAGCTTGCCGGTGTTCAAAAAGATCACCGGCGTCGCCGTGTCGATGCGGGCGACCATGTTGAGCAGGATGGCGCTTTCCGCGCCGAAGGAGGACACCAGAGCCAACCGGCCGATGGTTCGATCGCCCAGCACGGCCGACAACAGGTCGAACCCGCCGAGGCCGGTCAAACGGTCCCGCGCCTCCGCCACCTTGGCCCGCAGCGCCTCGAGCGTCTGGTCTTTGACAGCGATACCGCTCATGACAGCCAGCCTTCGCGATCGATCGCGGCGTCGGTCTTGGCGGCCAGTTCCGGCAAAGCCAGGCCGTCGGCACGCCAGCCCTGGCGCTTTGCGTCGAGATCGTCCAGCCGGCCAGCCCATTCCGGGCCGAACGCCGTTTCCAGATGCCGCCGCAGCCGGGCCGCGAGGCCAGGGCTCTTGCCGCCGGTCGAAACCGTCAGCACCAGATCGCCGCGCCTGACCAGAGCCGGGGAGTGAAAGTCGCAATAGCGGAGATCATCCTCGACATTGACCAGGGCGCCGGCCCGCTTGGCGGCGGCGTGGAAGCGTCGCGTGCGGGCCTGCGGCTGGTCGACGATATAGACGACGTTGTACCGGCCAAGCGCTTCGGGCGCCGGCAGGCCGGTCCGCAGGCGGTGGCCGGCAGCCTGACGAAGCGCATCCGTCGGCGCCTCCGAATAGACCGTCAGCGTTTCGGCGCCACCTTCGACCAGTTGGCGGACCCGGCGGGCGGCCGCCTCATTGTCGCCGACCAGAGCGACGGCCAGGCGCTGCGGGTCGAGCATGATGGGGATCATTTGCATCGCCCTCCAGGGCTTTGCACGCCGATCAGATGGTGACGGCGGGCATGGCGGAGTCGATTTCCTGGATCAGCCGTTCGAGGCCCCAGCGATTGCAGAAATCGCCGAAGCTCTCGATCGACTGGCGGTGCTTCTCGAAGGCGGCGAACAGAATGTCCAGCATCTCCGGCACCTCTTCCTCCGCCACCTTGTCCAGCAGACGGAAGTTCAGGCGCGTGCCCTCGAAATCGCCGCCGACATAAAGCGCGAAATGGCCCGGCATGCGGCCGACCAGGCCGATATCGCCGGCATAGGGCCGGGCACAGCCATTGGGGCAGCCGGTGATGCGCAGGCTGATGGTCTCGCGATCAAGCCCGCGCGCCTCCAGCTTGGCCAGCACCGCGTCGACCACCGGCTGGCGGATGCGTTCGGCCTCGGTCAGCGCCAGGCCGCAGGTGGGCAGGGCCGGGCACGCCAGCGACCAGCGCTGCAGAGGTTTCAGGTCTTGCGCCAGGGTCAGCCCATGCGCGCGGAGCATCGCCTCGATGCCGTCGCGATACTCCGGATCGACATCGCCGTGG
>JBCBSH010000292.1:0-4515 GCA_039819285.1 Pseudomonadota bacterium
CGGCAGCGACCTAATTCGGCTGACAGGCGGTACGGTTTCCGGCCGTGTTGGTCTGACAGACTCGGACAATGGCGAGGCAGTCCTCGGCAATGCCGACGACACGATTATTCTTTCCGGAACGGCCGTCGTGCTGGGCGACATTGAAGGCGATTTCGGCAATGACACCATCATTCTGACCTCGGCCAAGACGTTCGCCGGCAGCGCCTTTGGAGATGACGGCGACGACTTGATCATCCTGAACGGCGCTGCGGTCGGCGGCGACATCGATGGTGGTGTCGGTAACGACACCGTGGTGCTGGCCAGTGGGTCGGTCGGGTCCGTCACCGGCGACGACGGCAACGATGTCTTCGAGCTGCGCGGCGACATTGATCTGACCGGCAGCATTCTGGGCGGCGAGGGGGATGACGAGCTGATCGTCTTCGCCGGCGCCGCACCGGCCGATATCAATGCCGCAGACGGCGGTGCCGGCAACGACACCCTGACCTTCGATGCCTTTTCCGGAACCATTACCGGGCTGGGGACCTGGGAAAGCCTGGGCGTGCAAAACGGCTCGACAGTCACGGCCGATGGTGTGACCGCCACTGATGTCTCGGTTGAGGACAGCTTCATCGAACTGACCAGCGCAACGGTCAGCGGCAGCGTCATGGCAACCGATGACGGCGTCACGAACGAGGAAACCATCGTCCTGGGCGCCGGCACGACCGTCGGCGGCGACGTGTCGGCCGGCATTGGCGATGACACGGTCGTTCTGGACGGCGGCGTGGTCGCCGAGGCCGGCGAGATCCGGTTGGGCGCCGGCGACGACATCGCGAACCTGATATCCGGTGGCTTCCGTGCGTTGCTGGCTGAGGAGGGCAGCGACACGATTGTCTTGAACGGCCTCGTCGACACTGGTGCACGGGTGTTTGGCGGCGATGACGACGATACCATTCTGTTGCTGTCCGGCGCGCTAGAAACCGCGGCGGGCAGCCGTGGCAACGACACGATCCGGCTCAGCGGCGCGACCGTCCCCATCCTCAACGGGAACAGTGGCGACGATCTCATCCTGTTGGATATGGGCACCACCGACGAAGTCCGCGACGGCAGCGGCAACGACACGATCCGCCTGAACGGTGCCGTGGTGCAGTCGGGAATCCTGAACAGCGCCGGCGCCGACGTCATCGAACTGAAGGCCGGCACCCTGACGGGCGGCGTGGACGCCAGCGGCGAAGACGGCGCCGGCACCGACCCGGTTGGCGACACGATCATCGTCAGCGGCACGGTCTTCATCGATGGCGATATCGACGGCGGCCGGGGCGACGACACGGTCCTGCTGATCTCGGCCCAGCAGATCAGCGGCAGCGTGTTCGGCGGCGACGGCAACGATCTGATCGAACTGCGAGGCGCTCTCGGCCTGTCAGGCGCGATTCAAGGTGGCGACGGCGAAGACGAGCTGGTGCTGTTCGACGGCGCGTTCGACACCGATTTGACCGCTGCCACCGGCGGCGACGGATCGGATGTCGTGACGTTCCACAACTTCACCGGCACCGTCACCGGGGCAGGCGAATGGGAAACCGTCGGTGTTCGCAACGACTCCGATGCCACGCTTGATGGCTTGACCGACCTAGAGGCCGTGCGGGTTGAGGACAGTCGTATTGTGCTGCTCGACACGGAGGTCGCGGGCGATGTTTTCGCGACCGATGACGGTGCCGACAATCAAGAAGTGATCGTACTGGGCTCGGGCACCGTGATCGGCGGTGGTGTTTTCGGCGGCCTCGGCGACGACAGCGTCGAATTGCTGGCCGGCTTTGACCCGGCGGACATTCAAGGCAATCTAAGCGGTGGCGCCGGTCTCGACGGCGCCCTGTTCCGGGGCATCACCGGCACGATGACGGGCGAGCAACTGGTCGGTTGGGAAATCATCGATCTGGCCGAAGAGACCGACCTGACGCTAGCTGGGGCCGTGCTGACCACCGGCAGCACGCCGGGCCGCGGGCTGTTCGTGCGCGAGGGCTCGATCCTGCGCTTCGTCAACGACTTCGTGGTCGACGGGAACTTAAGCAACTTCGGCACCGTCGACCTCGGTGCGGATGGCGTGGCCGGCACGGACCTGACGGTCACTGGCGACTACGCCGCCGGGTCCGACCTATTCCTGGATGTCTTCGTCGGACCGAACGGCACCCTGGCCGCCGATACACTGACCATCGAAGGGGCGGCCACAGGCGATACGCTGGTGACTTTGACGTTGGTCGAGGATGGCCAGGCCGGCGACGACAACAGCGTGCTTCTCATCTCGGTGACCGAACCGTCGACCGGGACATTCACACTGAGCGATGCAGTGATCTCCGGCTTGTTCGAGTTGGAGTTGGTGACGGAAGACGACCAAAACTGGATCCTGCAATCTTCGGAGATCTTCATCGGCCAAGCGTTCGCGTATGAGAGCCTGCCCGGCGCATTGCAGGCGGTTGGCAGCGCGGCCATCGGCACCCTGGCCGAACGGGTCGGCATCGGCGGTGCGGTTGCCGGCATCGATGGTCCAACACTGGCCTTGCCCATGGCCAACGGGGCCTGGGCTCGGGTGGTCGGGATCTCGGCGGAAAGCGAGGGCGATCTCGGCAACCCGACGGGCGGGTCTTTCGAACAAGATCTATGGCTACTTCAAGCGGGTGGCGAATTCATTGTCTCCGACACCGCATCAGGCCGCCTGTTGATCGGTGGCATGGCCCATCTCGGCCAGAGCACCTTGGATGCGTTCGACCGGTTCGGCAGCCAGCGCAGCGATATCGAGATCGACGCCTATGGCGCCGGGCTCAGTGCCACCTGGTATGGGACCGGCGGTTTCTATGCCGACGGCGTGGTGCAGTACACGGCCTATGATGTCGATCTGAACATCACGGGCGGCGGCCAGGCCGGTTCGACCGAGGGATGGGGCGTCGCAGTCTCCGGCGAAGCCGGGTATCGCCTGCCAGTGACCGACAACATCGTGATCGTGCCACAGGCCCAACTGGTCTGGCAGACGGTTGACTTTGACGACTTCGTGGATCGGGACGGCACCAGGGTGCGCCTGGATGACGGCGACAGCCTGGTCGGGCGGCTGGGCCTGTCGATCGAGGCACGGCAGCTCTTCGGTGCTGCGATCGCCACGGGCTATGCCGAAGCCAACCTGCTGCACGAATTCCTGGCCGACAATCAGGTCACGGCGGCGGGCACGACCCTGACCCAAGACCTCGGCGGCACGGCGGCGGAGCTTGGGCTCGGCGGTGCGCTGGCCCTGTCCGACAGCATCTCCCTCTATGGCGAGGTCGACTACCGGGTGCCGTTCGATGATGGGATCGAGGCATTCCAGGCCAGCGGCGGGCTGCGGATCAACTGGTAGCCCAGCCGCCGACCAACGGTCAGCTGCCGATCGGCTGCGGCAATCCGCGTGGGGTGTCTGGACACCGATCGTAACCGTGCATAGGTTTTAGTCGGTCGCTCGCCGTGCGCCTTTGGCCTGACCAGCGCCTCGACGAGACAATCCAAACACGCCATCTCCTGGCCCGCCGGTCCGGAGACCGCCACGGCATTCCAATCTCTTTGGGGGAGAAATCATGCAGGACGCGCGCAAGTTTTACATCAACGGGGCCTGGGTGGCGCCGCTCGACGGTCGCGACCTGCGGGTTACAAATCCCTCGACCGAGGAACCGTTCGCCACGATCGCACTCGGCGGCCAGGCCGACACCGATGCCGCGGTCGCGGCGGCCAAGGCCGCATTCCCGATTTGGTCTCGAGCGCCCAAGGATGAACGCATCGCCGCGCTTGAGCGGCTGTTGACCGCCTACCAGGACCGTGCGGACGATATGGCCCAGGCGATCAGCCAGGAGATGGGGGCGCCGATCGCGATGGCGCGCAAGTCCCAGGTCGGTGCCGGCCTGGGCCACCTGAAAGGCGCCATCCGCACCCTGAAGGGCTTCGAGTTCGACCAGATGCTGGGCGATCACGCGCCCGGCGATCGCATCCTGATGGAGCCGATCGGCGTCTGCGCCCTGATCACGCCGTGGAACTGGCCGATGAACCAGGTCGTGCTGAAGGTGGCCCCGGCATTGGCGGCCGGCTGCACCGTGGTCTTAAAACCATCCGAACTTGCGCCGCTTTCGTCATATCTGTTTGCCGAGACGGTGGCGACCGCCGACCTTCCCACTGGCGTGTTCAACCTCGTGAACGGCGATGGGGCCGGCGTCGGAACGCAACTGTCGGTACATCCGGATGTCGACATGGTCAGCTTCACCGGGTCGACGCGGGCCGGACGGGCGATCACCAAAAACGCCGCCGAGACGATCAAGCGCGTGACGCTGGAACTGGGCGGCAAGGGCGCCAACATCGTCTTCGCCGATGCCGACGATAAGGCAGTGACGCGCGGTGTGCGCCACTGCTTCAACAATTCCGGCCAATCCTGCAATGCGCCAACCCGAATGTTGGTGGAACGCTCGATCTACGATCAAGCGGTCGAAACCGCGCGGTCGGTGGCCGAGACAACCGAGGTCGCGACCGCGGATC
>JBCBSH010000293.1:0-4490 GCA_039819285.1 Pseudomonadota bacterium
GTTGTCGAAGCGCGCGGTGTTGTATACCGAAATGGTCACGGCCGACGCGGTGATCCATGGCGATCGGGCGCGCCTCATCGGCTTTGATGCGGCTGAGCATCCGTTGGTGCTGCAGCTTGGCGGGTCCGATCCCGCCCGCATGGCCGAGGCGGCGTCGATTGGGGCCGCCTGGGGTTATGACGCAATCAACATCAATGTCGGCTGCCCCAGCGACCGGGTGCAGTCGGGCCGGTTTGGCGCCTGTTTGATGGCCGAGCCCGAGACGGTCGCCGCTTCCGTCGCGGCCATGAACCGGCGCGTCGACGTGCCGGTCACCGTGAAGTGCCGGATCGGCATCGACGACCAGGACAGCGACGCCGATTTGGACCGCTTCATCGATATCGTCGCCGATGCCGGGTGCGAGACCTTCATCGTGCATGCGCGCAAGGCGTGGCTCAGCGGCCTCAGCCCGAAGCAGAACCGCGACGTGCCGCCCTTGGACTATGACCGCGTTCAGCGCCTGAAAGCCCGGCGGCCCGACCTGACGATCGTGCTGAACGGCGGCGTCACGACATTGGTGCAGGCCGGCGACCTGCTCAAAGCGGTCGACGGCGTGATGCTGGGCCGTGCGGCCTATCAGAACCCGTTTATGCTCGCCGAAGCTGACCGCGCGTTGTTCGGCGACGTGGCCGAACCACCCGACCGTCTGGAGATCGTCGACCGCATGACGCCCTACATCGAGCGCGCGGTGGCGCATGGCGCACCGCTGCATGCGATCACCAGGCCCATGCTGGGCCTGTTCCAAGGGCAGCCGGGCGCCCGGGCCTGGCGTCGGCACCTGTCGGAGAATGCCAGCCGCCGTGGCGCCGGCAGTGATGTCGTCCGTGCGGCGGCCGACCTTTTCCGACACGCGCTGGCGAGCCGCCAGCATCTAGATCAGGCGGCTTGACGCTCTAGTCACCGATCCTTGCGCGAGGGGGCCGGCCGCTAACCCCGCTCCAGCCTGCGCCAGCGCGATGGGTTGATGCCGATCGCGCGCTTGAACTCGCGGCTGAGATGGTAGACGTCGCTGAACCCGCTGCGCTCAGCGATCTCGGAAATGCGCAGATTGGTGTCCAAGAGCAATGTCTGGACCAGCAGTAGCCGCTCGCGCATCAGCCATTGGCGCGGGCTCGACTGGAGGTGCCGCCGGAACAGGCGCCGTAAATGCGGGGCACTGACATTGCTTTCCCGCGCCAGGTCGGCGGCGTTCCAGCGTCGTTCCGGGTTGGCCCGCATGCCGTCGACCGCGCGCAGCAGGCTGTGAGGCAGTGGGGAACCGTCGAGCCCCCTCTGGCTCTCCTCGATCAAGACCAGCATTTCGGCGACCAGCCGGTTCAGCACGGCGTCGATGCCCGTGCTGCGACTGCGAAACACTTCGAACAGTTGCTCGAACCAGGCCACGGCGCCGGCCGGCTGAGGCGGCGTCACCACCGGCCGGTTCGGGCCGAACAGCGCGGTCCGACAGGCTTGGTTGTCGGGACCGTCAAGGCGGACCCACAGCACCGTCCAGGGCCGGTCGGGATCCGCCCAGTGGCCATGCGGCCGCTCGTTGGCGATCCAGGCCAACTGGTTGGGGCCGACCGCGTGCCGTTCGCCCTCCGACAGGATAAAGCCCGCGCCCGAAACGCAAAACAACAGGTCTTGTCCAGGATAGCTGGGCCGAGCGATCGCATAGTCGGGCGCGGCCGCGACCCTTCCGGCGCGCAGGATCGTGAAGCAGCTACGCGTCCAGCCGGCGGCCGGAAAATAGTGATGATCCTCGAAGAAGACGGAGGTTGATGGGGCTTCGGCCATGCGCGTTTTATACAAAAAGAAGTCTGGTTCGTCCATTCCTGACACCCGCGAGATTGCCTAGCGTCAAGGACCGCTCTCACTTTCAAAAAGGGGCGACAGCGATGCTTGAGCCGACACCAGCCGAAACCGACCAGTTCGAACGCAACGGCTTTTTTGTCCGTCCCGGCCTGTTGTCGGCGGTGGAGGTCGACCAGTTTCGCGCTCATGCGCGGCGCGAGCTTGAGGCAGAGGCCGCCAATCAGGCGGTTATGGAGAAGGGCGATCAGGAGGGCAACAAGACCCTCTTGAAGATGTGGAACACGGCCGCCGACGATCAGTACGGCCTGCTGGCGCGCGACGAACGCCTGGTAGGGTTGGCACGCGGCGTGATCGGCAAGGACATCTATCTCTACAGTCACAAGATGACCATGAAACAGCCGGGCGAGGGCGGGGCCTGGGAATGGCATCAGGATTTTGGCTATTGGCATCAGTATGGCTGCCTGGCGCCGGAGATGCTGAGCATCTGGATCGCTTTGGATAAATCGACGGCGGCGAATGGCTGCCTCCAGGTCATGCCCGACACCCATCGGCTCGGCCGTCTGAACCACATAAGGGAAGATGGGCAGACCAACGTCGACCCGGAATACCTTCAGGCAGCGCTGGATCGCTACGCGCTCCGCTATGTCGAGATGGAGGCGGGCGATGCCCTGGTCTTCCACTGCAACCTGCTGCACCGGTCGGATGCCAACCGCAGCGACACTTATCGCTGGGGCTATATTTGCTCGTACAACGCGGTCGAGAACGCACCGTTTAAGCGCGTGCGCGACTATGGCAATTATGAAGAGCTGAGGCCGGTGGCCGCCGGCAGCTTCATGAATGCAGCCTGAAGGGGGCATCGGCGTGCGAAGTCAGGCGAGGTCGGCCTCGGTCGGGGTTGGCGGCTATCTCCGCCGCATGATGCTGGCGCGCGAGACCGGCATTTTCCTCGCCCTGTTGCTGATGTGCTTCCTGCTGTCGCTGACGACGGACGCCTTTCTCACCTCGCAAAACCTGCTGAATGTCGGCCGCCAGGTCTCCCTGCTGGGGATCATGGCGGTGGGCATGACCTTCGTCTTGATTTCCGGCGAGGTCGACCTTTCCGTCGGTTCGACCTACGCCTTATCGGGCCTGACCACGGGCATGCTGATCGTCGAACAATGGGCCCTGGTGCCGGCGATTACCGGCGGCCTTGCCGTGGGCTTGGCGATCGGTCTGGTCAACGGCGTGCTGTCCACCTACGGCCGCATCCCGTCGCTGATCGCCACCTTGGGCATGCTCAGCGTCGTGCGCGGCCTGGCGCTGGTCATCACCGACGGCCAGCCCGTGACGGTGAACGAACGGCAGGGCGCGCTGGAAGGCGTGCTGGCACGGTTCGAATTCATTGGCCAGGGTTATCTGTTCGGCACGATCCCGATGCAGCTGGTCTTTTTCATTGTGGTCGCGCTGATCGCCTGGCTGGTCCTGTCCAACACGAATTTCGGCTTTCGGATCTTCGCCGTCGGCGGCAATGCTAAGGCCGCCAGGGTTTCCGGCATGCCGGTCAACGCGGTCAAGATCTGCGCCTTCATCGTCATGGGCCTGCTGGCGGCCCTGGCCGGCATTCTCAGCATGGCCTTTTTGCCCAGCGGCCAGGCCGGCCGCACCGGCCTGGGCCTTGAGCTGGACGTGATTGCCGCCACGATCGTCGGCGGTGCGTCGTTGTCCGGTGGCGAGGGCACGATCCTGGGCACCATCTTCGGCGTCCTGATCATCGGCGTGCTCAGAAACGGCCTGGTGCTGCTGGGCATCTCGCCTTTCTTTCAGGAACTCATGATCGGTCTGGTCATCATCGTGGCCGTCGCGATCGACAAATGGACCGCCGGCCGGCGTGCGCGGTGACGAGCGGCGGAACCGAATAACCATCAACTCACCGCACCAAAGGGAGGGCAAGATGAGATCGACAAAACTGTTTGCAACCGCTGCCGTAACGGCACTGCTGCTCCAACTTCCGATCGGCGCCGCCCAGGCACAGGACGGCGTCAACGTGGCGGATTTCGCCTTGGCCGATCGCATCGCCGAGGCCGTCGCCAGTGGCGACCAGCTCAACATCTACGTCTCCTATCACGACGTCTCCAACGAATTCGCGCCGTTCATTCGCAGCGGAGTGTTTCGGGCGTCGGAAGAGCTCGCGGTGAACGCGGTCTTCATGGGGCCGGTCGGCGCCGATGCCGACGCGCAGATCAGCGAGATCGAGACGTTGATGGACACCATGGACGGGCTGGCAATCTCATCCGTCAGCACCGACGCCCTGGCGCCGCTGATCAACCGGGTGATCGAGGCCGGCATTCCCGTCGTGACCTACAACACCGACAACCCGGAAAGCGAACGGCTGGTTTTCGCCGGCCAGGATCTGGTGCAGTCCGGCCGCGAAGCCGGCGCCCTGATGGGCTCGGTTCTGGACGAAAACGGCGTGGTCATCATCACGACCTTGGACGCCGCCGCCCAATGGTCGATCGACCGTGAGACCGGCGCGCGTGAGGCGCTGGGCGCCTATCCGGGCATCGAGATCGTGCAGACCGTGAACACGGGCACCGACCCGCAGGAGATCTACGCTTCGATTGAAAACGCCATGCTGGCCAATGAATTCGAACCGTGCCAGCACGCCTTCCAGCGCGCCC
>JBCBSH010000294.1:0-4479 GCA_039819285.1 Pseudomonadota bacterium
TATATCGTCGAGAACAACGGCACCTATGGCCTGACCAAGGGGCAATTTTCGGCGATATAGACCATGTTCAGCCCGCGCCGGATCGCGTGGCAGAATTGACCCAGCCCAATGGATGCCGTGTCCCCATCGCCGGAGACGCCGATGTAGACGAGATCGCCATTGGCCAGATTAGCACCCGTGGCAACGGACGGCATGCGGCCGTGGACGCTGTTGAAACCATGCGACCGGCTCAAGAAATAGTTGGTCGTCTTCGACGAGCAGCCGATGCCTGAGACCTTGGCGACCTTGTGCGCCTCGATATCGAGCTCGAAGCACGCCTCGATAATCGCCGCCGTCACCGAATCGTGGCCGCAGCCGGCGCACAGGGTCGACACCACCCCTTCATAGTCGCGTCGCGTCAGTCCGACGCCGTTGACGGGCAGGTTGGGGTGATGAAATCGCGGTTTGGTAAGATGGGTCATGATGGAGGTCTCACCCGGCTCATTCGGCTGCCGACACCTGCCAGCCACCCTCAAGCACGCCGGTAAGGGCGTCCTCGACGAAGGCGGCGGTTAGCGGCATGCCGTCATAGTTCGTCACCTGCACCAGCTTCTCGGCCTCGATGTCGGCCTCGGCGATCAAGAGATGGCGCATCTGGCCGTCGCGGTTCTGCTCGACCACAAACAGGTGATCATGTCGATCGGCAAATTCCCTGACCTCGTCGCTGAACGGGAACGCACGGATGCGCATGTGATTGATCATGTGCCCGTTGGCGGCGAGGTTGGCGATCGCCTCGCGCACGGCCGGATCGGTCGAGCCGTAATTGATGATGCCGATGCGCGACGTGGCGCCTGTCGTGTTGATCGCCGGCTTTGGCACCATTGCCGTCGCGGTCAGGAACTTCCGCGCGATACGGGCCAGGTTCGCGGCATGGATCGTCCCGTCCTCGGTGTAACCGCCGGTATCGGTATGGGATGTGCCGCGCGTGAAAAAGGCCCCCTTTTCGGCGTGTACGCCCGGGATCGTGCGGTACGGAATGCCGTCACCGTCGACATCGCGATAGCGGCCGAAATCGCTGACCGCTTCCAGGGCTTCGGAGTCCAGGACCTTGCCGCGATCCGGCCGTCGCGCATCATCCCAGGTCAGGGCATCGACAACCCAGTCGTTCATGCCGATGTCCAGATCGCTCATGACGAAAATCGGCGTTTGCAAACGGTCGGCGAGATCGAATGCATCGGCCGACAGGGTGAAGCACTCGCCGGGATCGGCCGGAAACAGCAGGACATGGCGCGTGTCGCCGTGCGAGGCGTAGGCGCAGGCCAGCACGTCCGACTGCTGGGTGCGTGTCGGCATGCCCGTCGACGGCCCACCGCGCTGAATGTCGAAAATGACCAGCGGGATCTCGGCAAAATAGGCCAGCCCGATGAACTCGCTCATCAACGAGATGCCGGGGCCGGACGTGGCCGTGAACGCGCGGGCGCCATTCCAATTGGCGCCGACCGCCATGCCCACGGCGGCCAACTCGTCCTCGGCCTGGATGATGGCGGCGCGCAACTTGCCGTCCGGGTCGCGCCTGAACTTGAGCGCATGCTTTTCAAACGCCTCGGCCAACGAGGTCGAGGGCGTGATCGGATACCAAGAGGCGACCGTTGCGCCGGCATAAAGGGCGCCCAGGGCCGCCGCCTCGTTGCCCTGGATCATGATCTTGCCGGCATTCCCGTCGGCTGTTCGTGCTTGAACCGCTGGCGGCTTCGTAACGTTCTCGTCAGCATAATCCCAGCCAAGCCCGAGGGCCGCCAGGTTCGGCTCGATCAGCTTGGGTTTGCCCTTGAACTGTTCACCGATTAGGTCGTGGATGACCCGGACGTCGATGCTGATCAGCCGGGCCAGCGCGCCCAGATAGATGACGTTCTTGAAAAGCTGACGCTGCCTCGGGTCGGCATACTTCTCCGCGCTCATCCTTGCCAGCGGAATGCCGATGACGTTGATGTCGTCCCGGCCAAAGTCGCGCGGCCAGGTGTCGTCGTAGACCAAGGTCCCGCCCGGAACCAGGGACGCCACATCCTCGTCATACGTCTGCGGGTTCATCGCCACCATGACGTCGACGCCGTCGCGCCGCGCCAGGTGTCCGGCCTCGCTGACCCGGATTTCGTACCAGGTCGGCATGCCTTGGATGTTGGACGGGAAGATGTTCTTCGGCGCGACCGGCAGGCCCATGCGGAACAGGGCCTTCGCGCACAGCAGGTTGGCACTGGCCGACCCCGAACCGTTAACGTTCGCGAACTTCAGAACGAACTCGTTGAACACGGGGCTAGGCGGCATTGGCGTGCACCGGTGCCGGTTGGGCTTGGCTGTCCCAATAGGTGAATTTCTGCATATCCCAGGCCGAGGTCGGACATCGCTCAGCGCACAGGCCGCAATGCAGGCACATATCCTCGTCCTTCACCATCACACGTCCGGTCTTCAGCACATCGGACACGTAGAGGTCCTGGTCAAGGTTTTGCGCCGGGACGCGCAGGCGTTCGCGCAAATCTGTCTCGTCGCCGTTTTGCGTGAAATTGATGCAATCGACCGGACAGATGTCGACGCAGGCATCGCACTCGATGCACAGGGGTTCGGCGAACACGGTCTGGATGTCGCAGTTCAAACACCGCATGGCCTCGTCGAAGGCCAGCCGCTCGTCATAGCCAAGCTCGGCTTCGACCGTCAGTTCCTTCAACGCCAGCTTCAGATCCGCGTGCGGCATCGGCACCCGCCGGTCGTGCGAGATGGCGTTGTCGTACGACCATTCGTGGATGCCCATTTTCTGGCTGACCAGATTGGTCGTTGGCGGCGGCCGCTCCGTCAGTGCCTCGCCCCGGCAATGGAGATCGATCGAAATCGCCGCCTGGTGGCCATGGGCCACGGCCCAGATGATGTTCTCCGGCCCCCAGGCCGCGTCGCCGCCGAAGAATACGGTTGGCAGGGTCGATTGAAAGGTCTTGCGATCGACCACCGGCATGTCCCAATCGTCGAAGGCCAGTCCCAAGTCCCGCTCGATCCAGGGAAACGCGTTGTCCTGTCCAATCGCCATCAGCACGTCGTCGCAGGGCAGCACCACGGGCGGCTCGCCGGTCGGCAGCAAGGTCCGTTTGCCGTTCTGATCGTACTCCGCGCGCATCTTTTCGAAGATGACCGCGGTCAATCGACCGTCCTCAACCACGAACTCCTTCGGCGCGTGGTTGTCGAGGATCGGGATGCCCTCGCGTTCGGCGTCCTCGATCTCCCAATCCGACGCCTTCATGTCCGCGCGCGGGCTGCGCACGGTGACCGTGACCTGCTCCGCCCCGAGCCTCAGCGCGGTTCGGCAGCAATCCATCGCCGTATTGCCGCCGCCGATGACCACGACCCGCTTGCCGATGGTGTCGGTATGCTTGAAGGCGACCGATTTCAGAAAGTCGGTGCCGATATGGATGTTCGCGGACGCCTCGGCCCGGCCGGGGACCTTCATATCCTTGCCGCGCGGCGCGCCGGTGCCGATGAAGACGGCGTCGTAGCCCTCGTTCAAGACGCTGGCCAAGCTGGTGATCTCTTCACCGAAACGCGGTTCGACGCCCATTTCCAGGATGCGCTCGACCTCCTCGTCGAGAACGTCGGTCGGCAGGCGGAAGGTCGGGATGTTGGTCCGCATCAGGCCGCCGCCCTTTGGGTCCTTCTCGAACAGCACGCAGGAATAGCCGAGCGGCAAAAGGTCACGGGCTACCGTCAGCGAGGCGGGGCCGGCGCCGATCAGGGCGATCCGCTTGCCGTTCTTCATGCTGGGCACGGTCGGCAACCGATGGTCGATGTCACCCTTGTAGTCGGCGGCGACACGCTTCAACCGGCAGATCGCGACCGGCTTTTCCTCGATGCGCGTACGCCGGCAGGCCGGCTCGCACGGCCGGTCGCACGTACGCCCAAGAATGCCGGGGAAAACATTTGATTCCCAATTGATCATGAAGGCGTCGGCATAGCGACGCTGGGCGATCAGTCGAATGTACTCCGGCACCGGCGTGTGGGCGGGGCAGGCCCACTGGCAATCGACCACCTTGTGAAAGTATTCGGGGTCGGAGGTGTCCGTCGGTTGCATACGCTACCTATTCGACAAAGAAGTTATTGTCAGTCAAACAGATATAGCGTCCCCCTGACGCGGTCCACAATGCTCTGTAATGATTTTTTCACGAACAGTTTAGCACTGCCGCGTTTGGCCACGCGTTGGCACCACCGACGGCTTTTTGTCGCACGCCGAACAATCGCCCCGGAAGAGGCCGGGCTGGCCGTTGCTCGAAGACTCTATTTGATCGCCTGGGGGTTGATCGGCGAGCCGCACGCGCCCGGCATGTGCAGCGGCGGGGCGGAGAAGAAGAACTCGTAAACCCCGTCCTCGGCGCAATCGGCCGCCAGTTCCTTCAAATAGAAGATCTCGCCCATGGCGATGCCGATGGCCGGGATCACGACCCAGTGCCAGGGTTGGTTCGCTTC
>JBCBSH010000295.1:0-4457 GCA_039819285.1 Pseudomonadota bacterium
GCAGTTCTCCTGGCCCAGATAGTCGGCATCGATATCCAAGTCGATCGCCTGAACGCGGCTGCCCATGGCGCCATCGTTCAAGAGAACGCGTTCGTTCAGGACATCAAGAATGTGCGGCAAGGCGGCGATCCTCTGGCATGTCTTGCGGTCGGGTACCGATCAAGCGGCAACGTTGGTGGTTTTGGCGCGCAGGCCCAGCGCCGCGCACACCGCCAAGGTCAGCTCGGCGCGGTTGAGCGTGTAAAAATGGAACTCGTCGACGCCATGCCGGCGCAGGTCCAGACACTGTTCGGCGGCCACCGCCACGGCCTGTCGCTGGCGCGCCTCCGGATCGTCGTCGAGCCCGTCGAACAGCGTGTGCATGCGGGCGGGAACGCTGGCGCCGCACATCTCGGCAAACGTCTTGGCGCGCGCGAAGTTACTGATCGGCAGGATGCCTGGCACCAGGGGCACATCGATGCCGGCGGCCGCGACCCGATCGCGAAACCGCAAAAAGACGGTGTTGTTGAAGAAGAACTGGGTGATGGCCCGGTCGGCCCCTGCATCCACCTTGCGCTTCAAATTCTCCAGGTCGGCCGCTGGGCTGTTCGCCGCCGGATGCACCTCCGGATAGGCGGCGACGCTGATCTCAAAACCGGCGACCCGTTTGAGGCCCGCGACCAGATCGGCAGCGTAGGCATAGCCGTCGGGGCGGGGCTGGTAGGCGACATCCGTGTCGGGCAGGTCGCCGCGCAGGGCGACCAAGTGGCGCACGCCCATGTCCCAATACCGGTGCGCGATCGCGTCGATCTTGTCACGCGGCGCGCCGACGCAGGTCAGATGGCCCGCCACCTGCAGCGTGGTATCGCGCTTGATCCTTTCGATCGTATCCAACGTCTTCTCGCGCGTCGATCCGCCCGCACCATAGGTCACGGAGACGAAGTCGGGGTGCAGCGGCGCCAGCCGTTCCATGGTGGCCGCCAGCGTCGTCTCCATGCCCGATGTCTTGGGCGGAAAGAACTCAAAGCTGACGATCGGTTCGCGGCTGGTGGCGGCAACGGTCTTGGACATGGCTCAGGCAACCTCTCCGCTGTCGCGCAGGTTGGGTTCGGGCGTTGCCGTGACGCGGGGCAACGGCTTCAGTTCCGCGCTTTGGCGGCGTTTTGCGTTCCACAGCAGCACGGTCAATCGGTCGCCCGGCAGGGCCAGGGGGTCGGCTGTGTCGAAGCCGGCTTCGGCGAGCCATCGTTTCATATCCGCAAGGTCGAACCCCAGCCAGCGATGGGCGTGATCCTCGCGCAAACCATCCAAATCATGGCGGGCGAAATCGGCGATCAGCAGTCGGCCGCCCGGCCTCAGGACGCGGGCCGCCTCGGCCAGCGCCTCGGCAGGCCGGTCGATGTAATGCAAGACCTGGTGCATGATCGCGACGTCCACGCTGGCGGCCGCCAAGGGCAGCGCCAGAACATCGCCCTGGCGCACCTGGCAGTGCCTCAGACCCGCCCGGTCCAAACCGGCGCGGGCCAGGGCCAGCATTTCGCGGGACTGGTCAATGCCGACCGCCCGATCGGCACGGTCCGCCGTGATCGCCAGCATGCGCCCGGTGCCGGTGCCGAGATCGACGAGGTTGCCAACCCGCTCAACAGGCAGAGCATCGCACACGGCGCGTTCGACCCTCTCGTCGTCCACATGCATGCGGCGCAGTTCATCCCAATGATCGGCGTTTGCCCGGAAGTACGCAGCCGCGCGTTCGGCCCGCGCGCGCCGGATCGCATCGTGTCGCACCCGGTCTGAAAGAACCTGACTGTCGTCGGCGGGCAGCAGCGCGGTCAGTGCTTCGGCAAGCCGCCCACCCTGGTCCCGATCGGCCAGCCGGAAATAGGCCGAGGTACCCTCGCGATGACGCTCCAACAAGCCCGCATCGCACAGCAGCTTCAAATGTCGAGAAACGCGCGGCTGGCTTTGGCCGAGGATCTGGGTCAGTTCGCTGACCGTCAGTTCGCCATCGGCACAAAGAGCCAAAACACGCAAGCGCGTCGGTTCGGCGGCGGCCTTCAGGCCATTCAGCAACATGTCCATGTCGGCAGCCCCGTCTTGCTGTCGAAGGAGCGCGAGTCTTACGGCAACATGGATATGATTTCCAGAAAAATATAAAGATATGTTTATGAAAGATCGTATTGGTCACGCATGGCTCGATTTGCCTGGCAGGCATCGACACATTCTTGCCGCCAATGCCCTTCAGATCGCCTCTTTTGTTCATTGTGATCATCGCCACACCCCAAAACGGACGGATAAGCTAGACACTGTTGCGATTGGCTCTAGAGTTGCCGCCGCACTCAGGCGAACGGTAATGTCCTGAAAGATCAGTGAATCGCGGGCTGGATTGAGAGCAGGCATGACACATCGCACCCGACACCTCATGCGCCGGGGCGCGCGCGCGACGGCCGCAGGATTGCTGTGCGGCATGACCGTGGGCTGTGCCGCACCGCAGGCCCAGGTTGCGGACGCGGGAGAGGTCTACGACCCGCTGGAGCCGGTTAACCGGGTCATTTTCGATTTCAATACGGCGGTTGACGACGTCATCCTGGAGCCTGTCGCGCGCGGCTATGCCGAGATCGTGCCGCCGCCGCTGCAAGAGGGGGTGACGAACTTCCTGCGCAACCTGCGCACGCCCGTCATCTTCGCCAACGAAGTGCTGCAGGGCGATTGGGACGGCGCGGAGAACGCCGCCGCGCGCTTCTTCATCAATTCCATCGCCGGTGTCGGCGGGCTTGTCGATATTGCCGAATTGAACGGCTACGAGTTCCAGGACGAAGATTTCGGCCAGACGCTGGCGGTCTGGGGCGTCGAGGAAGGCCCCTATCTGGTGATCCCCTTCCTGGGCCCGTCCAACTTCCGCGACGCCGTCGGCACCGCGGTCGACGCCTATGCCGATCCGTTCGACATCATCGCGGCGCAACACGAAGATGGCATCTGGTTCATTGTCGGCCGCAGCGTTCTGTCCGCAATCGACGCGCGCGCGCGCAATCTGGATACGATCGAGGATATCCGGGCGTCTTCGCTGGACTACTACGCCTCCGTCCGCTCGATCTATCAGCAGTTCCGCAACGCGCAGATCCGCGACAGCGAGGCAGAGGCGGAGGCCAGTTCCGACGCGCCGGGCGCCGACGAGTTCATCTCGCCGGGCGCACCAAGCGGCGGCGGCGACCTGCCCGGGGCCGACGACTTCGTTTCGCCGTAGTGGCCGAATACTCAACTTGTCATCAGCGAAGGTGGAGCAAGGCATGAACCGTCGCACGTTCTGCGGACTGATCGCGGCTATGATGCTGGCCCTTGGCGCAACCGGTCTGGTGCGCACGGCCGTAGCGGAGGCCGACCAGGCCGCCGCGAGAAGCTTCATGCAAACCTTGGGCGATAACACGCTGGCGGTGCTGAGCAGCGACCCGACCTTTAATCAGGCGCTGCCGCAGTTACGGCCACTGTTCATCCAGAACTTCGACATGCCGACGATCGGACGGTTCGTGCTGGGCCGGTACTGGAACCAGGCCACGCCCAGCCAGCAAACGACCTATACCGACCTGTTCACAGAGATGGTGGTGCGGACCTACACCCGCCGCTTCGTCGGCTATGATGTGGGCCAGACCTTCCAGATCGACGGCAGCCGGGCCGATGGTGACAGCGACGTGATCGTGCAGTCGCAGATCATCCAGACCGGCGGTGCGCCACCGATCGCGGTCGACTGGCGGGTCCGTGACTATGGCGGCGGCACCTACAAGATTTTGGACGTGGTGATCGAAGGGGTCAGCATGGCCGCCACCCAGCGCAGCGAGTTTTCCTCGATCATCCAGCGCAATGGCGGCTCGATCGACGCGCTGTTGAACCTGATGCAGGACAACGTCAACCAAGCCAGCGGCTAGCGCCGAGCCCTCAACGCGTGAGCGGCTTGTATTTGATGCGGTGAGGCTGGGTGGCGTCTTCGCCCAGCCGCCTCTTTCTGTCGGCCTCGTAATCCTCGTAATTGCCCTCGAACCAGACCACCTGGCTGTCGCCTTCGAAGGCCAGGATGTGGGTCGCGATGCGGTCCAGGAAAAAGCGATCGTGGCTGATCACGACGGCGCAGCCGGGGAAGGCCAACAGCGCCTCCTCCAAGGCACTCAGCGTCTCGGTATCCAGATCGTTCGTCGGCTCGTCGAGCAGAATGACGTTGGCGCCCGATTTCAGGATCTTGGCCAGATGGACGCGGTTGCGCTCACCGCCCGATAGCTGGCCGACCTTCTTTTGCTGGTCCGCACCCTTGAAGTTGAAGGCGCCGACATAAGCGCGGCTTTGCATCTTGCGCTTGCCGAGGTCGATCTCGTCCTGGCCGCCTGAGATCTCCTCCCAGACCGTGGCGGTGCCGGCCAGCGTGTCACGGCTCTGGTCGACATAGCCCAGCGCGACGGTCTCGCCCGTGCGCAAGTCGCCGCCATTGGCCGGTT
>JBCBSH010000296.1:0-4391 GCA_039819285.1 Pseudomonadota bacterium
GGACAATTCCCACAGGGGGATGTAGGTGGCGCCGTGCTGTGCGGCCAGCGGCTCGAAGAAGCCGTTCAGATGGGCGATGTTGCCGGAGTAGGTGCCACTGCGCATGATCGGCAGACCGATCCAGAAGGTCGGCACCCCGTTCTGGCGCAGGGTCTCCATCAGTGCGGCGACCCGTTCCTGATAGGTTTGGTCCCACTCAGGCGTGCGAAAGTCGTGATGCCCACCCTCGCGAAGAACCGCAGACTGCATATCGTTCAGTCCGATGGAAAACACCGCGGCGTCGATCGGGTCGTCGCGCAAAAACTGCTCCAGCTGGGCCTGCCAGTCATAATAGTCAGGCCGCGCGATGCCGGTGGAGGCGCGGGTGCGCCGCAGCACCTCGAACCTGTCGTCGCGCTGCAGCGCCCGATAAAGCGAGGTCCAGATACCGTCCGCCATGCTGTCGCCGAAGACGGCAATGGTGAAGACGCCATCGCCCGTGCGGTCGCCCGGCAGGCCACGATCGTTGGTTTGGGCGAATGAAGCAGCGATCGGCGTCAGAACGATCGCCGCAAAAAACAGGGCCAAGCCGGCAAAAAGGCCGACGGGCGCCGCCGGCTTTCCAAGGATCGATCGTGTCACCCGTCCCAAGCTCCGCGTCACTCAAGGGGCCGATGGGCGCCAATAGAAATCACACCGATGTCAAAATCAAGGTTGACCGAAGCGCTTGTTGAGAAAAGTCTCAGAACCATCATGATTCCAACAAGAAAGCGTCGTCCGGCGTGGACGGTGTGCACCATTGACAGCGGCGGTTGGGGCCGATGACGCCCTTGGAAGAGCTGGCGGACCAGGCCTTCGCACCGGTCAAACAGGCCCTTGATTCGGCAAAATTGCCGGGTGCCGCCCTGGGCATCGTTGACGCAACCGGCGAAACCCAGGTTCGTTTCCGCGGCGTTGCCACCTGGCTGCCGGCGCCGGAGCCGTTGGTCCGCGGCACGATCTTCGATCTGGCGAGCCTGACCAAGGTTGTGCTGACAACATCGGCGGTGATGGCGCTTGCCGGCGCGGGCGCGGTCGACCTTGACCAGCCGATCGCCCACTACCTGCCCGATATGAACCAGGTTCACACGCACGCGCCGGCGCGCGCTTGCACAGTGCGGTCCCTCTTGTCGCATCAATCGGGGCTGCCGGCCTGGGCGCCGCTTTACACGCTGGGCGCACCTCCGGCGACGCTGAAGGCCTATCTGTTGCAGCATGTCTGGCCGCTGGGCGAACCCGTTTATTCAGACCTGAACTTCATGCTGCTGGGCATTCTGGTGGAACGGCTGACGGGCGCCAAACTCAGCGCGTTCGAACTCGGCCCGGGACTGACGGCGGCACCGGCCCCGTCACTGTGCGCCGCGACCGAGCAGTGCCAGTGGCGCGAACGGCTGATTCGCGGCGAGGTGCACGACGAGAACGCCTTCGCGCTGGGCGGGCTTGCCGGCCATGCGGGGCTGTTCGGCACGATCGATGGCGTTCTGGGCTTCGCGCGCGGCCTGATGGCGGGAACGGTACTTGATGCGGACGCCTTGGCCGAGATGCGCGCGCCAGCGACATCAGACCGTGCCTTGGGCTGGCAGGTTGCCCACCCGGATTGGTCCGGGGGCAACACCTGCTCGCCCGAAACGATCGGTCATACCGGCTTTACCGGCACCGGGCTGTGGATCGACTGGTCAAAGGGCGTGGCCTGGGCTTTGCTGACCAACCGGGTGCACCCGAGCCGGCATCGCGACACGCCGATCGTCGCGCTGCGCCAGGCCGTCGGGAGCACCATAGGTATGGCAAACTGAAAAGAGTATGCTATGCGCATTCGCGTCGACCCCACTTGGAGATAGGACCCATGCGTGTTCGTCTGACACCCCGCGTTGCTCTGTTGGCGCTCGCTGCCGGCATCTTTGTCAGCCTGGCGGCCGCAATCGGCGTGGGGCCGGAGGTCTCGGCGCAGGATGCGGGCGCGGACGAGGGAACCGAAGCGAGCTATCCGACGACCAGCAACCCGGACGTGCACGGCGAATGGCTCGTGAGGTGTTCCGGCGAGGATGATGTCGCCTCGGTCTGCGAGGCTTATCGCAACCTGTTTCTGACCGAATCGGAACAGCGACTTCTGCATATTGCGGTCGGCCACGGTGCAGAGGAAAACGCGGCGGTTGCCATCCTCATCGCGCCGCTCGGGGTCTCGCTGGCCGAGGGCATGTCGATCAGGATCGACGGCGGCTGGCCGGCCGAGTTCGACTATGTAAACTGCGCCGCCGATGGTTGCCGCGTGCGCGCGCCGTTGGACGAGGCCATGCTGTCGGCCATGCAGTCCGGCACCGAGATGCGCGTCATCGTCGCCGAGCTGTCGGGTCGTCGCATCTCGATTCCCGTATCTCTCGATGGCTTCACGGACGCCTTCGAGGCGGCGGAGGTGCCCGCAACCAACTAGGGCGCCAGCCAGGAGTGGGTCCATTCCGCGCCGTCGCGAACGTGCAGCGCGCGGCTGTGGCCAGTGGCCAACAGATAGAGCCAGTCAATTCGGACGACCTCGACGGTGATGGCCGCGAAGTTGCCGCGACCGCCCTCTGCCTCTTCCTCCGTTGGTTGTCGAGCCACCAAGGCCTCGGTCAGATTGCTATAGGGCGCGTCGGTTCTTGTGCCGGGGGCAAGCGGCGCGGCGTAACAGCGACGGGCCCAGAGGGTTGATGCGGCCCAGGCGCCATCCGCGATCTCACCGCTTGTGTTGATCGTGGCCGTACCCTGCAAGCGAACCTGAAGCTTCTGCCCAGGATCGTACGCCAGCACCCCGACCCTCGGGTTGCCCTCAAGTTCAGCCACCTTCGGCGAGCGTAGATCGGTGTGGCAGCGCAGCGTTGCGTTCTCGCGATCGACCGACCGCAAGACGACGGTTCGCGCCTTTGGCCAGCCGTCCAGGCCAACACTGACCAGGGCCGGCGTGTGAAAGATAGAGCGCCGATTCGAGACCCCCTCGCCCAACATCCGCCAGACGGCGGAAAAGGCCCTGTCGAGATTATCGGTCGAGAAATCGTCGCTGGTGGTCATGGGCCGCTCACTCCAAGCCGGTCTCGATCGGCAGTCGCGCAGACGCCTTGATCTGGGTCAGGGCGATGCTTGAGCGCAGATTGGCGACGCCTGGCAAGCGCATCAACCGGTCGGTCATCAGGGCGGAAAAGGCCGTCAGGTCCGTCGCGACAACGCGCAGTAAGTAATCCCCATCACCAGTGACCAGTTGGCATTCCAAAACCTCGTCCACGTCTTGGACCGCGTCGTGAAAGGCCTCGGCTTGCACCTGCCCATGTTTCTCCATGGTCACGGTGACGAATGCCGTCACCCCGATGCCGACGGACGCCAGGTCAAGCCGGGCGTTGAAACCACGAATAACGCCGCGCCCCTCCAGTGCCTTTAGCCGGCGCGCGCACTGCGATGCGGACAGGTTGACCCGCCGCGCCAAAGCCACGTTGGACATGCGTGCATTGTCCTGCAGCGCCACCAGGATACGCCGATCGAAGCGGTCGAGAGAAGTCAACGCCATAATCACGCAGAATATCACATCTGTTTACATGAATCACGCAGTATAGCGCTATATCGTGCCGTACTTTGCGCGGATCCGCCGTCGATAGCGTGCGATTCTGCTCCCACATAGTTATGCAGTGTTTCCAAAACCCGGGAGGATGACTCATGGCCATGCTAAGCGGTCGACCGATTGACGATGTAAACCCGATGGGAACCGACGGGTTCGAGTTCGTCGAATACACCGCCCCCAACCCACAAGAGCTGGCGGACCTGTTCCGGACCCTCGGCTTCAGGGCGGTCGCCAAGCACCGTTCGAAGGACGTCACGCTTTATCGGCAAGGCGGGATCAACTTCATCATCAACGCCGAGCCTGACAGTTTCGCCCAGGCCTTCGCCAAGGTTCACGGTCCCAGCGCCTGTGCGATGGCCTTCCGCGTCGCCGACGCGGCCTACGCCTACGAACGGGCCATCAAGCTGGGGGCCAAGCCCGTGCCCAGCGCCGCCGGGCCCATGGAACTGAACATCCCGGCCATCGAAGGCATCGGCGGCAGCCTGATCTATCTGGTCGACCGTTATGGCGATCGGGGCACCATTTATGATGTGGATTTCGTGCCGCTGGCGGATGCGGCCGACAATGATTTCGATGATGCCGGGCTAACCTATGTCGACCATCTGACGCACAATGTCTGGCGCGGCCGCATGGATGTCTGGGCCGGCTTTTACGAGCGGCTGTTCAACTTCCGTGAGATCCGCTACTTCGACATCGAGGGCAAGCTGACCGGCCTGAAGTCAAAGGCCATGACCAGCCCATGCGGCAAGATCCGCATTCCGATCAACGAATCTTCCGACGACAAGAGCCA